>CAXNMZ010000014.1:0-20453 GCA_964203125.1 Chitinophagales bacterium | reverse complement strand
CTCAAAAATCAAAAAATGGCGTTTTAGATGCCACTATCGGATGGAATTTCAATAAATTTTTATTGGATGAAAATGGAAAAATGTTGGCTTATTTTCCAAGCAATGTAAAACCAGATAGCGACGCAATTTTGACTTACTTAAATAAGTAGGCTTACCCAAGGAAGTCCTATCTTCGCTGCATGTTATTGCGCGATATTATTGGCCAAGAAAAATTAAAGCATCAGTTAGTAGAGATGGTTCAACACCAAAGATTGAGCCATGCCCTATTGTTTGTGGGACCAGAAGGATCTGGCGCATTGCCTTTGGCCATTGCATTTGCACAATATTTAGTAAGCTCACCTGCTACCACCAATCAAGTCTTGGATATGTTTGCAGACCCTGACGCACTTGCAAAACAAGTCCATACTTTCAACGAGCCAGATGCCATTGCAGATTTGCCTGCATATCAGCGCGCGAATCAGTTGATGCACCCCGATCTGCATTTTTCTTTTCCAACCATCACGGAGAAACCTGGTCAAAAAAATATCAGTGCTAATTTTATAGAACAGTGGAGGGAATTTGTGCAGGGCTATCCTTATGGCAATGTATTTGACTGGTTGCAATTCATCAAAGCAGAAAATAAACAAGGTAATATTAGTGCGGACGAATGTGCTGAAATTATCAAAAAACTAAGTTTCAAAAGTTTTGAAAGTCCTTTCAAAGTGCTTGTAATGTGGATGCCAGAATACTTAGGCAAAGAGGGTAATAAATTATTAAAACTGATTGAAGAACCTCCAGCAGATACGATTTTTTTATTGGTGGCCAATTCCGAAGAGCAGATTCTCCCAACGATCATTAGCCGATGCCAATTTATTAGAGTTCCGAGATTAACCAATACAGACATTGCAGGCGCTTTGGAAGAAAGAGCGAAACTAAGTCCTGAAAAAGCACAACTTATTGCAGCCATGTCGGATGGCAATTATAGAGAAGCACTTCATTTAGTACAACATAGTGATACCGATTTTTTAGACCAGATTAGGGACTGGCTCAATGCTATTCTTAAAAATGGCCCACTATCCCAAATGAAATGGGTAGACGAGGTTAGTAAAATGGGCAGGGAGCAGCAAAAACAGTTCCTAAAATACTTTAACCACTTGCTTGAGCAAAGCATCCGGATCAAAGTATTGGGTGCAGACCTCCCTTTAGACCCAGATTTAAAGGATTTTGCAATTAGGATCAATAAAATCGCTGGGGTCGGACAATTAGAGGCCATCATACAAGAATTGGACAAAGCGGTCTATTATATAGAGCGAAATGCCAATGCCAAGATGTTATTTATGGCAATGGGCATCAAGTTCTATCATATCATTCGCAACAAAACCTTAATTTTGACATAGACACCAATCTAGGGAACAGGGATTTGAAGGGAATAGGTGTCGGGTATTTCAATTAATAACAGTTAGAATTTGAATATATGGGATGTGGATCATGTGGCACGGGTACGCCCAATGGCTGCAAAAGTAACGGAGGCTGTAGTACAGGTGGATGTAATAGACTAAATGTACATGACTGGTTAAGAGACTTGCCTGTGGATGACACAGCAAGTCAATGTAGGGTAGTAGAAGTAAGCTTCAAACAAGGAAGCCGAAAAGATTTTTTTAGAAACCCTACTTTCCAAATTTTTGAAAAAGGAGATTATGTGACAGTGGAAGGCGTGAACGGCTTCGACGTTGGAGAAGTTTCTTTGACTGGGGAACTAGTTCGTTTGCAATTGAAAAAAAGCGGCACGGATGAATTTCATCCAGAGATTAAGAAAATCCTTAGGGCAAGTACAGATAAAGATATTGAGACCTTTAAAATAAGTAAGGGTAGAGAATCAGATATGTTGGCTAAAAGTAGAGCGTATGCAAGAGATTTGAAATTACAGATGAAATTAAGCGAGATCGAATTGCAGGCAGATGGCAAAAAAGGTACTTTTTTCTACACAGCAGATGATCGTATTGACTTTAGAGAACTCATCCGTATGTTCGCAGGTGAGTTTAAAGTAAAAGTAGAAATGCGTCAAATTGGTATTCGTCAAGAAGCGGCAAAAGTTGGTGGAATAGGAAGTTGTGGTCGTGAACTTTGTTGTAGTACTTGGTTACATGATTTCAAAAGCGTCAACACCACTGCTGCACGTTATCAAAATTTATCCATCAACCAAACGAAGTTAAGTGGCCAATGTGGTCGTTTAAAATGTTGCTTGAATTTTGAATTAGATACTTATTTAGATGCGTTGCAAGCCTTTCCTGATTATGCAGACAATTTACAAACTGCCATGGGGACGGCGTTCTTAATCAAGAAAGATATTTTTAAGAATTTAATGTGGTATACCCTTCCTAACAATACCAAGCATTTTCCATTAACGATTGAACGCGTTAAGGAAATTAAAAGGCTGAATCAACAAGGCATTACAGTAGAAGAATTGGAAGCGGTAGAAATCACTAGTAAAAACAAAGAAGTAGAACCAGAATTTGTAGAACTAGTAGGACAGATAAGTTTACGTTCATTAGAAAAGAACGATCGACGCAGAAGAGATCAAGAAAGAAATTATAGAGCACCTCAGGGACAGAATCCAAATCAAAACGGACCAAACGGACCGCGTCCTAATAATGGACCAAATGGGCCTCGTCCTAATAATGGACCTCGACCACAAGGACCAAATCAAAACGGACCAAACGGACCGCGTCCTAATAATGGACCGCGATCACAAGGACCAAACGGGCCTCGTCCTAATAATGGACCTCGACCAGAAGGACCTAGGCCAGAAGACGCTAACAACGCATAAAAAAAAAGACCTCGAAACTTCGAGGTCTTTTTTTTTATCAAACTGCCATCTACTTTAGCAATTATTTTTTAGTTGACTTTTTTAATTTCACCAACACGATACCGTGTTTATACTTTGCACCAAATTTCGCAATGGCATCTGCGCCTTTGTATACATCCATAGAAGCAATGAGTGCCGTGTTGATTTTAACCACTTTAGCATAAGGTGTTTCCACCCCATCCACTAAATAAACCGGCATCACAGGATCTGATTTTCCAGTAGGTGCAGTGCTAGGTTTTTGAGCTGCAACAACAAATGTGAACATGCTCAATAAAATTACAGTAGCTATTTTTTTCATTTGATTCAATTTTAAAATTAGTGATATAATTTTTCAAGTTCTTGATTGGTGAATTCCATCAAATTTTTAACATACTCAGGAGAGAAATTGAATTCCAAGCCTGCAGTTTGATATAATTCCGGTAAGGTTTTTGTCCCACCCAAAGCTAAAGCATTCATATAATTTTCTAATGCTTGTGTAGGATTTTTTTGATACTGCATCCACATGCCTATTGCGCCCAACTGTGCAATACCATATTCAATATAATAAAATGGCACTTCAAATAAATGCAATTGTCTTTGCCATCCTATCGCTCTAAATTCTTTTAAACCAGACTGATTCAAAGTCTTAGACGAAAATTCTTTTACAATATTTTGCCACTCGTTGGTTCTTTGTTCAATCGTGTGTGCTGGATTTGTATACACCCAATGTTGAAATTTGTCAATGATGGCAATCCATGGAAAAATAGTAATCGTTCTTTCTAGTTGGTGCTCTATGGCTCTATTTAAATCTGATTCCTTCTCAAAAAACGGTTGCCAATGTTGCATGCTAAATAATTCCATGGCCATACTTGCCACTTCTGCAATTTCCATTGGATATTCTTTGAATGCGCTCAACGACAAAGGATGCGCTAAAAAAGAATGCACTGCATGTCCACCCTCATGAACCATCGTTGTCACATCGCTCATCTGACCAGCTGCATTCATGAAAATAAATGGTGCGCCTGATTCTGCTAAAGGACAATTGTATCCTCCTGGTGCTTTGCCTTTTCTACTTTCAAGATCAAAATGTTGAAGCTCATTCATCTTTCTTAAACAATCTGCAAAGAAAGGATTCACCTGTTCAAAGCAGGCCACTGATTTTTCATATAAATCTTTTCCGTCGGTAAATGGACGCAAAGGCTTGGTGCCAGCAGGTTCTGCTTCTAAGTCCCAAGGCTTAAGCATATCTACTCCTAGCTTTTCTTTTTTACGTGTGTAAATTTTTTCAATGAGAGGCATCACGTGTAACTTAACTGCCTCATGAAATTGAAAACAATCTTCTTTGGTGTAATCAAAACGTCCTAGTTCTGCAAATTTATAATCACGGTAATTTTCAAATCCAGCATTCAAAGCCACTTGATGTCTTTTTTGCACTAAGCTTGTAAACAATTCGTGCATTGCTTCCTGGTCTTGCAATCTTCTTGTCTGAATTTTTCGATAGACTTCTTCTCTAAACGCACGGTCTTCATTTTCTAAAAATTGTGCGGCTTGTTGTAAAGTATATTCTTTACCACCCACTTCGATGGTCATCTTGCCTGCAATGACACCATATTGTTGTTGTAAAACACTTAACTCAGCTTGAATAGGAATGTTCTCTGTTCTAAACAATTCAATGCTTTTTTTCACTGATCTTAAATAAGTATGGTATTTCGCTTGATCTAACCCTGCAGTAAAAGGGGATTGAATCAATTTTTTATTCAATGCATCTGCATAAGGCTGCATCTTGGGTTGAATTTCCATACAGAAAAAAGTAAAGGCATCTTCCAGACTTTTATCTGTCGTATCACAGGTCATTTTGATTTGTCTCCAACAAGCATCTTCACTGATACATGCTTCCAATTCACTCAAATCTGTCAACCATGCCTCTAGATCTTGTACAGAAGGGATTGCTCGGTCATTTAATTCTTTGAAAAAAGGCTCCAAACAAGCCCAATCCGTTATTACGAAGTCGCTTGGAAGGTATTTATGGCTTAATTTTTGGATGTCCGCTGTTCTCTGCATAAGGTTCGTTATTAAGACGCAAATTTACTACTTTTACACACTTTAAAATAGTTAATTAAGTGTCCGAAACAATTCATTTACTGCCAGATCATATTGCCAATCAAATTGCGGCAGGCGAAGTCATACAAAGACCCGCCAGTGCTGTCAAAGAATTATTGGAAAATGCAGTAGATGCTGAGGCTACAGAAATTCGATTGATTATCAACGAAGCGGGCAAATCCTTGATTCAGGTGATTGACAATGGAAAGGGCATGTCCGAAAAGGATGCTCAAAATGCTTTTGCTAGGCATGCGACTAGTAAAATAAGTGTGATTGAAGACTTATTTGAAATTCGTACAATGGGATTCAGAGGCGAGGCCTTAGCATCTATTGCTGCGGTAGCACAAGTACAGTTAAAAACAAAAAGACCAGAAGACGAGGTTGGTACAGAAGTTTCTATTGAAAATAGTAAAGTGATTTCGACTGCTCCAGTTGCTACACCTGTCGGCACAAGCATCAGTATGAAAAATTTATTTTTCAATGTGCCTGCCAGAAGAAATTTTTTAAAAAGTAATTCTGCTGAACTTAAACATATACTAGAAGAATTTACAAGGGTAGCATTGGCTTTCCCTGAGGTCTATTTTAATTTACATAACAATGGTCAAGAAGTCTACCATTGGGATGCTGGCAGCTTTAAGCAAAGAGCGATTCAAGTATTAGGCAATCCTTATCAAAGCAAATTGGTGACCGTAGGAGAACACACAGACTACTTAACCATCTCTGGATTTGTTGGTAAGCCAGAGACTGCAAAAAAAACAAGAAGTGACCAATACTTTTTTGTGAACAGAAGATTTATTAAGAGCGCCTATTTGCATCATGCGATTGCCAATGCCTTTGATGGTTTAATCGCAAAAGATAGTTTTCCAAGTTACATATTATACATCGATGTAGATCCGTCTAAAGTCGATATCAATGTGCATCCAACCAAACAAGAAATTAAATTCGAAGATGATAAAATCATCTATGCATTTGTTCAAGCCGCTGTAAAACATGCTTTGGCACAGTTTAGTATTGCACCTTCTTTGGATTTCTCTTTAGACGCCAACATTCAACAATTGGATGCCATTCAAAAACCTTTTTCGGAAAGTCAAGTTCAGGAAACTTCCAGAAAGTCATTGTATGAAGGTTTTACACAAAAAAATCAAGCGCATTTAATTCCAAAAACATTGCAATCAGGACAGCAGGATTGGAAAAGTTTTTTTACTGACTTACCTAGTGCAAATCAGGAATTTATTGTGAAACCTTCTTCCATGGGTTTATATAAGGAAGACGAATCTTTGTCTGTTCCGGAAGATGCTTTTTTGATGCAGCTCCATCAAACCTATATCATTGCACCAACCAAGAGTGGTTTGATTATTATCCACCAACAATTAGCGCATGAAAGGATCTTGTATGAAAAATACCAAAAGGCAAGTGCACAACCCCATGCCACACAGAAAAGTTTATTCCCAGTTGTATTAGAATTAAGTTCCAGTGACGCAGTATTGCTCGAAGAGATGGTGGAAGACTTGGCCAATATTGGATATGAAATAGAAGCCTTTGGTCAAAATAGTTTTATCATTCAGGGTATCCCAGCAGACGTGCTTGCAGGTAATGAAAAAAATGCCATCGAACTTTTATTGGAACAGTTCAAACATTTTAGTGCCGATTTAAAATTCAGTAAAAGAGAAAAATTAATTCGCTGTATGGCACGTCAAATGGCCATCAAAGCAGGACAAAATTTAGGACAAAAGGAAATGCATGGCTTGATTGAATCACTCAGCGAATGTGATATCCCAAATTCCACAGCGTCTGGCGCACCTACCTTCATTGAATTCAATGAAGATTATTTAGATAGATTGTTTAGCAAGTAAAAGCTACATCCCTTTAGTCACCTTAGTTAAATAAGCTTCAACTGCTCTTCTAACCTGAGTACTTGTTGGGCTCATGTGGTTCGCTACCAATATCGAAAAATATAATTTTTGCTGCTTAGGCGTATAGATGAACCCACTCAATGCAACCTGTCCACCTAAAGTGCCTGTCTTAGCATACATGGTTCCTGGGAAATTTTTATAGTAAGCCGAGATCGTGCCTTCTCCACCTTTTTCAAAAATATTTTTAACACGTGCTTCTCCGAACTTAGCTTGCATCTGTTGTAAAATAGCAATATAGTTTTCGGGGGTATTTAAATTATAGCGACTTAATCCACTGCCGTCTGCCCAACGCATTTTTTGTGGTAAATCTGCAAAAAATAATTTCTTAGCACTATCAATCAATGCTGCGTCATCCATCTTACCAAATAATTGCTCACTTGCCATCAAGACTATTTGGTCTGCATAAAAATTATCACTGCGCAGCATCATGATCTTTAATAAGCTATCCGTTGGAACCGTTTTAATGGTCTTGAAAGGAATGGATGTAATTGAGCTGTTTTTTTGAAGGCTGATTTTTTTGCCTAAAGTATCACTCAATAATTCAAGTGCTTTTACCATTGGCATATCTTCTTGACTAAAAGGGACTTGAAAATATTTGCTTTTATTATTTTCGTTCGTCGTAAAAAAGCGATTCCCCAACCTATTTCTTGACCAGTTTTTTTCTCCCACCTTATCTAAGTCAACAAAATCTTTAAAAAAATAGAAAGGCTTAATCGCATCTAATTTTTTATTGCTTTGGTAAAAGTGTACCACATTGCCATAAATCGGCATCCTGCTTCTTTCTGGTTGATAATCTTGGTCATAATCAGCCCATGACCAACCACTTCCAAATATTTCAAATTGATCTTGATTGTTGCCAACAATGACAACTTGCTTTTTTGTATTTTTTATTAAGTCTACTACAGGCTGATAACTAAATTCCGGGTGCATAAAACTAGGATCCCCCAATGGCATCAAAAATAAGGTATCGTTTTTTTCTGCCATTTTCCACCCTGGTAAGGAATCTCCTAAAAATTGTAAGCCTAAATAAGTCGCTAAGATTTTGGTGTTGCTGGCAGGCGTAAAATAATGATCGCTCTGGTATTTGGTCAGCCATTGTCCCTTTGTATCATTGTAAATAGCGATTCCAATATGTGCGCCCTTCACACCTTCAGCACTTAGTAATGTTTTTTGCGCTTGACGCACAGAGCATGCACTTAAAATCATTATTGTTGCTACTGCAATGAATAATAATTTTAATAAATTTTCAAACTTAAATGGGTTTATTCTCTTTCTAATGCTCTTAGCCATCTTTCTGGGATTTCGTTATTAGAAGCTATTAAATAATCCTTGTAACTACAAGGCATCCATTCTCCACTGTGTAATTTCATCCACCATCTGCCTGTGCTTTTACTTTGTAAAAACTGCGTATCAATATCTGAAAAAGCAATTTGAAATTCTTTAAAACGATCAAGTGCCGAAAGTGGTGCTTCCTTTTTACCACGGTGCACGCCATCTATAATATACCAAATCATTTGTGCCATCTGAATCGCTGTTAATCCATGGTGATCTAGTTCCGCCTGGTATCCAAATAAACCAATAGAACTTGTTTTCCAACTCATCCCTGCATATTGCATCAACACACAGGCTTCTTCTCCATTAAATCCATTAGATGTAATGATATTAGCAGGCGCTTGTGCATGTTGGATGGCACTAATATCAAAACTCATCATATGACTGTCTCTTATGACGGGCTCCATTTCTTCGATACTTTCACGCACTACACCCAATCTAAAACAATCAAACCTTAGCTTATCAATTGTTTCTAGCATATGCGGATGCATAAAATAACTTTGAAAACCAATATGTGCGTAATGGTTTAAATGATTCGGTAAGCCTGTAAATAATTCTTCTAAAAAATGATCCGATGGCAATCTGGCTTCTAAATCTAAATCGATTTTAGCGTCTGCCACCACCGCATTCACCAAGGTAGGAATCGCAGTATAGGCATGGTATTGAGGCAAGGTGAGGTCATGAGATCCACCCATGATGACCACTTTTTTATTTTGCAGAATCAATTCTGCAATCACTGTTCTTAATGCAGCATAACTATCTTGAATAGTTTGTCCAAGTTTTACGTTTCCAATATCTGCTATAGTCACCTGGGCATGCCAATAATATAAATTGTACAAAGCAGCTCTAACAGCATTGGCTGCTTCAAAACCATTCAATGCAAATCCAGCACCCCTGCACTCCCCTGCACCAATCAATACGATATCCGCATCCTTGATATCAGGCAGTTGATGCTCATAAGATTTAATATGCTTGCCAAGCTGGGTATCCCGATAACCTTCGTCCTTTGATAAGAATGATAGGTTAATAGGTTCTACAAAGTCTTGGATAGAGGACAATGACATGGGCTAAAATTATCTATAAATAATAACGCAAATTTTGCCTAAACATTGCCTTAAGGGGGATTAATCTTGGAATTTATAGCCTACCCCTCGCATGGAAATAAAGTGTTTTGGGTGCTTTGGGTCTATTTCGAAGTACTTTCTAAAATTAAGAATGAAATTATCGATGGTTCTGGTGTTTGGGTAGACTTGGTAGCCCCAGACTAATTGCAGGATCTTTTCCCTTGTGACCACGTTATGTTTATGCTCAATGAGTAATTTTAACAATAACAATTCTCTTTTAGTAAGGGTGATTTTTTGACCAGAAGCAAGCAACACCTCTGAGGCGTTGAAATCAATGCTATGCCCTTTAAATTGGTAGCTATCCATTTGCGGGGAAGCATTGGATTGTTGCGCGTTTTTCTGGATCAGTTTTGCTACCCTTAAAAGCAATTCTTCTAAATTAAATGGCTTGGTTAAATAGTCGTCAGCTCCTAGTTTTAGTCCTTGTACCCTATTGGCACTTGTATTTTTTGCACTTAATATTAAAATGGGTGTTTGATTGTTATTCAATCGCATACGTTCTGTGATGCTAAAGCCATCCAAAGAAGGCAACATAATATCCAAAATCAGTAGATCATAATGAGCGGATTGGATTTTCTTTAAAGCCTCCCCGCCATCAAATGCAGAATCTACCTCGTACCCCTCCATTTCTAAATTTAGCTTCAAGGCTTCATGAAGATGTTCTTCGTCTTCCACCAATAAGATACTGTGTTTTTGCATGATTAATCTGCCTTGAGTTGGACCACAAAAATACTTCCTTTGGGTTGATTTGGCTTGACGAAAATATTACCACCGTGGAATTTGACAATTTTTTTACATAAATACAATCCAAGTCCAGTGCCCTTGGTCGTTCTCGTTTGCTCTGCACCTACTCTATAAAATTTATCAAATACTTTTGACCTTTCCTCTGGGACAATCCCAATGCCTTGGTCTTTGACTGTTAACTCAATGTCTGTTCCAACTGCATGCAAGTCGATATAAATAGCTGTCTCAGGTGCTGCGTATTTATTGGCGTTGTCCAATAAATTATTAATCATTAATTGTAATAATAAAGGTTCGCCTTGAAGTTGAATAGATGCATCAATTGAAGGAATACAGTTTCTATTTGAGTATCGTTCTTCAAAAGATTGTATACATTGAACAGTAATGACAGAAAGATCCACTACTTGTTTGCTGTTTTGATATTGCCCTGTTTCAAATTGAGATGCCAATAAAATATTATTGCAAAGTGCGTCTAATCTTTTTGTTTCTTTAAGCGTATTCTGAATTAAATGTTGTTGTTGCGCAGGCTGTAAATCTCTTTTTACAATTGTCTCTAAATTTAATTGCGTAACTGCTATCGGCGTCTTGAGTTCATGCGTGACTGCCATCATGAAGTTTTGTTGCAAAGTCGAGTATTTTAATTGCTTCAATAATGAACGATATACGTAGATGGCCCCCAATAGAAATAGCAATAAAAATGTCAAGCCTTCTCCAATATATTGTTTCGTTTTCCGAGTAGCAAAGGCCTCTATGCTTGCAATTTGCTTTTGATCTATTACACCTCTTGCAGTAAGGGTTTCAATTTTTGTGGCTGTTAGTAAATCATTTTGCTTAACTAGGGCCACATACCACCAAATAAACGCAGCGACCATATAGGTTAGAAATAGCCAATAAATAATTCTAACCCATACTAATTTTGATATGGAAAAACGCATATTCATTTTATAAACTAGCTTTTTCTATTCGTATGCCTGTAGATAAAATATTTTGAAGCGGGTCCTCACGCATCGTATGCTTGATGGTAAACGAATGCATACCATACTTTAATTTAATTGGTTTTGAATACAATGGAATGCGTTGATCAAAGATATCATCCATTCCAGTGCCTAGCCAACCTTTTTGATCATTCGCTAAATTCAAATTGAATGCTGCCGTTTGTGCTTTTTCACCAGCACTACTATGACTTAGCTCGATCCAAATATTTTTATAATGATACGCATTGTGGTGTCTAATTACAAAGACAACTTTATACAATTGATTGGTATCCGTAATATTGAACAAATACTTTTCTGGCTTGGCACTATTCCATTGATGGTCTGGATGAATTGTATTTTGTTCAGATAAGGGTATTGTTTGACAAGCAGCTATGCTGATTAAAAAACAAATACCACAAACTATACGATTATACTTCCCCATTTATAATACATTTAAGATTTGTTCTTTTGCTTTTTCTAATTCGTCTTTCATGACAATGACTGCTTTTTGAATGTCTACATCATTGGCCTTAGAACCGGTGGTATTGATCTCTCTGCCCATTTCTTGTAACACAAAAGATAATTTTTTTCCTTTGTTTGGATCTTTTTCGGCAAGGATCGATTTGAAATAGGCACAATGGTTGGTTAAACGAACACGCTCTTCTGAAATATCAATTTTTTCGATATAGTAAATTAATTCTTGCTCAAGACGATTATTGTCATACTTGTCTGGTCCTACATTTTGTTCTAATAATTTAATCAAGCCATCTTTTATTTTGGTTCTTCTATTCGGCTCAAGCACAGCGATTGCAGCCTGTTGTGATTCAATTCCTGCAACTCGTTCTAGTAAATCCAATTCAATTGATTTTCCTTCCTCCTGTCTGTGTATATTTAATAAGTCAATCGCTTGTTTTAATAAACCAAAAATAGCATGCTTTTCGTCTTCAGCTAATACTTCATTGGTAGAAGAAACCACATCTGGCATTTTCAACAGGGTACTCAAAATATTCTCCTTGCCAATGCCTAGTTCATCTGCTAATTCAACGATTGGTTGGTAATAGGATTTTGCCAACGCTTTGTTGATGTTGACCGGCTTTGAAGCGCCATTTGATCTGACAAAAATGGAACACTCAACACTACCTCTAAATAAGTGTTCATTTAATGTATTTCTAATTTCAACTTCAATTGGTTTTAAGATGAAAGGAATGTTTAAACGAACGTCAAATTGCTTTCCGTTTAAAGACTTGACTTCCACTAAAAGTGTTTTGTCGTTAAATGTCATTTCTGCCCTTCCGTAACCCGTCATTGAATACAACATAAGTATGTTATTATTTAGTCCATAAAGGTATTAAATAATGAGCTTGCAAGCGCTAAAGTTTGTACTTTAGCGAAGATTTTCGCCCATGTACGATAAAGCACAAATACAAGCATTACAACAAACAACAAAGCAGTTTCTAACAGCTCCTTTAAGTATTGATTTAATTTCTTTAAAAAAGGTATTACAGTTTCATGAATACCAATATTATGTAGTCAACGAGCCCTTGATTAGTGATTACGAATATGACCAACTTTTTCAAGCCTTATTGTCTATAGAAGCCACAGACCCTTCTTTGATTACCCCTGACTCGCCTAGTCAAAGAGTGGGCAATAGTTTGAATAGTAATTTTGAAACGGTACCGCATTTAGTGCCCATGTTAAGCTTAGAGAATAGCTATAATGCAGAGGACCTCCATGATTTTGACCGTAAAGCAAGAGAAAGTGCTGGCCTCGATGCCATTACTTATTGTGTTGAGCCAAAATTTGACGGCGCTAGTATTTCATTAATTTATGAAAACGACCTTTTGGTGCGCGCCTGTACTAGAGGGGATGGTGTAGAAGGAGAAGACATTACCAACAACATCAAACAAATTAGATCCATTCCTTTACAGATTCCACTTGCAGAAAATGGCATTCAACAAATTGAAATTCGTGGCGAAGTGATTATGACTAAAAAAGCATTTGACAATTTTAATGATAAATTAAAATTAAAGCAACAGTCACCTCTTGCCAATCCAAGAAATGCTGCATCAGGTAGTTTAAGAATGAAAGATCCAAAGGAAGTGGCAGAAAGAAATTTAGATGCGTTCATCTATCATGTCAGTTATACTTTACCTATCCCAGGAAAATCGGTGAACCCACTTTTGAAAACCCATAGTGGGACCCTGGAATTTTTATGGAATATAGGTTTTAGATCGCCCGAGAAAGAAAAACAAATTGTTTCTAAAATACAAGATGTCATTGATTACTGTGCGATTGCTGAATCTGGAAGAGACCAATTACCCTATGAGATTGACGGCTTAGTGGTGAAGGTCAACGATTTAGCATTACAAGAAAAATTAGGTATGACATCGCACCATCCAAGATGGGCAATTGCTTATAAATTTAAAGCAAGACAAGCCACCACTGTTTTGGAGCATGTAGAATTTCAAGTGGGCAGAACTGGCGCTGTCACACCGGTTGCTAAATTAAAACCCGTAGCCATTGGAGGTGTAACTGTTTCTAGTATTTCTATCCATAACGAAGAATATATCATTGAGAAGGATTTGCTTTTAGGCGACACGGTCATTATTGAACGTGCTGGAGATGTCATTCCGCAAATTGTTCATTCCATTGCAAGTCTTAGAACAGGCATTGAAAAAAAGATTCAATTTCCAACACATTGTCCTGTTTGTGCTACTACATTGGTTAAAGAAAGTACAGAAGCAGTTTGGAGGTGTAATAATATCAACTGTAGCGCACAAATTGTAGAACGCATTGCACATTTTGTGAGTAAGGATGCAATGGATATTAAAAATTTAGGCGAGGCCAATATTAAAAAATTCTTTGAGCTTGGTTTGCTAAAAGACATTCCTGGCATATATACACTCGACTTTGCAAAGATTGGACAATTGGAAGGATTTGGGAAAAAGAGTGTAGACAATTTAACAACTTCAATTGAAGCCTCTAAACAACAGCCATTGCATAGATTCATTTATGCATTAGGTATCCGATTTGTGGGAGAAACAACTGCTAAAACAATTGCAAGCAGAATCAATCATATACTTGATTTGACGCGCATCACCGAGGAGCAATTATTGGATTTCGAAGATATAGGTGTAAAAGTGGCAAGTAGTATTGTTCAGTTTTTTCACGACCCAATTCAACTCCATATGATTGATTCTCTAATACAATTGGGATTGAATGTGGAGCAAACCAATCATCAACCAACGGATGGCTCACTTACAGGATTAAATTTTTTATTCACAGGAAGCTTAATACAACTTAAGCGTTCGGACGCAGAAGCCGTGGTGGAAGCAAAAGGCGGACATATCCTTAGCGGGGTGAGTAGTAAATTAAATTATTTAATTGTTGGAGAAGATGCTGGAAGTAAATTAGAGAAAGCAAAAAAAATAGCCTCTATAAAAATAATTACTGAGGCTGAATTCATTGAATTGATAAATAGCAATTCAAACTCCTAGTTTTTCGCTCTATCTTGAGATTCATCAGACGCTTGTCTGCGTTTTTTCGCTCAAAATTGAATTGCCTTCTTCCTGTTTATTTTTAACGATAATGCTTTTTTTAGATAATACCTTTTGACAACAAGTATTCTGCTATCTGAACTGCATTGGTAGCAGCACCTTTACGTAGGTTATCACTTACAACCCACATATTTAAAGTCTTCGCTTGCGTTTCGTCTCTTCGTAATCTGCCCACAAAAACATCATCTTTCTCATGTGCCCATAATGGCATTGGATAAAATTGTGCAGCATCATCTTGTTGCACCACTACGCCAGGTGCTTGTGCTAATATAGCAGTCAATTCTTTTAAATCATATTCATTATGAAATTCTACATTCACACTTTCACTATGTCCACCAACGACTGGGATACGCACCGTAGTAGCGGTTACCTTAATCGTATCGTCTTGCATAATTTTGCAAGTCTCTTTTACCATTTTCATTTCTTCTTTTGTATATCCATTCTCAAGGAACAAATCAATTTGAGGAATCACATTTAAATCGATTGGATATTTATACGCCATTTGGTCGGCAGATATGATTTCGCCTTTACGCTCGCTGAATAATTGATCCACAGCTTGTTTCCCGGTTCCAGTCACACTTTGATAGGTGCTTACAACAACTCTTTTGATTTTGTATTTTTCATGTAAAGGTTGCAATGCAACCACCATTTGTATGGTCGAACAATTAGGATTCGCAATGATAAAATCAGCTGCAGTTAATACAGAAGCATTTACTTCTGGCACGACTAATTTTTTAGTTGGGTCCATTCTCCATGCCGAAGAATTGTCAATGACACGAATACCAGCAGCTGCAAATTTTGGTGCCCACTCTAATGAAGTTGCTCCCCCTGCGGAAAAAATTGCTATAGCAGGTTTTGCAGCTATAGCCTCTTCCATACTCAGCACTTGATAGCCCTTGCCCTTAAAGATGACTTCCTTCCCCACAGAACGTGCAGATGCTACTGGAACTAATTCAGTCACAGGGAAATTCCGTTCAGCAAGTACTTGTAACATTTTAGTGCCTACTAAACCTGTGGCACCGACTACTGCAACTTTCATATTCTTAATTAAAAAAAATAATTTTAAACCAACTCAATATCAAAGTTCACCAACTGAACAAAAGATGCAACACGTTCTTTGATATCCTTCACACTAATCTCTGTCAAACGCTCTGTACCAAACTTCTCTACACAAAAACTTGCCATGGCACTTCCTAGAATAATTGCAGTCTTCATATTTTCAAATGAAATGTCTTTTGTTTTTGCCAAATGTGCTACAAATCCACCTGCAAAGGTATCACCGGCGCCAGTTGGATCAAATACTTCTTCTAATGGTAATGCAGGTGCAAAGAAGACTTCGTTTTGATGGAATAATAAAGCACCGTGTTCCCCTTTTTTGATGATCACATATTTTGGACCCATCTCCATGATTTTTTTTGCAGCTTTGACCAAGCTATACTCACCACTCAATTGTCTCGCTTCACTATCGTTTACCATTAAAACATCTACTAAACTAATAGTATGCTTCAAGTCATCCATCATAATTTCCATCCAAAAATTCATCGTATCCATCACGATTAATTTTGGTCTATTTCTCATTTGTTTGATGACACTACTTTGTACAGCAGGTACCAAATTTCCTAACATTAAAATTTCGCAATCCTGATAACTTTCTGGCACAACTGGTTGGAAATTTTCCAATACATTTAATTGTGTTTCCAAAGTATCACGCGTATTCATATCTAAATGATATTTACCGCTCCAGAAAAAAGTTTTTTCGTCTTTTTTAATTTGCACACCTTCCAAAATGACACCTCTTGCAGTCAAAGCATCTAATTGTGCTTGGGGGAAATCTCCACCAACCACCGAAATTTGTTTCACTGTGGTGAAATTAGAGGCGCACCATGCAATATAAGTTGCTGCTCCACCAATAATTTTATCACTTTTCCCAAAAGGGGTTTCAATGGCATCAAAAGCCATAGATCCAACGACTACTAAAGACATGTGTATTTTTTTGATTTTCAGTTGCGAAACTACGATTTTTAAGCCTTCCCTCCCAAAGCATTCTAAATCGAAGTACTTCTATGAATGTAACTAGTTGATTACCAAAAAACTAACAAAATTCAATAATTTATCAAAAATTAACCAAAACCTTCGTTTTTATTCGATAATTTTGTGCTAATCAACGCACAAAATAACATTATGGCTAGAATCAAAACAGAAAAAAACGGGTCCAGAAAAGACGTAATTGTGCGAAAAGCGGCTACACTTTTTAGAGAAAAAGGGTATAAAGCGGCAAGTATGCGCGATTTAGCAGAGGCTGTTGGTGTGGAAGCTGCAAGTTTGTACAATCATATCAAATCTAAAAGTGAGTTATTGCACGAATTGGTATTCAATGTAGCCAATCGTTTTGTATTAAAAATTGATGAAATAGAATCAGAAGAAATTAGTTCATTAAAAAAAATGGAAAAGATCCTTCGATTCCATATCGTAGAGATGATACATCAGTATGAGGAAGTATATGTAAGCGATAGAGAATGGAAACACCTTTCTGATCCCTATTTATCCAATTACCAAAATCAAAGAAGGGTATATCGTAAAAGGTTGGCTGCAATTATTGAAGAAGGGATTAGGAATAAGGAAATCAAGCCGATTGATGCCCCAACCGTGGTCCTTATATTTTTACATGCAGTAAGTGGCATCGAAAGCTGGCACCGTTCAACCAAAAAAATCAGCGCAGAGGAACTAGAACAAAACATGGTAGCTATTTTAATTGATGGCCTAAAGGCAAATAATTAACCAAGGACTATTCCATAAAAAATCATTTCAAAATAGGTATTTAAGCCTTCTCCAAAAGAGAAGGCTTTTTTATTAAATTAAATTACCGCTTGATTGTAGTAACTTTGTAGCTTATAATAAGAACAAGTGTCAGAAAGAAATAATTTTATTGATTACATCCGAATTTTTGCCCATAGTGGTCATGGCGGAGCTGGTTGTAGACATTTTCTGCGAAATAAATTAACAGCCAAGGGCGGACCAGATGGTGGTGATGGCGGGAGAGGTGGACATGTGATTCTTAGAGGTAATTCCCAACTTTGGACCTTATTGCATTTGCGATATCATAAAAATGTATTGGCAAAAGATGGAGAGAATGGCTCTAAAAATAAATGTACCGGTAAAGACGGTGAAGATATCATTATAGAAGTCCCATTGGGAACCATCGCAAGAGACGAAGAGACCGGTGCAATTGAAGCAGAAATTTTACATGATGGACAAGAAATTGTTTGGATGAAAGGAGGTCGAGGTGGATTGGGCAATAGTAATTTTGCCACACCTACACAACAAGTTCCTGAGTATGCACAACCTGGAGAGGATGGAATAGAAGGATGGAAACAAATAGAATTAAAAGTACTTGCAGATGTTGGATTGGTTGGTTTTCCAAATGCAGGCAAATCCACACTCTTATCAGCAATTACAGCAGCAAAGCCAAAAATTGCAAACTACGCCTTTACGACTTTGACACCTCAATTGGGTATGGTTGAATACAGAAACAATCTATCTTTCTGTATTGCAGATTTACCTGGAATCATCGAAGGTGCTGCTGAAGGCAAAGGCTTAGGCCATCGATTCTTAAGACATATCGAAAGAAATGCGGTTTTACTTTTCTTAATTCCAGCAGACTCAAATGACCACAAAAAAGAATTTGAAATTTTAAAGAATGAATTGCATGCATTCAATCCCGAGTTGTTACAAAAAGACTTCATCATTGCAATTAGTAAAACAGATTTACTAGATCAAGAATTAATGGATGCCATCGAAAAAGAATTACCAGAAAATATTCCTCATATTTTTATCTCTTCTGCGATTTCTAAAAACCTGATAGAATTAAAGGACTTATTGTGGGCGACCTTGAACAAGCCAGTGAACGCATAAATTTTACAGAAGACTTAAATAATCTGAATGTCTATTATCAAATTTTAAGTTTAACATACGTATAAAAAAAGAGTCTCAATTTTCATTGAGACTCTTTTTTTATACTTCTAGTACATTGCTTATTGAGCAGATTGTTTTGTTGCTTTACTACGCTCATTCTCATCCAATAAAGACTTACGCATACGAACCGACTTTGGTGTCACCTCGATACACTCATCAAATTGAATGTACTCCATACACTCTTCTAAAGTGTATTGTACTTTTGGTGTGATACGAACGCTATCATCACTTCCACTCGCACGGTGGTTGGTTAATTTTTTCATCTCGACAGCATTGATATTCAAATCACCTGGCTTAATGTGCTCAGCCAATACTTGACCAGCATAAACTTCTTCACCTGGCTCAATAAAGAAACGACCTCTGTCTTGTAATTTATCAATAGAATAAGCAGTTGTTAAACCACCTGTTTTTGCGATCAATACACCATTGCTTCTTCCAGGAATTGGCCCTTTCCAAGGCTTGTATTCATTGAAACGGTGCGCCATTACAGCTTCACCTGCAGTTTGTGTCAACATCTGAGAACGAAGTCCAATTAAACCTCTAGAAGGAATATCAAACTCTAAGTGTTGCATGGTACCCTTCGATTCCATGATCAACATTTCACCTTTCTTTTGGGTGACTAAGTCAATGACTTTACCACTAAATTCACTTGGCACATCTACTACCAATATTTCAAACGGCTCATTTCTTTTGCCATCAATATCTTTCACCAATACTTGTGGATTACCTACCGTCAACTCATATCCTTCACGACGCATCGTCTCTACTAGTACACCTAAGTGTAAGATACCACGACCAAATACCAAGAAGCTATCCGCACTATCTGTTTCTTCTACACGTAATGCTAAATTCTTTTCAGTTTCTTTCAATAAACGATCACGGATATGTCGAGAAGTAACAAACTTTCCTTCCTTACCAAAGAAAGGTGAGTTGTTAATACTAAAAGTCATGCTCATGGTAGGTTCATCTACACTAATAACAGGTAATGCTTCAGGATTTTCTGGATCAGCAATGGTATCGCCGATATTGAATTCTTCTAAACCAACTACAGCACATAAATCACCAGAAACAACTTCTGTTACTTTACGCTTACCCATTCCTTCAAATACATACAATTCTTTTACCTTGCTTTTTTTAATGCTGCCATCCGCTTGCACCAAAACAATATTTTGATTTTCTTTAATGGTACCTCTTTCTACTTTTCCAATGGCAATACGACCCAAGAACGTAGAATAATCTAAAGAGGTGATTTGCATTTGTGTATGTCCTTCCTTCACATCTGGACCTGGAACATACTTTAAGATGCCATCCATTAAAGGCGTAATATCTTCACATTGAGTCAATGTCTCATTGAACCAACCATTTTTTCCGCTACCATAAAAAGTAGGGAAATTCAATTGTTCTTCTGTGGCATCTAAGTTGAAGAATAATTCAAACACTGCATCATGTACTTCGTCAGGACGACAGTTTTCTTTATCTACTTTATTGATGATTACAATTGGTTTTAAATTCAACTGCAATGCTTTTTGTAATACAAAACGAGTTTGTGGCATGGGTCCTTCAAAAGCATCCACTAGTAAACAAACACCGTCTGCCATCTTCAAAACACGCTCCACCTCACCACCAAAGTCAGAGTGACCTGGTGTATCGATCACGTTAATTTTTACACCTTTATAGGTTACAGAAGCGTTCTTACTTAAGATAGTGATACCTCTTTCACGCTCCAACTCGTTGCTATCCATGATTAAGTCACCAGTCTCCTGGTTGTCTCTGAATACTTTAGTTGCGTGTAAAATTTTGTCTACCAAGGTTGTTTTACCGTGGTCAACGTGCGCGATAATAGCGATGTTTCTTATTTCCATGTACTGTTTTGAGGCTGCAAAGGTACGCCGTTTACAGTCCTAAAAAAAACTATT
>CAXNMZ010000013.1:0-20791 GCA_964203125.1 Chitinophagales bacterium | reverse complement strand
CTAATAATTTCCTGCTCTGATAAATGACTCATTATAATCGGTTGATATTTTATTGTATTACTGCAAAAGTAAAACTTAGCAGTCAATTAGCGAAAGAAGCCTTCCTGAACTTCCGCCGCCGTTAAAGAAAGACAATCCCCTGGTTGCATGTTATCAATGGAATACGTACCCAATTTTGCCCTAATTAAACGCAGGACCGGAAAACCAACCTGTGCAAACATTTTACGAACCTGACGATTCTTGCCTTCGGCGATTTGTATCGATACCCAGCTTGTTGGGATGCTTTTTCTAAATCGGATAGGCGGATTGCGCTCTGGGACCTCTAAACTTTCTGGTAATATTTCCAATTGCGAAGGCTTGGTTAAATACATTTTTCCATCCACATTGATCGAGACACCTTTACTTAATTGCTGAATAGCTTCATCTGTGATGGCGCCATCTACTTGTACCCAATAGGTACGTTGATGCGCATGTAAAGGATTTAATAATTGTTGATTGATGCTTTTATCATTTGTAATCAACAATAAGCCTTCACTGTCATAATCTAATCTACCCACTGGATACACATCTGTAGGTACATGCAAGATGTCTTTTAAGCACAATTTGCCTTCTATTGAAGTGAATTGTGAAAGCACTTGAAAGGGTTTGTAGATTAAAAAATAGTCCATGAATTTGTACTTGTTTGAGCGGCTTAAAAAACAAAGTCCCACTGATGTGGGACCTCGTATATAGATGGGTTAGTAAGTACGGGAATTGAATTCCCTTCACAATATTAAATATACTTTATTCTAATAACAAAAAAATTGTAAACAAATTTTTCGGGTTTATCCACAAATCGACTTTTTAGGCCATCATTTTAAAGCAATAAAAATAAATAATCAGCACATTTAAAACCCATTTTATTTTCTGTAATAAAAAATTGAAATCTATGAAACACTTATAAACAAAGGACTTCATTGAAACCTATTTTTTAAATATACTAGTTAAGACAACTATTGAATGTCGTTTTTTTGGAATGCTTTTTACCTTTTAGAGGTAAGTATTTTATTTAAAAATATTTTTTATAAAAAAGGCGCATTACCTTTGATTTAGCCCAAAATCACACTTATGAAGCTTTCCGCACCCGTTTCGGTACAATGGTTATCTGAATTTACAAATGCAGAAATCATTGGTAATGATCAAAATTTTATCACAGGAATCAATGAAATTCATCAAGTTGAAAATGGTGATATTGTCTTTGTAGATAATCCAAAATATTATGCAACTTGTATCAATAGTGCTGCTACTTGTATCATCATTAATAGCAAGGAGGTGGAGCTACCTATAGGAAAAACTTTATTGTATTGTGATGCCCCTTTTGACGCCTATGCAAAACTCGTTCATCACTTTAAACCATTTAAAATAAGCACAGAATCAATTAGTTCTGACTTAAAAATAGGTGCAAATACTGTGGTGATGCCAAATGTATTTATTGGTAATAATGTGCAAATTGGAGACCATTGTATCATTCATCCTGGGGTGACTATTTTAGCAGATACCATGATTGGAGACCATGTAATCATTCAATCGAATACGGTCATTGGATCAGATGCTTTTTATTATAACACTAAAAAAAACAGACCCGCTTGGTATGTAAAAATGCCAAGTTGTGGACGTGTTGTAATAGAAGATAAGGTGGAAATTGGAGCAAGTTGTACCATTGACCGAGGTGTAAGTGGTGATACCATCATAGGTATGGGCTCTAAGCTAGATAATATGGTGCATATTGGTCATGATACTCAATTAGAAGCCAATTGTTTAATCGCAGCTCAAGTTGGTATTGCTGGAGGGGTAAAAATTAAGGCAGGTGTCACCCTTTGGGGACAGGTGGGTGTAAATAAGACCTTAACGATTGGCGAAAATGCTGTGGTGCTTGGTCAATCGGGTGTGGTTAATTCAATTGAAGGCAATAAAACATACCTAGGCTTTCCTGCAGAAGACGCAACGGTGAAGCGAAGAGAGTATGTGTGGATTAGAAGAATCCCTGCACTTTGGAAAAAAATGATGGAAGATTAAGGTAGCTGGTGGATTGCTTTCAACTCCTTAGCGACTCTTATAATCATATCATCTATATTCCGATATTGAAAATTTGGAAATGCATTCAAGAATTTTTGATTGTTAAATCTTACAGTTGCTTGCGCTGTTGCTGCCGTTTCCTTGGTTAATAAAGGTGCTTTACCTGTTATCATGCCCTTGATGGCTTCTAGTCTCCAAACAATCCCTGCTAAAAACGGCGTTACTTTTTTATGAGGCATTTTTTTATCAAATGCTTTTGCAATGGCATTAAAAATAGCTCTGTAATGTATGTTTTCTGCGCTCAATACATAGCGTTGTCCCACCACATTGCTTTCCATTAATATTTGCATGGCGTCCACCACATCCAATACATCTACAAATCCACTCATGCCACCAGTATACCAAGGGAACTCGTTGTAAGCCGACTTAAAAATACCTGATGAACCATTGTTCCAATCTCCTGCACCTAAAATAATGACAGGATTCACAATCGCCATAGGCAATCCTTCTTCCATCGCTCTCCATACTTCTAATTCAGCTAAATATTTTGATTGTCCATACACACTATTACTTGTTGCTGGCGTCCAGTGCATCGATTCGTCTATCGCTTCGTTTTCTCTTATTCTTCCCAATGCTGCAACCGAACTCACAAAAATTAATTTTTTAATATTTTGTGCCAAACATGCATTCACCACATTGGCTGTTCCATCTACATTAGATTGTAACATTTTTGCTGCTGCGCCAGGTGCAAATGAGACAATAGCTGCGCAATGGTACACATAGTCTACGCCTGCTAATGCATCCATTAAACCAATGGGATCTAAGATATCACCTTGGATCCACTCGCATTGTTCGGATCCCGCAAATACAGGCACAGCTTGACGGTACAGGGCGCGCACTTTTTTCCCTTTAGTCAATAAAGACTGGATTAAATGTGATCCCACTAAACCGCTTGCGCCTGTTACAAAAATCATTTTACTGTATTTATCCTATTGTAAATTTAAATGATCAACCACTATTCTTTCATCAATCGAGCGATATCCACTTTTAATTGTTCTACTTCCAAGGTCTTTAATCCATCATATATTTTTCCGCGCACTTTACCATTTCTGTCAACAAGTGCAAAAAACTGAGTATGGATAAATTGATCTTCTATTTTAACCACATTGTTTTTTGGATCGTCTAATAAATAAGAACCTCTTGCCATTTGGTATAGACTATCTTTTCGGCCAGTTAGAAAAATCCATTGAGCGGTATTCACTTCTAAAGAATCTGCATAATGTTTTAAGACCGGAACAGAATCTGTTTCTGGATTACAGGTATGAGAAAGGATTTGAAAATCAGGATTTTCTTTATACACTAAATAAATCTCTTTCATGTTTTTATTCAGCTTAGGACAAATGCCCTTGCAAGTTGTAAAAAAGTATTCTACGACAGTAATTTTGTTTTGTAATACTTTTTCTGTCACTGCATTCCCGTCCTGATTCGTAAATGAAAAGGGTTGTACATAGCTTAAAACAGGCATTTTCACTTTCCAATTGTCGGTTCCCCTAAATAAAAAATAATAAAATCCCGTAAGAAGGACTGCGAAAAATGCAAGGTAAATAATTGATTTCTTGGACATCTTGATTTGCTTTAAATGCGTCACAAAGTTACTATTATTTTCAGGGTATTGCCTTAGCTTTGCATTATGTTTAAAAAATGGAATTGGGACGCAATTGGAGTAGGAGCCTCTTTGGCTTGTGCTATTCATTGTGCCTTATTGCCTTTATTTTTTAGTAGCCTCCCATTATTAGGTATCAATGTGCTACACAATCCAAATTTTGAGTTTGGGATGATCCTGCTTTCTTTTGGGATTGGCGCCTATTCATTATACCATGGTTATAAAAAACACCACCACAGCTTTAAGCCGATTGTCTTATTTAGTATCGGGATAGGACTGATGTTTTGTAGAATGGTCTTTAGAGAAATTGAATTGTTCTTATTATTCCCTGCTGCATTTTTTATCATCATCGCGCATATCAATAACCACAATAGTTGTAGGATGCATAACCATGCGCATGAAGATGATTGTGATCATTAGAGCCATCGTTAAATCAGATGCTATAACTCATAGATCCGTCTTTCTCGTCCTTTAACTGAATGCCCATATCCGCTAATTGGTTCCTGATTTTATCGCTGGTCGCAAAATCTTTATTGTCCTTTGCTTGTTTTCTGATTTCAATCAACAATTCCACCACCCCATTCAATTGTTGACGATTGGCACTATTGTCTACTTTTAATCCTAAAATGGATTCTACAAATAGTTTTAGTTGTGTTTGAACAGTTGCCCAAACAGTTCCAGCTACTGCATCTGCTGCAATATGCTTATCCTTTAATGAATTGATGCTTGGGAGGATCTCAAATAAATTCGCCACTACTTTTGCCGTATTAATATCATCATCCATGAAGGTTTCTAATTCATTGACCCAAGTGGTTAGTTGTGTAGCAAGTGCTTCGTCTTTTGAACTAGTATCCTTACCAAAACTTTGTGCTTGTAACCACTCATATCCATCCATGAATCTACTCAATGCTTTTTCTGAAGCCTGTAATGCTTCATTGCTAAAGTCTAGAGTACCTCGATACTGACTTTGTAAAATAAAGAACCTTACAGTCATTGGCGTATACGCTTGTGTAAGTTCCGGATGATTGCCTTCGAATAATTCACTTAGCTTAATCACATTATTATAACTCTTACCCATCTTGCGACCATTGATGGTAATCATATTATTATGCATCCAATAACGCGCAGGCATTTGGTCATTGCAAACTGTGCTTTGTGCAATCTCGCACTCGTGGTGTGGAAATTGTAAATCCATTCCACCACCATGTATATCAAATTGTTTTCCTAAATACTTAGTCGCCATCGCAGAACATTCAATATGCCATCCCGGAAAGCCTTCTCCCCATGGACTTTGCCAGCGCATGATATGTTCGGCAGGTGCTTTTTTCCATAAAGCAAAATCCACTTTATTTTTTTTCTCTTCCTGATTTTCTAAATCTCTTGTGGTTTCTAATTGCTCTTCGATATTACGACCACTTAAAATACCGTAGGGTTGATTCTTTTTGGAATAATCGTCGTTGTATTTTACCACATCAAAATATACAGAACCATTGGACTCGTAGGCATATCCTTCAGCAATGATTTTTTTAATCATTTCTATCTGCTCTACGATATGTCCAGTTGCTGTAGGTTCTATGCTTGGAGCTAGATTATTAAATTGCGTCATAGCCCAGTGGTATAGATTGGTGTATTTCTGCACCAACTCCATAGGTTCTAGTTTTTCTAGAATCGCTTTGCTTGCAATTTTATCTTCCGCTACTTTTCCTTCTTCTTCAAAATGGCCAGCATCTGTAATATTTCTTACGTAACGTACTTTGTATCCTTTTTGTAAAAGGTATCGGTAGACTACGTCAAAAGTGATAAAAGGCCTTGCATGTCCTAAATGACTTTCGCCACTTACCGTTGGCCCACAAACGTACATGCCCACATAGGGTGCGTTAATAGGTTCGAAAACTTCTTTTTGACGGGTAAGTGCGTTGTATATTTTTAGTGGCATAGTAGTGCTCAAAGATAATTTTATTTTACCTAAAAGAATGGCTAATTCTTAACCAATTGAAGGTCCGCCATGATCATATGATGGTCGCTCAGGTTTTCATCTAAGGACTCCCATCCCTTTACTTGCCATCTTTTATCCGCCATGATATAGTCTATTCTTAAAGTGGGCGATAGGTTCATGTAGGTGGCACCTATGCCAAAGCCCTTTGCTAAAAATGTATCCTGCATCTCGCCTTTAATTAATTTATAGGTATAGGAACTGGGCACATCATTAAAATCTCCAGTGATAATAGTGGGATAAGGGCTCTTAGCCAACTGTGCTTGAATGTTCGAGGCCTGCACTGCACGAATCATAAATGCGTTTTTCATTTTACGCATGACACCATATTTTGCTTTTAATGCCGCCTCGTTGGCATCAGCTGCATCGTCTATCGCCTCAAAATCGTTTTGCTTAAATTTAAAAGAAGCTAAATGCGTAGTGAAGACCCGAATGGTGTCATCCCCTTTTAATAAGTCCACATAAATCAAACTTTCTTGATTGGTAAATGGCACCCTTTCGGCGTATAGGATCTTATACTTTGAATAAATAATATTACCCGCAAAATAATTGGCGGCATTGATTTGATGGTCTTTAGAAAAAAACGAATAAGGATACTTTTGATCAAAATAAGTAGCATGGTTCGCAATATCGTTCTTGAGTTCTTTTGTATTGTACTCTTGCAAGCAAATAATATCTGGATCCCATTTTTGAATGGACGCTGCAATATCCTCAGTTCTTAATTTATGTCCTATTGGTTGTGGCGTGTTGCCGTTAAACTCTTTTACATTAAAACTAGTGATGCGTAAACTATTGTCTTTCTTTTTTTGTGAGAAAGGTGCACCCGGATGCCATGCAAATAAAACCAATATCGTTGGATATGCTATGGCAAGTGTTGTCACAGAAATCAATGATAGTATGGGTTTAGCAATTAGCCAGATAAATAAAAATAAGAGGTGTAATACCACAACATAAGGCGCAATTAAACTTAAAAATCCATTCACCCAGATCCATCCAAGCGGCATAAAAAATTGTGGATACAATAGCAATAGCACAAGCATAAGGTGGACTGACAATAATAGTCCTTTACCAAAAATTCTTATGCGTGATTTTTTTGCCATGATGCTTATCAATTTTTATTCTGCCGCTTTTGGTGCCATAAAACCATTGCATTTTTTTACAATGACATGCATCCAATTGCCTAGATCAATTTTCTTTTTTAATAAAAACATATAAGATACACCTACTAATCCTCCCACATTAAATGTTAAAAAGAACACAGGTGTGCCAGTTATATGTGTTGCCAATTGAAGTATAAAATACACTGTAAAAATTAACCAAACAGGGATGCCTCTTGTTCCATTGAATTGAAGTTGATAGGTTGGATTCAGACTCAATGCAGCGGTAGCCAATGCCATGATACTCAATTCTGCCCCCATAAAGGAAACACCTGCGCCCATTGCAATAAAAGCAATTGCCCCAAGTATGCCGCTGTATAGATAAATTGGAAAGAGGTGTTTATTGGCTTTTTGATTTTGTAAAATAGTACCAAAAACAGTTAGCCAAATCATATTGCCACAGAGTGCCCAAAATTGATCGTGTGACCAATTGTAAATAAAAAATGTCCAGGGTTTTTCTAATGCTTCCTGATAATAAGGCGATAACATAAAATGATGTACCACTTGGTCATAAAACTGTGACATAGGGAAGCCTTCTAAAAAGTAGACCATCCTGGTCATAGCATAGGTCACTGCAATCATTAAATTCGCCGACACAAGTGCTACTAATGCATTGTTGTCTGCACCAAATAATGGTTTTGATTGTTCTGTTGATTGCATGCGTTGATAGTATTTAATGTTAGTTCCACCTATTACTGCGTTCCTTCTTAGACCAAAGATAGACCAATACAAATCCTACGATGGCACCACCCACATGCGCCCATCTTGCCACATTGTCTCCTGCAGTATTGCGCACGGCAAAAAATAGTTCGTAAGAAAAATATAAGATCCCCAGCCACTTTGCCTTAATTGGAAAGAAGAAATAAATATAGATATAGGTATTAGGAAATAAATAAACAAAGGCCATGATAATGCCAAAAACGGCACCACTTGCACCCAATGTGGCCGTATTAAGGGTCTTGTTGTAATTATTTGTCAATAGCTCCATGATCTCGGTACGAATACCAGGAGTAGAAAGACTTACATTGTTCTCGCTCAATATTCTTGTTAATTGTATATTATGTGCTTTTGAATACGCCATTACAGCCTGGTTAAAGTCTGAAGATCCTGACACACTCATTTGACTTAGTTGCATCAGGTCCGAAGCCATTGGTACAAACTCGTATGAAAGTATGAGTAAGTGTAAGACAGATGCGCCCACACCACATAAAATATAAAACAATAAAAATCGCTTAGGCCCCCATACGTTTTCTAAAACAGATCCGAACATCCATAAAGCAAACATATTACCTAGTATATGTCCAAAGTCCCCATGCAAGAACATATGCGTGATCATCTGCCATGGTTGAAACAGTTTGCTTTGCCATGCATGTAATGCAAAATAATCCTCCACCGAAAAGGAACTAGTGGGTCCTGCAAATGTATTTTGCGCCAAAAACATTAATGCATTAATAATGATTAAGTTTTTAATGATCGTTGGTAAAATATTGAAACTTGTGGGCCTAAATTCTCTCATAAATTATGCGTTTAATAAATCTGTTCTTTTTAATTGTACCACATTCTCGATATGTAAAGTGTGTGGAAACATGTCTACAGGCTGTATTTTAGTCACTGTGTACTTAGCATGAAGTAATGCAAGGTCTCTTGCCTGTGTCGCTGGATTACAACTTACATATACAATGGTTGGTGCTTCCATCTCTAATAATTTTTGCACTAATTTTTCGTGCATGCCTGCTCTTGGCGGATCAGTGATAATCACATCTGGCTTGCCATGGGTTGCAAAAAATGTATCGTCACAAACCTTAATCACATCTCCTGCAAAAAATGCAGTCTTTGTTAATCCGTTTAAATCGGCATTCAACTTTGCATCCTCAATCGCTTCTGCAACAAATTCTACACCAATAATTTTTTTAGCCTGTTCACTACAAAAAATGCCAATGCTTCCTGTGCCACAATATAAGTCATAGACGATTTCCTTTCCAGTCAATTCAGCGAAGTCACGGGTTACTTGATATAAAACCTCTGCTTGTTTGGAATTGGTTTGGAAAAAAGATTTTGGACTTATTTTAAATTCAAAATTTTCTAATTGCTCCGTGATATACCCATTGCCAAAATATACTTGTGGCTCCAGATCCTGCAAACTATCATTGCGTTTGGTATTGATGGTATACAAGAGGGTCGTGATTTGAGGGAACTGCTTTAACAGTAAATCCAGTAGCGCTTTTCTTTTTGTTTCGTCCTCATAACCAAGCATCAAATTGATCATCCACTCGCCCTTGGTGGTGTTTCTTACAAACATATTTCTTAACCAACCCTGATGTTGTTTGATATTATAAAATGGCATCTTGTTGTCTAAGGCAAATTGTACCACAGCTTTACGCATTAAATTCGTAGGCTCTTCTTGTAAATAACAAATATCTATTGGCACAATTTTTTCGAAAAATCCTCTCGCATGAAAGCCGCCATCACCAGAGCTTTTAGCTGGCTCTTCACCGGATGCTTTCATCGCTCTAAAGGCTTCAAATGACATATAAATCTCTGTTGCAAAAGTGTATTCTACTTTATTACGATAGCCTTCCGTTTGCTTCGCTCCCAAAATAGCAGGTATCTGTGGTAAAGGAATTTTAGCGATCCTTGTTAAATTATCTACTACTTGTTGTTGCTTATAGACCAGCTGTTGTGCATAAGGCAACATCTGCCACTGACATCCACCACATACCCCAAAATGGCTACAGAATGGTTGTACTCGGTTTTCGGAATAGCTATGAAATTTTTTAGCAAAGCCTTCTGCCCAGTCAGTTTTATTTTTTTGTAGCTGAATATCTACCACATCCCCAGGGACTGCGCCTTCTACAAAAATCACTTTCCCATCGACCCTTGCCAAAGACTTGCCTTCTGCTGCATAATCCTCAATAAGGATCTTTTCTAAAATGATTGCTGGTTTTGACTTTCTCACGGTAACAAAGGTACAATCCAGCTACTAGAATACGCTATTCTTCCATTTAAATTAAACCTAAATCTGTTTTTTATTTTTTACTTTTATGTACTTAATTTGACTTTTAACCCTTTTATATGTTTCAGAAATTTATTGGTTTATGTAGTGTTATTTTAGTGCTTTTGTCTACTAATTGCGCGCAGGCGCAGACAGTTAAAAAACAAGCCACTTCCAGTGCCAAGCCTGTTGGGCACAATATTGAAATTACCCTTAAGCCTTACAAAAACACAAAAGTCTATTTGGGGACCAACTATGGTCAAAATCGAGTGCTGGCCGATTCGGCGATGTTAAATGACGCAAGTCTCGGTTATTTTAAAGGAAAAGAAAAACTCACACCAGGTATTTACTTTATTGTATCTCCAAAGTATAGTATTCTATTTGAGTTTTTGGTAGATGAGGGGCAACAATTTAAAATCATTGCAGACACATTAAATATTGGAGACTATAAAATTATTGGCTCAAAAGACAACGATATTTTTAGCGTCTATTCCAAAACTATGAACCAACTTGGTGCACAAAGAAACCAGTGGGAGCAAGCTTATAACAGTGCTACAACAGCTAGCGATTCTGTAAAATACTTGCAGGCTTTAAAAAAAATGGATACTAGTTTCAAACAAGAAAGACAAAAAATTATCACAACTGCCCCTAATTCAATGATGCGTTTTTTCTTAGACGTTTTACAAAGACCAGATGTACCAGCAATCCCATCCATCAATGGCAAGGCGGATTCTAGCTATCCTTTTTATTATGTCAAAAATCATTTTTGGGACAATGTCGTTTTCAATGATAACCGTTTATTAAGAACCCCATTTTTTGAATCTAAGCTAGATGAGTATTTTAAAAACTATGTTTCTCGCGAACCAGACTCGATTATCGAAGAAGTGCAGTATATGTTAACTGTGGCGAAAACAGGAAAAGAAATTTATCCTTTTTTACTTTTTAAGTTTACCAATAAATACATCAGTCCCGAATTTATGGGCCAGGATAAAGTGTTTCTACATTTATTTCAAAACTTTTTTAGCAAGGGAGATACAGTTTTATTAAACAATGAATCTAAAAAATCGATCACCGAGCGTGCCTATAGTATCATGGCCAACCTGATTGGCAATCCCGCGCCACCATTGAATTTGAACACAATTGATAACAAAGCTTTTTCGCTCTATAATAGTCCAGCTACCTATACATTTATCGCGTTCTGGGACCCAACCTGTGGTCACTGTAAAGAAGAAATGCCTAGAGTAGATTCTTTTTATACAAATAACTGGAAGCAATTAGGTGTGCAAGTGATTGGCGTAAATACGAATATTACAGAATTAGCTTCTTGGAAAAAATTTATAACAGAGGAGCATTTTGATGCAGGGTGGTTGCATGCCTATCAAACAGACGCTGCATACAATGCAGAAATAAATGCAGGTAAACCCACTACTATCAGACAATTGTATGATGTATATAAAACACCTACCTTTTATTTATTAGATAAAGACAAAAAGATCATTGCTAAAAATTTAACGGTAGATCAGTTCCACGATTTCTTGCAGTCTCAACAAAAAAAATAAGTTAAAATACAGCTGAAACAACCTCTTTTATCACCTTAGGTTTTCCTAATGTATAATAGTGTAAAACAGGTACACCTGCTGCTTTTAATTCCTTGCTTTGTTGGATCAACCACTCGGTACCCACTTGCTCACATTCCGCGTCTGTCTTGCATTTGTTGATCGCATTAGATAGATCTGTTGGGATGTCTACATGGAATATTCTTGGTAAAATCGTCAATTGCTTTTTATTCGTAATTGGCTTTAGGCCTGGTATGATTGGTACTGTAATACCCATATCGCGACATGCTTGCACATAGTCCAAAAACTTTTGGTTGTTGAAAAACATTTGGGTCATGATATAGTCTGCACCTGCATCCACCTTCTCTTTTGTTTTGATTAAATCGATTTCAAAATTTGGGGATTCAAAATGTTTTTCCGGATAGCCCGCCACACCCATACAAAAATCAGTCTTGCCCCCATTTAAAATATCTTCATCTAAATAAATACCCTGATTCAATTGTCCTACCTGCTTTAATAAATCAATCGCATATTTATTGCCACCTGGCTCTGGTTCAAAGCTAGACTCGTTCTTAGCGGCGTCACCTCTTAAAATTAAAGCATTGTCAATCCCTAAAAATTGCAAGTCAATTAAGGCATCTTCTGTTTCTCTTTTAGTGAAACCACCACAAATAATATGTGGTACCGCATCGATATTGTAATGGTTCATAATGGCAGCACAAATACCCACCGTACCTGGACGCTTGCGCACATCTACTTTTTCAAAAGTGCCGTCTGTTTTTTTCTTAAACATGGTTTCACTTCTGTGGTAAGTCACATTGATCCATGAAGGCTTAAACTCCATTAAAGGATCTAAATGGTCGTAGATAGAAGTGATTGTCTTGCCCTTTAAAGGAGGCAGGATCTCAAAGGAGACCAATGTGTCTTTTGCTTTTGCTAAATGTGCTGTTACGTGCATAGAATACAAAAATAGTTAATATTATTTGACTAGGTTCAAATAGGCCGTTTTAACCTTATTTTTGTACAAAAGATTCAACGTGATACTAACCATACATACCGATAAGCTGATCAAACAATACAAGGGCCGCAAGGTGGTTGACCAGGTAAGCGTATCGGTTAAACAGGGAGAAATTGTTGGTTTATTAGGGCCCAACGGCGCCGGCAAAACAACCACTTTTTATATGGTTGTTGGTTTGATTGCTCCTGATGAGGGCCGTGTGTTTTTAAACGAAGAGGACATCACCCATCTGCCCATGTATAAGCGCGCTCAAATGGGCTTGGGTTATTTACCACAAGAAGCAAGTGTGTTTAGGAAATTGTCGGTAGCAGATAATATCATGGCCATTTTAGAAATGACAAAATTGACGAAGGGTGAACGTTTGCATAAAATGGAAACCCTTTTAGATGAATTTAATTTACAAAAAGTTAGAAACAATAACGGTGATAGTTTAAGTGGTGGTGAAAGAAGAAGAACAGAGATTGCAAGAGCACTAGCCGTAGATCCAAAATTTATTTTATTGGACGAACCCTTTGCTGGCGTGGATCCTATCGCAGTAGAAGATATACAATCAGTTGTCTCTAGATTAAAATTAAAAGACATTGGTATTTTAATTACGGATCACAATGTCAATGAAACTTTGTCCATTTGTGATCGTGCTTATCTATTGATTGAAGGAAAAATATTCAAACATGGAACGGCCGAAGAATTAGCAGCAGACGAACATGTAAGACGCTTATACCTTGGTACCAACTTTGAGTTAAAGCGCAAGGATTGGATTATCGAAATGGGACAAAAATAACCAATGAAGATTTTTAGCCCAGCAATATCAAGATTAGTAAGACTGCGCTATTGGCGTATCGAGCATTGGGTGAAAGACCCGGTTGCAGCGCAACGTGAAGTATTGCAGGACCTCATTACCCATGGCCAATACACACAGATCGGTAGAAGGTATCAGTTTAGCTCCATATTCAATATTAGAAAGTTCAAAGAGCTTGTTCCAATTCAAGCATACGAAGACCTTAAGCCCTATATAGATGAGGTCATGGAGGGCGAAGCGAATGTGTTATGGAACACGCCTATAGAATGGTTCGCAAAAAGCAGTGGCACCACCAGCGACAAAAGTAAATTTATTCCGCTTAGCCAAGAAAGCATCGAAGACAATCATTTTCAAGCTTCAAAAGATGTACTCAGTATTTACTATAATGCGTTTTCTGATAGTGATCTCTTAACAGGCAAGATGCTTGTTATTGGAGGAAGTCATCAAGTGCATCCAATCAAAGAAGACATTCAATATGGCGACTTGAGTGCCGTATTATTACAGAACTCACCTATCTGGTCTGGCTTGGTTAGGGTGCCAGAATTATCCATTGCATTGATGGATGAATGGGAGTCCAAAATTGAAATGCTTGCACAAAGCACCATCCAAGAACCCGTGACTTCTATTGCAGGTGTGCCTACATGGACACTGGTATTATTAAAACGAATTTTACAAATCACTGGCAAAAAAACAATTAAAGAAGTTTGGCCTGATTTTGAATTGTATATACATGGTGGTGTTTCATTTACACCCTATCAAGCAGAATTTAAAAAGATCATTGGCGGGGATTGTAATTATCTAGAGATCTATAATGCAAGTGAAGGATTTTTTGCTGCACAAGATCGATTAGATGAAGAAGGGATGTTGCTCTTTTTAGACCATGGGATTTTTTATGAATTCATGCCGGCTGAAGCTTATGGAAAAGAAAATCCAGTGACGATTGGACTAGACAAAGTCGAACTAGGAAAAAATTATGCCATTGTCATAAGTACGAATGGTGGGCTCTGGCGTTACCTTGTAGGCGACACGGTTCAGTTTGTGACACTCAACCCTTTTAGAATTAAAGTGAGTGGAAGATTAAAACAATATATCAATGCTTTTGGAGAAGAATTGATTGCAGACAATAGTGATAAGGCGATTAGCCTAACCTGTGCCAATTTGAATGTAGTGATGAAAGAGTACACTGCTGCACCTATCTTTATGTCGGACAAGGGCGCAGGCGCACATGAGTGGTTGATTGAATTTGAAAACGCACCTACAGATATGCATGCATTCGCAGTTGAACTAGATAAAAATTTACAATCGGTGAATAGTGATTATGAAGCAAAAAGGTATAAAGACCTTGCACTAGGCTTACCACAAATTACTGCTGTCAAAAAAGATTGTTTTCACGAATGGTTAAAAAGAAAAGGTAAATTAGGTGGACAACATAAAATACCTAGACTGTCCAATGAGCGTAAATTTTTAGAGGAATTAAAATTGATTCACCAGGAAGGATAATAAATAAAATAAAATGATTGATGCCTTAGGATGGATAGCAACAGCGATTGTAGTGTGTTCTTTTGCAATACAAGATGTAAGAAAATTAAGAATGATCAACATGTCCGGAAGTTTACTTTGGATTGCATATGGTTTTTTAAAACAGGATAATCCTATTATATTTGTGAATATTAGTATTACATTAATGCATACTTATTGGTTAATTAAAAATAGAAAGTAATGAAATTATTAGCAGGAAAAGTAGCCATTGTAACTGGAGCAGCTAGAGGCATTGGAGCAGCCATCGCTTTAAAATTAGCAGAACAAGGTGCGCATATCGCATTCACTTATGTAAGCGATAGCAGTGCTGACAAAGCGAAACAGCTAGTTGCTGAAATAGAAAAATTAGGTGTTAAAGCAAAAGCATATCAAGCCAATGCGGGTGATTTTGCAGCCTGCGAAATATTTGTAAACGATGTGGTTGCTACATTTGGCACAGTAGATATTTGTGTCAACAATGCAGGTATCTCTAAAGACAATTTATTATTGCGTATGACGCAAGAACAATGGGATGATGTGATGGAAACCAATTTAAAGAGTGTCTTTAATATGACCAAGCAAGTGATTCGTCCAATGATGAAAGCGCGCAGTGGTAGCATTATCAATATGAGTTCTATCATTGGCATTCGTGGCAATGCAGGTCAAAGCAGTTATGCAGCAAGCAAGGCTGGTATCATCGGATTTACAAAATCAATTGCAGCAGAAGTGGGAAGTCGCAATATTCGTTGTAATGCAATTGCACCAGGATTTATAGAAACTGACATGACGCATTATTTAAATGAAGGTGAAGCAGGAAAAGCTTTTTTAGAGAAGATTCCTTTAGGCCGTTTTGGTAAGGCAGATGAGATTGCGAACACCACTTTATTTTTAGCAAGCGATATGAGTAGTTATGTTACTGGTCAAGTGATTAGCGCCTGCGGTGGATTGAATATCTAATCATAAAAATATTTGAAACAAAAAAGGATCAACAATTGTTGATCCTTTTTTTATATACTTATTTTTTTTTAATTGATTATTGTGTCGATCTCTGCTTTTAAATCTGCATAGATAGATGCTACCGTGCCTTCACCTTTTACTGAAACCACTTTATTAAATTGTGCGTAATACCTTGCCACAGCGGTGGTCTTATCATTGTATTCTTGAATTCTTGCGCGGATAATATTTTCATTGGTATCATCCGATCTGCCAGAAGTTAAACCTCTTCCTAATAATCTTTTCACCAGCTCTTCTTCACTTACTTCCAATGCAAGTACCACGTTAATTTCTTTTGATTTATTTTTCAATAAGGCATCTAGTGCGATACATTGTGCAGTTGTTCTTGGAAAACCATCAAACAAAAATCCTTTTGCCCCTGGATGTGCATTCATAAAATTATCAACCATGCCTATCACCACTTCGTCTGGCACCAATTGTCCTTGGTCCATCATTCTCTTGGCCTCTAATCCTAATGTGGTTTGACCAGCAATCTCGCTACGTAATAAATTACCTGTAGACAAATGCTGTAAACCATAGGCGGCGATAATATTTTCACTTTGTGTGCCTTTACCGCTTCCTGGAGGACCAAATAGGATTAAATTGAACATGAGATTGTGTTGATAGGCTACAAAGATAACAAACTCGGGTAAATTTTTTTAACCTAAGATTGTAAATTACTCAACAAATTATCTGAATACTTGTTAGTATTTTACACAGAAATGAATACCATGTATAAAATACTTTGTTTTTGCCTTTTGATCAGCCAAACCGCTTGCGGCCAGGCGACTATCAGACAATCTAATAAATCGAAAACCATGCCTACAAAAGAAAATACCTATTATTCTAAAACGAGTAAGGAAGCCGTGATTGTACCCGATAGCGTTTGGAAACAGATCTTAAGTCCGGAAGTCTATGCGATTGCTAGAGAAAAGGGGACAGAGCGTCCTTTTACGAGTGCCTTTGAAACTTCTAAGGCCATTGGCACTTATCACTGTAAAGCATGTGGTAATCCTTTGTTTAAAAGTGATACTAAATTTGATAGCGGATGTGGCTGGCCTAGTTTTTATGAGCCGGTGGCCAAACAGTCCATCATTTATATCCCTGATAATACCCATGGGATGAAGCGAACAGAAGTGCAATGTGGCAAGTGCAAAGCACATTTAGGGCATGTGTTTGAAGATGGTCCTCCACCGACAGGCTTGCGTTATTGTATCAACGGGGTCATCCTTGATTTTGATGCAAAATAATACATAGCATAGGCTGTAATAAATATGCCCACAAAAGATAAAATCATGACACTCTGTGAAAAGAAGGTCGTCCATTCTATCTCTAAGGTCATGCCCTCTTTCACCAACATCACCGTCACGCTACCCACGTAGCCAATTGAATCTGCTAAATAGATAAAGAAGCCTGCGTTTCCTTTAATGGAATAGGCTGCAATTAAGCGATCAAAATAAATAGAATTAAAAGGAATATACACAAGGTATAATCCTAGGCCAACCAAAAGCATCCACCAAAATGGATCCAATAATTTTTGTGTGAAAAAATAAGTGGACAACCCAGCTACCACAAAACCAATGATGATAAACACATGCGCGATCATAAATGCTTTAAAACTATTTTTTACTGCAACAACTGCGCCAATTAAAATTAAAATAAAAATGGTGATGGGAATTTCTGTTTCAGAAAAAGTAGAAGGCTTGGCTGCATAGCCCATCTCCTTCCACATGTCTGCCGAAAAATTATCTCGAATATCTCTAAAAATTGTGGCGAATAAATAGATGACAATAAAAGCAATCACGCCTGGTAAATACTGCTTTATAATTAATTTTCGGTCTGCTCCTGTCATTGGAATTCTTTTTGCTCTTAATGCCTCATCTTCTTTAGATGGTGGTGGCACTTTCTCCAAGCCCCAAACACATAGCACCAATGGCAATGCAAAAACCAATCCAGTACAAAATGGTACCCAGGTCTCAGCGATATGAAAATCTTGCATCAACCAAGCGCCTACAGACTTAACCCATCCTGCAGAAAAAATAAAACTTACTGCCAATGCAGCGCCAATGAAGTCCGTGCTTCGTCTTCCTTCTACATAAGAAAAGACAACACCCCATAACATGCCCAACGGAAAACCATTGATGAATAAAAACAAGATGCTATAGGGCGCAGGCACAATGGCAAATAACAACCAAGCTGCCCATGCAATACCCGTTAATAAAAAAATAATTTTATATCGTTGCTTTTTTTCTAGCCCAGAGATGAATTTAATACCATAAAACTTGGCCATTAAATAGCCTAACATTTGACTGATCACCATCGCGGTTTTAAATGCAATAGGTCCAAAAGTCATGCCTTCAAAAGTGCAAACTGTAAATGATTTTCTAAATCCAAATATAAAAACATAGGTTCCAAAGGAAACCAAGGCAGCATAAAGTGCTACTGATTTTTCTTTTGTGATAAATGACATGCCTATTTCTTTTAATGAAAACAATTTTTTGAATCGTCCTCTTAAAGATAGGGTAATTCAACTAATTTTTATGGTAGGCAAAGACAAAAGGCTTCTCTGGATTGTCTTTTAAAGCACGCTTTACTAAATGCGGCTTTTGAATGATTTTTCTTTTATTCAAATCAATCACTTCGATGTTCTGATAAAACTGTTCTACATGTTCAATCTGATACAACATGGTATGTATTTCCAATAATAAAATCAATTGCCTTTGTTTTTTTAAAACATCGTTGCTCGCAAGATAGATATGGCTTCTTAACATGGATACAAAACTACATTTTTTTACAAGTATATTTGAATAAGATTTTATAATTCATGCAACAAAAAAAGGTACTCATCGCGCCCTTAGATTGGGGACTTGGTCACGCCACAAGATGTATCCCAGTCATTACTGCGTTTATTGAACTTGGCTATCATGTAACGATTGCTACAGAAGGAGCGCACGAAATAATTTTGAGAGAAGCCTTTCCTGGTTTGACTTTCCTTAGATTAAAAGGATATGGAATTCGTTATTCTAAAAAAGCAGATGGCTTTGTTTTTAAAATGATTGTACAAATTCCGCGTATTTTGTACAACATCTTTAGAGAGTTTTGGTGGTTATATAAAACAAATCGTCACCAACAATTTGACTTGATCGTTTCTGATAATCGACTTGGTTTTTTTCACTTTAAAACACCTTCTGTATTTATCACACATCAGTTGAACCTTCAAACCCCTTTTAGCTGGTCAACCAATTTATTACAGTGGGTGCAGTATGCTTGGTTTAAACTTTTTTATACCATGGTATGGGTACCCGATATGGAAGGCAGCCAAAATCTTTCTGGCATTTTAGGAAACCCTACTTGGAAACCATCGGTGCCGGTTTGGTATATGAATTGCCTGTCTAGGCTAAAACCTTATGCCACCAATCAGGTGCATGAAGGGCAACCAGCCGATTTATTTATAGGCATCCTGTCTGGACCAGAGCCCCAAAGAAGTATTTTTCAGGACATCTTATGGGTTGAAGGCAATGGGCTCCAACAACCTTTTAAACTCATTGCGGGAACAGCCGACCAAGCCCACAACCATGCTGATTCTGCTAAAGGGTCCATTGTGCCACATCTAGGAGGACCCGATTTGGTCAAAGCGATTGAAAACGCAAAATTTATTATTAGCCGTGGTGGTTATACAAGCTTAATGGAACTGATTCCACTGAATAAACCCCTGATTTTAGTGCCCACACCTGGACAAACAGAACAGGAATACTTGGCAAAAAGATGGCAAGAAAAAGGTTGGGCCATTGCCTATAATCAAACCGAATTTCATCTTGAAACAGCCTTAAAAGAAGCCGCCAATTTTAAATACCAACCCATCCCTTTTATCCCCTTTACAAAAGATGCATTGGAAGCAACCTTAAAGCAAGTAAATTTGTAATATGGGTGTACAGAAAACAGGAGCAGGGATTTTTGAAAATTTCTCCAACTACTTAATCATTGATGTTCGAAGTCCTGGAGAGTATGCACATGCACATATCCCAAATGCTTTTTCGCTTCCACTTTTCACTGATGAAGAACGTGCAGCAATTGGTACGACCTATAAACAAGAAAGCAGAGAGGCTGCCATTAAATTAGGACTTCCTTTTTTTGGCACCAAGATGCAAAACATGATTGAGCAGGTAGAAGGATGGGCTGCTAGCTACGAAAAAACAAATGACAAGAAGCCAACCATTTTAGTCCACTGTTGGAGAGGTGGCATGCGAAGTGCTGCAGTTGCTTGGTTATTAGATTTATACGGTTTTAAAACGGAACAACTTACTGATGGCTATAAGGCTTATCGCAATTGGGTTTTAGCGCAGTTCGAAAAAAATTATTCCATGAAAGTATTGGGTGGATATACAGGATCGGGCAAAACAGAAATATTATTACAATTACAAAAAAGTAAACTCCCTGTCATTGATTTAGAAGGATTGGCCAATCATAAAGGATCTGCATTTGGTGCACTTGGGCAAAATCAACAAGATAGTCAAGAGCAATTTGAAAATAATTTAGCAGGCGCTTTGTTTCATATAAGTGCAACGCATGCTTGTTTTTGGATCGAAGACGAAAGTCAAAGAATTGGAACAAATATGTTACCTGCCTCCTTTTTTAAAAACTTACGTAATAGTATTTGTTATTTTATTGATATCCCCTTTGAATCTCGTCTGCAATTTATTGTTCAAGCTTATGGGAAGTTTGCCGTAGCTGATTTAATCGCAGCCACTTTGAGAATTCAAAAAAGACTGGGGGGGTTAGAGACAAAGACCGCAGTCAATTTATTGGTTGAAAACAATATCGAAGGCGCTTTTTCTATTTTATTAAAATATTATGATAAGGTCTATTTAAAAAATATTGAAACCGCTGCTATTCCAAAATTCAAAACAGAAAAAATAGTAGCTTCAGAGGTCCATTCAATTCATAATGCAGGCCTATTAATGCATCTTTAATTTTATTATATGTTTCAGCAATTTTTGGCGTGGTGGTTTTTTACAGTGAGGGGTTGGAAAACGGAAGGCAATTTTCC
>CAXNMZ010000012.1:0-20988 GCA_964203125.1 Chitinophagales bacterium | reverse complement strand
TGAATATAACAATCCATGCCTGTATAAAAACGTTGGTTTGCAGGCGCGTCCTTTGTTAACTCAGGATCTAATACAATTTGATCAAATGGGGTAAAGTCAGAGTTCATGCCCAGCTTTCTAGTTGGACCTGTTAGAACAGTCGTACGACTTACTTCTGCACCCGTTCCACTTAGGGTAGGTATACCCACTTTATAAACACCAGCTTGTTTTACTAAATCCCATCCTTGATAATCTGCAGATGAACCAGGATTGGTCATCATCAATGCGACTGCTTTTGCTAAGTCCATTGTGGAGCCTCCACCAATTCCAATAATACCGCTTACTTCACCGAACTCTGCTTGCAAACTTGCAGCCAAAGCATCTACCTGTGTTGTCTTTGGTTCATAGGTTACGTCTACAAAAACAATTTTATCTTTTCCTCTTAAAGGCACTCTACTTGCCAAAGGTTTTCCTTCAAAAAAATGATCTAGAAAAAATATCATTGGAAAATCGCCCTTTCTTCTTGGCGCAATGATTTCATCTAATTGATTAAAGGAGCCACGTCCATACACCACATAATCAACCATTTTAAAATTACGAAACTGCATAATTATTTTTTTACTCGTATCAAAGTTACAATCTTATTCATAAAAAAGCGACCCGTTGGAGTCGCTTTTAATTTACTGTGCTAATTTCTTTTGTAACTCTTCTAAGGATACCCCTTTTGTTTCTGGCACTTTAGTTAAAATCCAAACTAATTGTAATGCCATCATCACAGTAAAGAAAGCAAATATCGGCCAAGGATTGTCTTTGAAGATGCCGCTTTCGCTATCTAAAAATACAGGTGTAACTAAAGTAATCAACGCTGCAAATACCCAATGAATACTGGCACCAAAGGCTTGTCCCTTGGCTCTAATTTGAGTCGGGAAGATTTCAGAAATCAATACCCAAATCACTGCACCTTGTCCAATGGCATGTGCTGCTATAAATAATAATAAAAAGCTAAGCATGAACTCCGGTGCGCTATGATTAATAAAACCGTAGGCCACCATGGACAAACTAATAATGTATCCAAATGATCCAATAATTAATAAAGTCTTACGACCAATGCGGTCAATTAACCAAAGACCTACAAACGTAAATACCAGGTTCATTAAACCTAAAGAAATTGAACTTAATAAAGAATTGTTCTTTGCAAAACCAGCTTCTTCTAAAATTCTAGGCGCATAATATAAAAGAAAGTTGATGCCCGAAGCCTGATTAAAAAAAGCAACAAAAAAAGCAATAGAAAGTATTTTGCTGTGGTGTTTTGTAAACAACTGAATACTGCCTTGTGCTTTTTCTTCCTCATAAGCGGTGCTTATTTCTTGAATCGTTTGATCAATATTTTCTACCCCCACAATAGCTAGGTTTGCTCTAGCGCCCGCCTCGTCGTTTTTAACAGAGAACAACCATCTTGGACTTTCGGGTAAGCCGAGTGTCATTAAAGTATAAATTATAGAAGGAATTAATAAAACAGCTAACATCCAACGCCAATCATTTTCACCACCAACACCTGCTAAAAAATAATTAGATAAATAAGCCACTAAAATACCAAAGACGATATTGAACTGGTACATGCCCACTAATTTTCCTCTATTATTTTTATTAGAAATTTCAGAAATATAAGTGGGTGCTGCTACAGAAGATACACCAATGGCAATACCTCCAATCAATCTAAAGAAAGAAAAGGTATAAGGGTCTTGTGCCAATGCAGATCCAATGGCAGATGCAATAAACATAATACCTAACCATATCAACACTTTTTTACGACCATATTTTTCAGTAGGAGCGCCCGCAAACACAGAACCAATAACGGTTCCCCATAAGGCCATGGACATAATAAAAAATCCATGAAACAGCGGTGTGGTATGCCAAAGTTCTTGAATAGGTTTATCGGCACCAGAAATCACGACCATATCAAAGCCAAAAATAAAACCAGCTAAGGCAGCTACTATCGTTGATTGAAATAATTTTCCTTTGTTCATTTTTTAATTGTGTTAGGCTTTTTTTAAAAGCTTTTAAAGAAACTATAAATCCTCCTTATAATAAAGCAGCTGCTTTAATCAAGTCTTCGGGGGTATCTATTTCTACACCCATATAATTGGTGATGGCCATTTTGATGGATACGCCATTTTCTAGGTAACGCAAACACTCTATTTTTTCTGCCGCTTCTAATGGTGATATCGGCCAGTTCGTAAAATCAATTAAAGCCTGTTTTTTAAACGCATAGACGCCTACATGTTCATAATAGGTAATCGCAATATCCGTGGACCTTGGATAAGGAATCACGCTGCGTGAAAAAAACAAGGCATTCCAATTTTTATCGACCGCTACTTTTACATAGTTAGGGTCTTCGATTAAACTTGGATTAGTTAGTACCTGCATCAAAGAAGCAACCTGTACCATTGAGTCTTCAAAACAAGCAAGCACTTTCTCTAATGGTTCGCGTTTAACAAAAGGTTCATCGCCCTGTACATTGACTACGATGTCAATATCTAAATTTTTGATGGCTTCTGCAATTCTATCCGATCCGCTTTCGTGTTCACGTTTGCTCATTATCGCCTTTCCGCCATTGGTAATTATTTCATTAAAAATAATTTCGCTGTCAGTCACCACATACACTTCGTCAAATAATCCCGTTGCCTTTGTATTGTCATAAGTATGTCGAATCACTGTTTTATCTCCAAGCATTTGCATCAGCTTTGCTGGAAACCTTGTTGCTGCGTACCTGGCTGGTATAAATGCGCCAACTTTATTCATGGATAATTTTAATTTGTACGGATTTGAAAAGCGATTGATTAATAATCTGATTTGATGGATTTATTAAATGGCGCTTTTAATTGATAAGAAAGCGATCCGTCTTTTGCATTATCCATCACATCTAAGCCATATACAATCTGATCCATGGATGTATCATTATAAGTTCCTAAAATACGATCCCAGAAAGAAAAAATATTGCCATAGTTGCTATCCGTTTGAGGACGGGTAATATGGTGGTGTACTCTATGCATATTTGGAGATACGATAATGTAACCAAACGTTTTATCAAACCATTTTGGAATACGAATATTTGCATGATTGAACTGCGTAAGTACCACACTTAAACTTTGATACAACATTACCATCCAGATGGGCGTACCCAAAATAAAAACTGCAAGAATAGCAAAAACAGCCCTCACCACTGACTCTCCTGGGTGATGTCTATTTCCTGTTGTCGTGTCTACCATCGTATCTGCATGATGCACCATATGAAACTTCCATAAAAATTTGACTTTATGTTCAATCATGTGTACCAAATAAGCTCCTATAAAATCTAATAGCAAAAGACCTGCAATCGCTTCAACCCAAGGGTTCAATTGAATGAGCTGCAGTAATCCAAAATGTTGTTGCACCGTCCAGTCGCTCGCCTTTACCATAATGAGTGCAAATCCAAAATTGATGACAATGGTGGTAAATGTAAAAAAGAAATTAAGCCCCGCATGTTTCAACTTATTGTACTTAAAATTAAAAAGAGGTACTGCAAATTCTACCAACCAAAAAGATGTAATACCACCAGCCAATAACAATGCTCGATGCAAACTTGGAATGGTTTCAAAATAGGTTTTTATCGCCTCTAACATAGCAATTTGTTTTATGCATAAATGTAAATAAAAAACCCGATGTTCTGCTGTCAGATACACCGGGTTCTTCTTAAGTCTTATTAAAGACTTCGTATAGGATAGGGATTAACTATTTAACATTAATGGCATCACCAACATTAACAAGTCCTCTCCAGGTGCTTGTTCTGAAGGTTTGATTAAACCCGCCTTGCTTGGCGTAGATAATTCGATAAAGACCTCATCCGTATCTGCTGCGTTCAACATTTCAATTAAAAACTTTGCGTTGAAAGCAATTTGGATGTCTTCTCCTTGGTATTCACAGCTCATGCGTTCGTTCCCCTCGAAACTAAAATCAATATCCTGCGCCGCCATCTGCAATTCATTGCCTGTAATATTTAAAGCCACCTGATTGGTACTTTTATTACTAAATACATTCACACGGCGTAATGCATTTTGAAAATCGTGCTTATTCACTGTTAAACGAAAAGGATTATCAGCAGGAATCACCACTTTATAGTCTGGGAATCTTGCATCAATCAATCGACAGATTAATTGTGTAGATCCATGTGCTACAAATAAGTGATTATTGTTAAAGCTTACAGTGATCGCATCGTCATTGTCTGGCAATGCGTTCTTTAATAAATTAAGTGGCTTTTTAGGCACGATGAAAGAAGCATTTTGAGTCGCTTTCACATCTGTTCTTTTATAGCGCACCAAACGGTGTGCATCTGTAGCTACAAACTGAACACTCTCTTTTGTTAGTTCAAAGAAAACCCCTGTCATAGCAGGACGCAAATCGTCTCCGCTTACAGCAAATAATGTTTTGTTGATTGCGGTTAATAAACCACCACTGGTCATATTAAAACCTGTTGTATCGTCTGCTGTAGGCTCTTTTGGGAAGTTGTCTGGATTTTCGCCCATCACTTTATACTTTCCATTATCGCTTGTAATTTCTACTGCATAGTTCTTGTCAATATTAAAAGTCAAAGGTTGGTCTGCAATATTTTTTAAAGAATCAATTAAAATTTTTGCAGGAATACAAACACGTCCGTTCACCTTACTCTCTACTTCCATTTGTACTCGCATGACCGTTTCTAAATCAGTCGCTACAATGTTCAATTTTTTATCTTCTATTTCGAATAAAAAATCTTCCAAAATAGGCAATACCGTATTGGTATTAATGACACCAGAAATTTGTTGAAGGTGTTTTAATAAAGAAGAAGAAGATACAATAAACTTCATGCGTTCAATTTTTGATTTTTTAGGGTGGCTGTTTTACCCTTGAATAACTAGAACGAAACTAAAGTAAAATCTTAAGATTAAAAAGCTATTTTAGCAATTCTTATTGACATTATGAAGAAAGTTCGAATTGGTAAGGAGCAAGCTATACAAAGGATACGGCACTATTGTGCCTACCAAGAAAGGGCCCAACAAGAGGTCAGGGATAAACTATACGAACTGGGTATGACCAAGGACGAAGTGGAAGAAATTATGTCGGACCTGATTGCCGAAAATTTTTTAAACGAAGAGCGATTTGCTGTTCAATTTGCAGGTGGACATTTTAGAATTAAGGGATGGGGTAAGGTTAAAATTCAACACGCATTACAACAAAAAAGGGTCAGTAGCTACAATATCAAAATTGGATTAAAAGCCATTGATGGGGATGCCTATCTCAAAACCTTAGAACAGCTAGCGACTAAAAAATGGAATAGCTTAAAGGGAGAGCGAGGCCTAAGCCGCATGGCCAAAACATATGCATTCTTGCAACAGCGTGGATTTGAGCCAATATTATACCAGCCCATTGTGCAGAAGCTTTATAAGCCCTAGGTAAAAAGCCATCCATAAAATTGCATTATATTTACATAGCATTTTTTGCATAGACCTTTAAATTGATTCCCTTGTCAACACTTAAACTTACATTGATTCAGACCCATCTATATTGGGAAGACAAAGGTGCTAATCTTGCTTTTTTAGAACAAAAAATATTGAACCTGGATGCTCCGACAGAAATCGTCATCCTGCCAGAAATGTTCAATACTGGATTTAGTATGCAGCCTGAATTACATGCAGAAACAATGGAAGGGCCGAGTGTTGAGTGGATGCGTCGAATAGCCATGACCCAAAAAATTATTCTTACCGGTTCTTTAATGATTCAGGAAGAGGGTCAATTTTATAATAGACTTATCTGGATGTTGCCCAATGGCGAATGCGGTCATTATGATAAAAGGCATCTTTTTGCATTCGCTGGAGAAGACCAACATTATTCAGCTGGCAACAAAAGATTGATTGCAAGTGTCAAAGGATGGAAAATTAATTTACAAATATGTTACGATCTGCGCTTTCCTGTTTGGGCAAGACAGGCTTCTAACAACGAATACGACGTATTAATTTACGTGGCCAACTGGCCAGAAAAAAGAAGCCATGTCTGGAAAACCTTATTGGTGGCCAGGGCGATAGAAAATCAAGCTTTTGTTATTGGCGTGAACAGGGTGGGACTTGATGGTAACAATATCACTCACAGCGGAAACTCAATGCTAGTAGGTCCTTTGGGTGAAGTGATGTACCACTGCCAGGATCAAGAAGCAGTATTTCAAATTACACTCAATCGCGAAGAACTTGAAACAACAAGAAATCAATTTCCATTTTGGAAAGATGCAGACTTTTTCACCATTCAATCTACCTAATCTTTTTTATGACTTTAAATTATTCAACAAAAGCATTGTTCAATGGTTCAGCATGGTTGAATGATGTGGTGGTGCATATTGAAAACGATCTGGTGATTGGAATAGATCAAAAAGGATTTGATGCCAACAACGCAATGCCTTTCATTATTCCCGCACTCATAGATTTACAATTATACGGTGCAGGTGGAAAATTATTGTCTGAGTTTCCTGAAAAAGATACGATCGAAAAAATTTATCAATTTTGTATAGATGGTGGTGCAGGTTTTTTTCAGCCCACTATTGCATCTCAAAGTATGGAGATCATCTATGCATCTATAGACGCGGTAAAAGCCTATAAAGCTAGTGGTGGAAAAGGTTGTATAGGATTGCACTTGGAAGGCCCTTGGATTCATACCAATAAAAAAGGTGCACACGATGTATCGGTGATACGAGTTCCAAACATGGAAGAGGTCGTATCTATTTTGGCATACGGAAAAGATCTTATTAGTATGATTACACTTGCGCCAGAAATTTGTACACCAGAAATTATTAAAACCATTCAGGATGCAGGTATTGTAGTCTCTGCTGGGCATACCAATGCTTCTTACGAAACTGCGATGCAATTTTTTAATGATGGCATTCCTGTTGCAACACATCTTTTCAATGCCATGAGTGCCTTTCAACATCGAGCACCGGGTGTTGTGGGAGCGTTGTTCGATCATCCAACTGCCATGAGCAGTATTATTGCAGATGGATACCATGTTGATTATGCGGCAATTCGTGTTGCTAAAAAAATAATGGGGGATCGTTTATTTTGTATTACGGACGCCGTTACGGAAACGAACACAGGATTGTACCAACATACACTGGTTGGTGATAAATATGAATCTGCTGGAACACTGAGCGGGTCTGCGCTAACACAATTAAAATCTATTCAGAACCTAGTTGAACAAGTGGGTATTCCGCTTGATGAGGCAATTAAAATGTGTAGTGTGTATCCTGCCAATGTCATGCAAAACAAAAATATGAGTGGTACAATCGAAATCAATAAAAAAGCGAATCTACTTTGTCTAGCTGCAGATTACACCATATTAAATAGCGCAATCAACAATTAAGCTTCTTTTCCAAATGCATTCCAGCCCTGTGCAGTGATATCAAATAAATTATTTCCTTTTGTAATTAATTTAGTGCCCTCTGATGCATCACACATATATCCAATCACACTGATTTCTTCTTGCATTGTCATTTTATCATAATCTGCTTGCTTCATGGTAAATAGCAATTCATAATCTTCCCCTCCATTCAATGCACACACGGTGGCATCTAATCCAAACTTAAATGCAGCAGCCTTACTCGCTTCGTTGATAGGAATTTTTTCTTCATAAATCCTACAGCCTAATTCAGATTGTTTACATAAGTGCAATACGTCGGAACTCAAGCCGTCACTGATGTCCATCATAGATGTTGGCTTTATCTCTAGTTTTTCAAGCAATTCAATAATGTCTTTTCTTGCTTCTGGTTTTAACAATCTTCCTACGATATGATCTTCGTTTTCTAAATTCGGTTGTATCTGTGGATTATCTAAAAAGATTTGTTTTTCACGTTCCATCAATGTTAGTCCCAAAAATGCTGCGCCTAAATCTCCTGATACACAAATTAAATCACCGGACTCGGCAGTGCTTCTTTTGATGTACCCATCTGGTGCCACTTCGCCCAGTGCGGTCACAGAAATAATGAGTCCTTTTTGAGAAGTGGATGTGTCTCCACCGATTAAATCCACGCCATATTTATCACAAGCGATGGCTACACCATCATAAAACTCTTCTAATGCTTCTAAACTAAAGCGATTGCTGAAAGCCACACTCATGGTGATTTGTGTGGGTTGCGCATTCATTGCATAAATATCACTTAGATTCACCACCACCGATTTATATCCAAGATGTTTTAGTGGTGTATACATTAAATCAAAGTGCACGCCCTCTATCAATAAGTCCGTTGTAATCACTGTTTGTTTTCCAAAATGATCTATCACTGCTGCATCATCACCTATCGACAAAACGGTGGATGCGTTGAGTGTTTCAAAGTTTTGTGTTAATCGATCTATCAATCCAAACTCTCCTAGTTTTTCTATCTCTGTTCTTTCTGTTGACATAAATTATTACTATTACGTTTATTTGCCTTTATAAATTTTTATACTATTTCTTAAATCGAATTATTAAAGCGATCCGCCGTTCACCACGGATAACAATTGATCATGAATAAAACCGTTGGTAGCTATGATGCCCGGCTGGTATGGATTATATGCGTTTCCTTTCAAGTCTGTTACTTTTCCTCCCGCTTCTTCTACCATTAAAAATCCTGCAGCACTATCCCATGCCTGAAGTTTGTGTTCGTAAAATCCATCAAATCTTCCAGCAGCAGTCCAACATAAATCAAGTGCTGCGCTTCCTAGTCGACGAACTGGTATCGCTTTGCGCACTAATTTTTCAAAAACTTGTAGAGGGCCGTTTTCACTATCTAAATATTGATAAGGAAATCCTGTCACCAAGCAGCTATGTAAAATGGAATCTTTATTGCTCACCTTAATTGGTCTGCCGTTCAAAGTAGCACCTTGTCCTTTTTCTGCAAAAAATAATTCATTCATAAATGGATTATACACAGAACCTAAAATCATTTCGCCCTTATGTTCTACACCGATACTTACACAACAAATAGGGATACCGTTTGCAAAATTAATGGTGCCGTCAATGGGGTCTATGATCCATTTTGTGTCAGACAGGGATGCCATCTCACCAGTTTCTTCGCTAAGTATAAAATGGTCTGGAAATTGAAATTGAATTAAGCCAATAATTGCTTTTTCTGAAGCGTGGTCTGCCTCGGTAACTAAGTCATTTATAGAAGATTTACTAGCAATTGTAAACGTACCGTTAAAAAAACGAGTCAACTCTTTTGCTCCGAGTTCTACAGCCTGAATTAGCGTATTTTTAATCATGATACAAAAGTAGGTTCGTTTGCTCGAATAACATTCGTATTTTTGTAACAAATATTTAAAAGTAAAACCTGTTTCTGTAGATGGCGCTATTTGAGTTTAATTTACCAAAGAACATTAGCAAAGCCTTAGGCTTGCAGCCTAAAAATCCTAGAGGTGCTCAAATGCGCGTACTCAAAAAATTATTAAAAAGAGCGCGTTACACCGCTTTTGGCCAAAAAAATAAATTCGACGAAATATTAACGAGCAAACATATCGGGAAAAGGTTCCAAGAATTAGTCCCAACTTATAATTACAATAAGATCTATAAAGAATGGTGGCATTTAACGCTTGAGGGCCAATCCGATATTTGTTGGCCAGGAAAGATCAACTATTTTGCTTTAAGCAGTGGCACCAGCGAAGCGGCTAGTAAGTATATACCCATTACGAACGACTTGTTGAGAGGCAATAAAATCATCATGATCAAGCAATTGATCAGTTTTTTAAAATATCGTGAAATACCCTTGTCTGCATTAGGACGTGGATGGCTTACTTTAGGGGGTAGTACAGATTTACAAAAGGGTGCGGGTTATTATGCAGGTGACCTAAGTGGCATCACTGCGAAAAAATCTCCTTTTTGGTTTCAACCATTTTACAAGCCTGGTAAAAAAATTGCTAAAGAACGCGATTGGATTAAAAAACTAAAAGAGATTGTAGAAAAAGCGCCTGAATGGGATATTAGTTTTGTAGTAGGCGTGCCTGCATGGATACAGATGTGTTTAGAGATGGTGATAGAGCGCTATAAACTTAATAATATCCACGAAATCTGGCCCAATCTAACTTTATTCGTACACGGTGGGGTTAGTTTTGAACCCTATAAACATGGTTTTGAAAAGTTATTAGGAAAACCGATTGAATATGTTGAAACCTATTTGGCAAGTGAAGGGTTTTTAGCTTGGCAGGATAAACAAAACGCGTTAGGAATGCGCTTAACGTACAACCAACATATCTTTTTTGAATTCGTTCCTTTTGACGAAAAAAACTTTGATGAAAATGGAGAAATGGCGGAAGATCCAGAAACACTAATGATTCACGAAGTAGAAGAAGGCAGAGATTATGCGGTGTTGATTAGCACACCTGCTGGTGCATGGCGCTATTTAATTGGAGATACGGTTCGTTTTGTAGATAAATCCAATGCAGAAATTATCATCACAGGAAGGACCAAACATTTTTTAAGTTTGGTGGGTGAGCATTTAAGTGTGGACAATATGAATAAAGCCATTCAGTTGGTGAGCGAGGAGTTGAATTTATCTATTCCCGAATATACAGTTACGGGCGAGCCTGATGGGAACTTTTTTGCACACCATTGGTATGTAGCATGTGATCAAACCGTTGACGAAATATTATTAGCAGAAAAAATAGATGAAAAACTAGTTCAACTAAACGACGATTATGCGATTGAGCGAAAAAGTGCACTTAAGTCTATTAAAGTAGCTGTGCTCAAAGAAAATTGTTTTATGGGATTCATGGAAAGTAAGGGTAAAATTGGCGGACAGCACAAGTTTCCAAGAGTATTGAAAGGTGATATGCTTGCAGACTGGAAGTTGTTTATAATAAATCATGGCCAATGTTAGTTGACCCAATTTTAAAAGGTGTGCTGTTGGGTTTTATTTTAAGTATTTCCATTGGGCCTGTTATTTTCGCAATTATCAAACAAAGCCTTACCAATGGCAAGCGCTCTGGCTATGCATTTGTAGCAGGGGTTTCTAGCAGTGATTTTGTGTTGCTTTTTATTTGTAATTTTTTTACTTCTTTATTTAATCTTGTGCTCAACCACAAATCAACGATTGCTTTAGCGGGTGCAGGATTTTTATTGTTAATGGGTTTATATACTTTGTTCTTTAAGAAACTAAAATTAGAAAACATGGGCACGGATGGGGTCAATAAAAGGGTTAGCATTAAAGACCTTATCTCTTCTTATTTTTCTGGCTTCTTAATGAACACACTTAATCCTAGCGTATTTTTATTTTGGTTTGCTTGGACAGCAGCCATTAATACTAGTGCGGACGATACGCCTAATCCAATTCAATATAAATTGATCGTTTTTGGAACCTGTCTTGGATTTGTTTTATTGTCTGATTTAATCAAAGTTTTTTTAGCAGGAAAACTAAGACCAAGATTAACAGAAAAAAGCCTCCTTTGGATCAATCGTGTTTCTGGGATGATCATTTTAATCTTCAGCGCGGCACTTTTATATAGTGCAATTTTGATTTATTAGGTCAAGTCCAACTACTTTCACAAACATTTATGGCAATATGGTACTTTTTAATTGGCTTTATTGTAATTTGGACTTGTGAAAAAAATAACCCTTTTGTTGTTTTGTACCTGCCTTTTGGCTAATATATTAATAGCACAATCCGGAAACGTACTTATTTTAAAAGACAGAGGGGTCACCATCAAGTCTTTTACAAAAGACAACTACATTCAATTTGAGTTTAGCAATCGTCAGTGGATAACAGGACAAATTCAGTGGGTCAAGAACGACTCTATACAGGTTAAACAATATGCACTCCAAACCATGATGACCCAATACGGTACTTATGGTCAAGATACATTAAGATTGGGTACGCTGACTTTACACATTAATGAAATTCGAGCTTTTGCAAAAGACAAGGGTCGATACCAAAGCGTTTTTGCAAACGGTACATTTTTAAAAGTTGGTGGTGTTTTATATAGCGGATTAAACATCACTAATTCTATCATCAATAAAGAAGCCGTGTTTAGTTCAAAAAATCTGCCTTCTATTGTGGGTGGGGTGGTTGCTTATTTTATCGGAAGATGGATGAGTAAAAAGAATCCGCCTTACAGACCAATTGGCAAAAGATTTAGTGTAGAAATTTTATAAGATTGGACTCATTTAAAAACAGGAATTGCATTCACTATAATTGTTTTCATTTTGATTAAAAAAATTAAACGCATCATTTGGTTTTTATTGATTAGTTCATTACTCTATGTAGTTGTTTTGCGTTTTGTATTTCCACCCATTACCATTACCCAGTTAACCAATGCGTTTGGCATAGGATTAAAGAGAGACTATATTGCCTGGGAGGATCTTTCATATAATATAAAACTTGCCGCAATAGCTAGTGAGGATCAGGCTTTCCCCGATCATATCGGTGTAGACTGGGAGGCCATGGAAAGAAGTTTCAAACCAAAAAAGAAAAAAAAGAAATCTAGAATTCCACTTGGAGGAGGCGCTAGCACGATTACACAACAGGTTGCAAAAAATGTATTCTTATGGCAGGGCGGACAATACGATAAATATATTCGTAAACTACCTGAATTTTATTTTACTTTTTTAATTGAACTCATCTGGGGTAAAAAAAGAATTTTAGAAATGTATTTAAATGTGATTGAAACTGGCCCTGGTTGTTTTGGTATGGAAGCTGCTGCGCAACATTATTTTAAAAAGTCTGCTAAAAATTTAACACGTGCAGAAGCGGCGATGATTATTGCAGGCCTTCCTAATCCCAAGAAATTCACAGCGCGTCCAATGTCAAGAAGAGTTGCATGGCGTTATCCACAAATACTAAGAGAAATGAACAATTTGGAGGGGGACGAAGACGTTCGAAATTTAATTAGAAAAAAATAGCTGGGTTTATCCACCTGCTCGTCCACAATTATTAAATTAAAACGAGCGATTGTGTATAAAGCCAAGCCCTTTGTGAATTAATCTTAGGTTTTTGAAAATACTATAAATATTGTTCTATCAGCTGTATTGCGTTTGCTGTTCTTTGTACATCCGAACCAGAAACAATGCCCCAGGGTGTGTTTTGGTTGATCAATAGTTCTTTATAAATGGTAAATAATTCGAGTCTAGGTCCAGCATCTGGATATTCACGCATTTCGTCTGCAGCCCATGGTAGGTCTATATCACAGAGCAGGTAAAGATCATAATTTCTTTGATTGATTTGTTCTAAAATATAGTGATGACAATTGTTAAATACATATTCACACCATACTTTCATCACATACATATCAGTATCCACAATTAATTTATTTGTAGTTGCCTCGCCCTTATTGTCTTGTATTTTTTGTTCCAATAAATCAATTGATTTTTCTTCATTGTTGATTTGTCCTTTTGCGATGGTTAATAAATCATCATAGGTATACTTTGTCCCGTGTTCAGATAAAAACTGTCTTGCATATTCGGGCGTCCAAATAGTTTGATAGTGCGACGCTAGTGCTGCACAAAGCGTGGACTTACCTGTTGACTCTGGACCTAGTACAACTATTTTTTGAATTGGTTTCATTGCTTTGCTTTTTTATTCCAAGTAATTAAACCTGCTATTGCTAAAATTAATAAAACTATAAATTGAAAACTTGTAAACGCATACCCCTTGATAAAATAAAGTGGTATTGATGTGATGTTGGTAATGATCCACCAGATCCAGCTTTCCACTTTTTTCTTTGCCATCAACCACATGGCAGTATAAGCTGATGCGCTTGCTAATGCGTCTGCCCATGGAATCGCATCTGGGGCAAAATTATTTTTTAAAAACTCTAGTACAAAAAATAAGATCAGATAAAATCCTATAAACACTAAAACCTGTTGTAGTCTTTGTGAACTGCTGCTATTGGTGATTTGTAACACATTAGTAACTTGGTCTTCTTTTTTTCTTGACCACCAATACCAGCCATAAATGCTCATAATTGTATAATACAAGTTAACACTAGCCTCCCCTAATAAATGTCCTTTATAGCTTAAGTAGATATAGAGCGTCGTGTTGATGATGCCAGTTGGAAATACTAAAATGTTTTCCTTTCGGCTATACCAAACCGACACAATGCCCATGATCACCGCCAGCGCTTCTATCCATGTTGTTTGAACTAACCCATTGTATACTGCTATAAAAAAATCATTCATGATTAGGAGGCTTTCATTTTTTCTAATTGTAATTCCATTCTAAACATTTCGTCTCGCAGTTTTGCAGCTTCCATAAAATCCATCGCTTTCGCCATTTTCTCCATTTGCTTTTTAGTTTGCAAAATCGCTTTCTCCATTTGTGGAATGGTTTCGTACTGACTATTTGGTTCGGCTACCATATTGAGCCCGTCTGTAGTGCGAATGTTGATATTGTCATGACTAAACCCCTTAATATCTAATACCGCTGTCTGCTTCATCACCTGTTCTATTGATTTTACAATAGTGGTTGGTGTAATATTGTGTTCAATATTGTATTGAATTTGTTTTGCTCTTCGTCGATTGGTTTCATCCATGGTGCGTTGCATGCTCATGGTTATTTTGTCGCCATAAAAAATAACACGCCCACGCACATTTCTTGCGGCACGCCCCGATGTTTGGGTTAAGGATTTTTCATTTCTTAAAAAACCCTCTTTATCCGCATCTAAGACTACCACCAATGAAACTTCTGGTAAATCTAAACCCTCTCTTAATAAATTCACGCCTACCAAGACATCAATCACACCAAGACGCAGCTCTCTTAATATCTCGACGCGTTCTAAAGCGTCTATATCACTATGTATGTATTTTGATTTGATATTAATTTTGGATAAGTATCGATCCATCTCCTCGGCCATCTTTTTAGTTAAGGTCGTCACCAAGACACGATCCCCCATCTCCACCTGCATTGCTATTTCATCTAACAAATCATCGATTTGATTTTTAGTAGGACGCACTTCGATTGGTGGATCCAATAATCCTGTAGGACGAACCACCTGCTCTACAATAAGTCCATCTGTTTTTTCTAGTTCATACTCTCCCGGCGTGGCGCTTACAAAAATAGTTTGACCAATCACCCGCTCAAACTCATTAAAATTAAGTGGCCTATTGTCTATCGCACTTGGTAGTCTAAAACCAAATTCAACCAAATTCATTTTTCTACTTCTATCTCCACCATACATACCCGTTATTTGCGGAATGGTTACATGGCTTTCGTCAATGACGCATAAAAAATCTTTTGGAAAATAATCCAATAAGCAGAAGGGTCTTGTACCCGGCTTGCGTCGATCAAAAAATCTAGAATAGTTTTCTATCCCCGTACAATAACCTAATTCTCTGATCATCTCTATATCGTATTCAACCCTTTCTTTTATCCTTGCTGCTTCTTGGTGTTTTCCTACATTTTTAAAATATTCTACCTGTGCACGTAACTCATCCTGTATTTCAATAATAATTTCTTGTAGCATTTCTTTGGGTGCCATGTATAAATTTGCTGGAAAAATCGCCGCGTTCTCCATGGGCTCAATTCTTTTTCCTGATTCAACTTCTATACTTTCAATGGCTTCAATTTCGTCCCCAAAAAAAGTAATACGATATCCATAATCTACATAAGGCAATCGAATGTCTATCGTGTCTCCATTCACCCTAAAAGCACCACGGTCAAATTCGGTGACAGAACGGTGGTACAAACTATTCACTAGCGCATGTAAAAATGCTTGGCGTGATAAAATTTGTCCTTGGTGAATTCGAATGATACCGTTTTCATATTCGGTTGGATTACCCATACCATAAATACAACTCACGCTCGCAACAATAATAATATCTCTACGGCCACTTAATAATTGTGCAGTTGCCTGAAGTCTTAATTTATCTAGCTCTTCATTAATGCTTAAATCTTTTTCAATATACACACCCGAAGTTGGTAGATAGGCTTCTGGTTGATAGTAGTCGTAATAGGATACAAAATACCCTACTGCATTGTCGGGAAAGAATTGTTTAAACTCTCCATACAATTGGGCAACCAGTGTTTTATTATGTGTAAGGACTAGTGTGGGGCGTTGTACATTTTGAATTAAATTAGCAATGGTAAAAGTTTTACCAGAACCCGTCACGCCCAAGAGTGTTTGTTGCGGATCTCCATTCAACACACCCTCGGTCAGTTGCGCAATTGCGGTTGGCTGATCGCCCGAGGGTGTATAGTTGGAATGAAGCGTAAAAGGCATGCACAAAGGTAAGCGCAAACCTTAAATAAGTTTCGTAAAAAACACTTTAAAGTGTTTCTAAATAAGTGGCCAGCCTATTGATTGCTGCGGCTACTTCTTCAATTTGAATCCTTGTTTCAGACCAATCTTTTTGTTCAATTGCTTCACGAACGCCTGGTATTGTTTTAACCCCATAACCAGTATAAAAGCCTGGTGCGTATAAACTATGTTTGTACCATGGTCTACGCGGCAAGCCCTTTGTCATTAATAAGGTCTGTTCTGCTGCATAAATTTTTGCATTGATTGCAGCTAGTTTTTGTGCATCCGCATTTACTTTTATTTGCTCTACCTGTTCTGCTGATTTTTCTAAACGCGTTAATGCGTTTAATATCGATGCAAAATCTACATAAGGCACTTCTTCAACCAGGGTAGGTAATTTTAATCCTTCTGTTGGGTCTGCCGCAACGGCGTATGCTTTTGTATTCACTAATTCATTTTCTACTTTTGCTTTTTCGCGCATTTGCTCTACATTATTCATTAGCTCTGCGATGTACCCTTTCACTGTTTTATGTAAGGCTGTAAAATCAAATGGTAAAGCGTCTGCCTCGGATAACCTTAATGCGGCGCGTCCTGCTGTTTGGGCAAGTGTGACACCATAAGCAAATCCTGGGTCCTTGTATTTTGAATAGTGGTCATAGGAATCATAAATGGAGTGGTATTCTCCACCCTCGTTTTCTCCACCAAAACCAATGTTTAATGAAGGAACACCTACATGCTGAATAAAGGAAGAATAATCAGAACCAGATCCCATTGCGCCTAGTGGATAGGTGGTGCTATTTAAAATTTCTTTTTTAGTAGCTGTCGTTGTAGCCTCTGTCGCGCGATTCGCTCTTTGTCTTTCAAAAATAGTGACGCCTGTTTGAGGGTCTTGAATTGATTTACTGATATCAGTGATTAGTCCTGTGAAAGCGTGTGAACCCTCTGCTCCCAAAAAGCCCCTACCATTTCCATCAGAATTAATATAGGCAACCGCTTTTGCTTGTAAAGATGCCGCATGCTCTTCGACCCACTCTACAGAACCCATCAAGCCTTGCTCTTCGGCATCCCAGGCGCAATACACAAGGGTTCTTTTTGGTTTCCATCCTGATTTTACCATGGCACCAATCGCGAAAGCCTCTTCTAGTTCTGCAGCCATGCCACTAACTGGGTCGTTTGCGCCATTTACCCAGGCATCGTGGTGATTTCCTCTAATCACCCACTGATCTGGATATTGGCTACCCTGTATCATCGCAATCACATTGTATGCGGGGCGTAATTTCCAATCAAAATCCAATTTTAAATGCACCTTAGACTTGCTTGGGCCTATATGATAAGTAAAAGGCAGTCCTCCTCTCCAAGATTTTGGTGCCACCGGGCCGGCCATGTCTTGTAATAAAGGCGCGGCGTCACTATAGCTAATTGGAAGCACCGGGATTTTTAATAAATTCTCTGCGTTATTGTGGTCAACCCTAGGAGCGCCATCCACAGAAGCGTAGTTGGGCGTACTAGGATCTCCAGGATAAATGACCATGTCCATAATTGATCCCCTTTGAACACCATATTTATTTTTAAAGGGGCCTGCTGGATACACATCACCCGCTCCATAACCATCGTCTTGTGGATCAGAATAAATTAAACAACCAATGGCGCCGTGTTCTTGTGCTACTTTTGGTTTAATGCCTCTCCAGCTTCTGCCATATTTTGCGATTACAATTTTTCCTTTTACATCAATACCATATTTCGCAAGCGTTTCATAATCTTCTGGTAGACCATAGTTCACAAAAACTAATTCTGCATTTACATCACCATCTGCACTCCAACAATTATAAGTTGGTAACTGGTCTACTTGTCCCGATGTAGCATCTTCTTTTAAGGCAGGTTCTTTTAATAAGGCCTTAAAATTAGTGGCGCCCTTCATTTCTAATACGCGCGTGATAGGTGTTGGAAACAATAATTGATAGGTCACTATTTTTGTATCCCATCCCGATGCTTTAAATTGTTTAGCAATTTCATCTGCAACAAATTTTCCACCAACAGATCCAATATGGTGTGGAACAGAAGACATTAATTTAATATTTTCACCAATGCGTTTTGCACTTAATTGACTATCAAAATTAGCTTCTACCTTTTTCTGTGCGTCTGTGTTTTTAAACCCTGTAAATTGTTGTGCAATACTGTTGGAACAAATATTCAACATGATGGCGCAAAACAACCCTATTTTGTTTAGGTTTTTCATAATTATTTTTTTGGTGTTATTTATGTATAAGTTGATTTTTTAAATTATACTTTTCTGTTTAAATAATTCACATAGTTAGGAAGCGCATAAGCATATTCCCCTTGCATAAATGGTGATGTCACTATAAAATCGGCGGTGGTTCTATCGCATGCCATTGGAAGGTTCCACGCTACAGCAAGTCTTAATAAAGCCTTTACATCACTATCGTGTGGTTGTGCTTCCATTGGATCGAAAAAGAAAAAAATCATATCTATATCTCCCGTTGCAATCATGGCGCCAATTTGTTGGTCTCCGCCAAGTGGCCCGCTTAATAGCTTAACCACAGGTTGGTCCAGGGCTTCTTCAATTAACCTGCCAGTTGTTCCTGTTGCAATTAAACTATGCTTAGACAATACTATTTTATTGTGCACCGCCCATTCAATAATGTCCTTTTTTTTATTATCGTGCGCAATCAATGCGATTTTTTTTCTTTTTTCTAGTTTTCGGATGGATGTCATTGTAAAAATTTAAAATTATTCTTGTACCCTTTTTCCCATAATTGGTAGTGCTACTAAGATAACAAAAATAATGGTGGTTGGGATCTGAAATAACTTGAGTATAAAAAACAAGGAGATGATAAAAATTGGATAGGTAAACAGTAAAACAGTAAATAAAACCGAGTCAAAAAACACGGTATTTTTTGTCTTTTCAGCAACGAATTTTTTAATAAAATAATAATAGGGTTGGTGTATTCTATAAAAGAGGTGGTTGGTGTTGAATTTTGTAGGTGTGGTAGGAATTAAAATATTTTGTTTTAATTGACCGAAAACTATTTCATTAAACACAACACGGTCTCTACTATTTTGAATTGTTGGAATAGTAGTCATTTCGGAAATAGCCAAATTAACTGTTTTGCCAATCCCTCTAAATTGATTAAACGCAATACCCGCAATATGAATCTTTAGATCTATGTTTAATTTTTGAGCGCCTTCTAAAATTCTTGCGGTGCCTTTTTTAAATGGTTGTAATTCATTGCTATTAATACAAATGCCTTCTATAAATATTAAAACCGCAAAGCCCTTGTTTAATAAATCAATAGATTTATTAAAGGCATAATCATTTAAGTGTAAATATTCTTTTCCCTCTCTAAGTCTATATACGGGAATCATGTTTAAGGATTCTAAAATAAATCGGTGTATTGGTTTTTTAAACGCATCACCCCTTGCTAAAAAATAAACCCTTCGCTTATAATAAGACCCTATTATTAAAGCATCTAAAAAAGAATTTGGGTGATTGGCAATAATTAATAATGGTCCCTTTGTTGTAAAAAGTTGCTTGTTTTTAAGGTGAATCTTATGACAGAATAACCATAAACCCGCTTGTATTAATATTTTTAATAATTGCACCACCCTATAAATATAAAAAAACCGCATCACAAATGATGCGGTCTCTACCTACTAACCTTAAAAAACGCGTTTATATTAACTATTGTGTTGCTGCTGCTTCTACTTTAGCGGCGATTTTAGCTCTAATCTTTGCTTCTATTTCGTTCGCCATTTCTGGATTATCGTGTAAAATTGTTTTAACCGAGTCGCGTCCTTGGCCTAATTTATTTCCTTCATAACCAAACCAGCTACCACTTTTATTGATAATTTCTAATTCAACACCCATATCAATAATTTCGCCAATTTTACTAATTCCTTCTCCAAAAATAATTTCAAATTCCGCAGCCCTAAATGGAGGTGCGACTTTATTTTTTACCACTTTTACTTTTACTCTATTTCCAATTGCTTCATCTCCATCTTTAATTTGTGCCATTCTTCTAATATCTAAACGAACTGAAGCATAGAATTTTAAAGCGTTTCCTCCTGTTGTTGTTTCTGGATTACCAAACATAACACCAATCTTTTCACGTAATTGATTAATGAAAATACAAACAGTACCTGTTTTATTAATTGTTGCTGTTAACTTTCTCAATGCTTGAGACATTAGCCTTGCATGTAAGCCCATTTTTGAATCACCCATTTCTCCTTCTAATTCGCTTTTAGGAACTAGCGCTGCAACCGAATCAATCACTACAACATCAATCGCACCAGATAAAATTAAACGATCCGCAATTTCTAAAGCTTGCTCACCATAATCTGGTTGAGACACTAAAAGATTATCTACGTCTACGCCTAAACGTTTTGCATATGCACTATCAAATGCATGTTCTGCATCTATTATCGCACACATACCACCTTTTTTTTGTGCTTCTGCAATCACATGAATTGCCACTGTTGTTTTACCAGATGACTCTGGACCGTATATTTCTATAATTCTACCTTTTGGTAATCCTCCTATTCCTAACGCAGTGTCTAATCCGATAGAACCTGTTGAAATCACTTCATGAGGCTCTTGACTGCGCTCATTCATCATCATTACACTTCCTTTACCATAATCCTTATCGATTTTATCGATGGTTAATTTTAGGGCTTTTAATTTTTCTGCGTTACTCATAGCTTGTCGTTTTATGTTTTAATTTAAATTGAATGTGAA
>CAXNMZ010000011.1:0-21174 GCA_964203125.1 Chitinophagales bacterium | reverse complement strand
ATTTGAATTGTTGATGAAAAGCGATTTGTTCTAATGCAGTGAACTCTTCCACCATTTCTAAATAAGGTGCAGCAATGCTTATATACTGATAAATGTTTGAGCTATCAACGGATTGACCATTGTTGTCGACCCACTGTACCTGACCTTTTGTAAGTCCACTATAACCTGCAATAATTTGTAAGAGGGTACTTTTGCCTGATCCGTTATTTCCAATCAGTGCGTAATGTTGTCCAGTGACAAAACTGAAATCAAGATTGGAGAAAATCCATTCTTTGTTAAATCTTTTTGATGCAGCTGTAAAGTGAATTTGCATATTATTCATCTTCTAATGCACCTTTGACAAAACGCTTGATGATGCCTCTTCCACTATCTCTAATAAAAGTTACAATTTCATCTCGCTCATCTGTTGCTGGTAATTCTTCCTCAATAAAAGCAAGCGCCTGTGTGGTGTTCATCCCTTTATTAAAAATATAACGGTAGATATCTAAAATATGGTTGATCTTTTCTAAGTCAAATCCTCTTCTTTTCAATCCAACGCTGTTCACGCCTCCATAACTTAATGGATTTCGAACCGCTTTAATATAAGGAGGCACATCTTTGCTCACCAAACTACCTCCAGCGATATAAGCATGTTGTCCAATATGCACAAATTGATGTACCGCACTCACGCCTGCAATCCAAGCATAATCACCTAATATTACGTGACCTGCCACTTGCACACTATTGCTTAAAATACAATGGTTACCAATTACACAATCGTGTGCAATATGACTATAAGCCATAATCAAGCAATGACTTCCAACTTTAGTCACCCAACGATCAGAGGTACCTCTATTAATTGTTACAAATTCTCTAATGGTCGTATAATCACCAATTTCTACTGTGGTTTTTTCTCCATTGAATTTTATATCCTGAGGATCAGCACCAATGACTGCACCAGGAAAGATGCGACAATTTTTTCCTACTATAGTGCCATTCATGATGGTCACATTACTTCCAATCCACGTACCTTCTCCAATTGTAACATCACTATGAATCACAGTGAAAGGATCAATTTTTACATTGGCTGCAACTTTTGCATTGGGGTCTATATAAGTGAATGGATGTGTCATAGGTATAAATTTATTTTGCTCTTTTTACAACTTGAGCAACAAGTTCAGACTCTGTAGCCACTTTTCCATTTACATAGACTGTGCCACGCATTTCGCAAATACCTCTACGAATTGGAGCCATCAATTCTAATTTAAGCAACATGGTATCACCTGGCTTCACCATTTGTTTAAATTTACAATTATTGATTTTTAAAAAATAGGTATCATATTCGCCTTTAGGCATGGCATTGATACAAAGAATACCACCAGTTTGCGCTAAGGCCTCAATTTGTAATACGCCTGGCATGACTGGATTGCCTGGAAAATGTCCAGGGAAAAACCATTCATTGAATGTGACATTCTTAACGCCTACAATAGAAGTGTCTGTTAATTCAATGATCTTATCCACCAATAAAAATGGATGACGATGTGGTAAAGTTTTTTCTATTTGCTCTAAAGTATATACAGGGGTTGCGCTTGGATCATAAACAGGTACATCTTTAATATTTTTATTTTTTTTGATGTACTGTTTTATTTTTTTTGCAAATTCTACGTTGCTACTATGTCCAGGGCGATTGGCGATAATCCTTGCTTTAATTGGATAGCCTATCAAAGCTAAGTCACCTATCACATCTAATAATTTATGACGTGCAGGTTCATTCGGAAATCTTAATTCCAAATTATTTAAATAGCCTTCACTTTTCACTTCAATTTTATCTCGCTTAAATACTTTAGCCAATCGAGTCATCTCTTCTTTGGTAACAGGCTTATCAACTACTACAATCGCATTGTTGATATCTCCACCTTTAATTAAATCGTTTTCTAAAAGCGTTTCTAATTCATGTAAAAAACAAAAAGTTCTACAAGGGCTGATCTCCGATTTAAATTCTTTGATTGTTTTAAGTGCCGCATGTTGTGTGCCTAATACAGGACTATTAAAATCTATCAGGGTGGTGATTTGATAATCCAATGCAGGTAATGCCACCATCTCTACGCGCTTGTTTTCGTCGTAGTGAAAAATATTTTCATCAATGCTGTACCAAGCTTTTGCAGCTTCTTGTTCTAATACACCTACTTTTTCAATGGCTTCTATAAATGGTGCAGAGCTACCATCCATGATTGGAACTTCTGGTCCGTTCAATTCAATCAAAAGATTGTCAACGCCTAATCCAACTAAAGCGGCAAGAATATGTTCCACCGTACTCACTTTGGCATCACCCACTTGCAATGTAGTTCCACGACTTGTATCAGTTACTAAATCACAATCTGCCTTGATCAAAGGTTGATTTGGTAAATCTACCCTTTGAAACTGAATACCAAAGCCTGGATTAGCAGGTTGCAATGTCATATCTACTAAAATGCCTGTATGTAAACCGGTTCCACTAATACTAATACTTTCAGAAAGGGTATGTTGCTTATCGGGGTTAAAATGTTGATCCATGTGTAACTTGTTTAGAATAGCTTAGTTAAAAGCTTGATTTAAAGCAAAAATACGCCTGATTTAGGCTTTTTTAGACAGTTGTTCTACTAATATTTCGAGTTCTTGGACTCTTTTTTCCAATTCTGGGAGATTTTTGACGTAAACCTGGCTTCTTAGGCTCTGTTTTTGCTCTGCAGCTGGGTAGCCCGTAAGGGTCATATTTGCGGTTGTAAATGTTTTTGTTACACCAGTTCTTCCTGCAATTTTTATTCCATCTGCAATAGCAAGATGACCAGCTAAACCAGCCTGTCCTCCAATCATGACATTCTTTCCAATCTTTGTACTTCCACTAACACCCGTTTGAGCAGCGATGACGGTATTGGTTCCAATTTCTGCGTTATGTGCTATCTGAATCTGGTTGTCTAATTTAACACCTTTGCGAATAATAGTCGATCCGATGGTGGCTCTGTCTATAGTGGTGTTGGCGCCAATTTCAACATCGTCTTCGATGACCACGTTTCCAAGTTGTGGTACTTTTTGAAAACTACCATTTTCTTTAGGAGCAAATCCAAAACCATCACTTCCAATAATGCTTCCACTATGAATGGTCACATGGTTGCCAATAACACAATCTGCATAAATGACCACACCTGGATGGATGGTCACATGATTGCCAATTTTTACATTTTCACCAATGACTACATTGGGAAAAATTTTTACATGATCACCTAGTGTAGCACCTTCATTGATATAGGCAAAAGCTGCGACAAAATGGTTTGCACCTAAGCTAGCGGTTGGCGCAATAAAGGAAGGTGTTTGAATCCCAACAAGTTGTTGGGTCTTTAATTCTTGGTATTTTGTAAGTAGGGTAGCAAATGCTGCATAGGCATCTGGCACTCTAATTAAAGTTGCATTTATTTTTTGTTTTAATACTTGCTGATCGCTAATGATGATAATTGAAGCAGCGGAAGAATATAAAAATGCTTCATATTTAGGATTGGCTAAAAAAGAAAGTTGACCAGCAGTGGCTTCCTCTATTTTACCAAAATTATGAACAGTCACAGATGCGTCACCTTCTACTTGACCTTGAATCATCATTGCGATCTGTTGTGCACTAAATTCTAACATACCTTGCGTTATTTATTTGAATTTGGGGTTATTCGTTCAACGAACAAATGTAAAATTTTTTAACTGGGGTAGAAAGACTTTCGACAATTAATGCGTTCTGTACCTCCGAAATAGTTGAAATTCCTCCCTTTTTTAACAAAATATGGATATTCTCGCTGTCATTCTTGTATAAAGTATTGCTTGTTGCGCCTTTAAAACATAGGAAAGCAGCATCGGCATCATCCACATTGAACCTGGCTTTTGTTGCTGCTAAAGCTTGATTTAAGGCAGCATCCGTGATGGGTTCTGATTGCAATTGACATTTGTAAATTTTTCTATTCAATAATCTATTGCACAATAATGATAAAATTGGATCCGAATGCGTCTGCCATTTTTTGATCGCATATATAATATCTGTATCATCTAATTGGCAATAAGCTGTTAAATCAATTTGCTCAATGGCCGTAAATTCATTGGATAAAAAATAATCTAAAATGCCACCAATGGCGATGGTACTGTCTTTTGCTTTTGTCAATTGTTTAGCTCTTTGAATAATTTTAACCAACATATTTTCGGCAGCAATAACCGTTTTGTGTCGGTACACTTGCCAATACATCAGCCTTCTAGATACTAAAAACTTCTCTACACTATTCACGCCTTTTTCTTCGACCAATAAAATATTGTCTTTTACATTTAGCATTTTTAAAATGCGCTCATATCCAACCACGCCTTCACTTACACCTGTGAAGAAACTATCTCTTGACAAGTAATCTAATCTGTCCACATCCAGCTGTCCGCTGATGAGTTGGTGTAAAAATGTTTTTGGATATTGATTGGTGAAAATCTGAATTGCCATGGTTAACTGACCATTCAATGCAGGGCTAGGATCTGCGTTTAATTGATTCATAATTAACAAAGAAAGTGCCTCATGGTGCACGCCTTTTAACAATACATTTTCTAATCCATGTGAATAGGGACCATGGCCAATATCATGCATTAATATGGCTGCTTTTGCAGCTTGTGCTTCTTCTGCACTAATCTCAATACCTTTGTCTCTAAGTTCATTGATCGCATTACACATTAATTGATAGGCACCCAATGAATGGTGCAGTCTGGTATGCACGGCACCAGGATAAACTAGTTGCGCTAAAGCCATTTGCTGTATCCTTCTTAACCTCTGAAAAAAAGGATGGTTGAAAATGGCAAATATCAACGGGTCATTGATCGTAATAAATCCATGTACTGGATCGTTGATCATTTTTCGAGTCAAAAATTCCATAGGCTAAATGTGTTGACAAAGGTACGAAATGTGAATAACTCCTGCGTTTTATTTAAATAGCTACTGTACCAAAAAACTATCTTTGTAACACCCCTTAATGAAGGTAAAACCGACTTAAAATAGCCCAATTTTATGAAAATCACACAAGGTACTTTAGATAAATTAGAAGATATTTTAGGAGAATCTGAATATGTAGTTCGTTACGAGCGTGGTAATTTCCAGAGCGGCTGGTGTTTACTTGAATTCAAAAAAATTGTGGTTTTAAACAAGTTTTTAAATTTGGAAGCAAGAATCAATACCTTACTTGAATTGATTCCGCAACTCACAATTGACTTTGATAAATTGACGCTTGATTCTCAAAAATTATATGAGGAAGTAAAGCGGATTGCATTGTCTGAAGCATAAATTTTAACACTACCCATTTTGTTACGTATCACCATTCTAGGATCAGGCACCAGCACTGGGGTTCCCCTCATTGGATGTGTATGTCCTGTATGTACTTCGGATGATCCCAGAGACAATCGATTAAGAACAAGTATTAAAATTGAATCCGATACAACCTGTATCATCATCGATACGACCCCAGATTTTAGGTATCAAATGCTTCGTACCAAAACAACACATATAGACGCTGTTGTTTTCACCCATCCACACAGAGATCATTATGCTGGATTGGATGACATTAGACCATTTAATTTCTTTTCGGGTAAATCAATGCCTATCTATGCCAATACCATTACGCAGGTCGCCATTCAGCGTGATTTTTATTATGCTTTTGAAACGGATAAAGAGGCAGGTTTACCAGAGATGCAATTGCACACCATTGATCATGAAACGCCTTTTATGATTGGGGACATTGAATTGACACCTATTCAAGTGATGCACCGCGAGATGCCTGTACTAGGTTTTAGAATGGGAGACTTTACTTATATTACAGATGCCAATTCTATTTCGGCCGAAGCTATGGAGCAAATAAAAGGGTCTAAGGTCCTCATCCTAAATGCACTTCGTCCCCAGTCCCATCCAACACATTTCACCTTATCCGAAGCCATTGCAATGGCACAGTCTCTAAATATCCCTCAAACTTATTTTACGCATTTTAGCCATCAGATTGGTTTACACGCTGTGGTGGATCCTAATTTGCCAAAGGGTATTGGGATGGCTTATGACGGGATGGTGATTACCCTATAGTTACTCCAAGTATTGACTCCAAGTTTTTATTTCAAGTATTTATACGCAAATCTTGCATGATAATAAAAAATAGGTTTGTTGAAAATCTCCATGCAATTTGATTGGAAATCTTATTTCATTTTTACATCAAAAGAGCAAAAAGGCATTATCGTTCTTGGTTGTATTTTATCTCTGAGTTTATTGTTGCATTATTTATTGCCGACGACAAGTTCGAATAGGGATCGTTTTTCAAATTCAATAAAAAAGCCCAAAGCCCTTTTTTATTTTGATCCCAATTTATTGGATAGCTTGCAAGGATTTCAACTTGGATTATCCAGAAAACAAATGACGACCCTCTACCATTATCGCGAAAAAGGAGGACGATTTTATAAAAAAGAAGACCTTTTAAAATGGTACGGTGTTTCTGAAACTCAAGCAAGATCCTTATTTCCCTGGGTACGTATAAAAGCAATGGATTCGGTCAATGACTATAAAAAAAATAGACATCTAAAATGGGAGAGGTATACGCCAGAAAAAATTGATATCAATAACCCCAGCGCATCGCAGTGGATTCAAATTACAGGTTTACCAGCTTATAAAGTGAAGCGGATTTTAACCTATCAAAAATGGACGGGTGGGTTTACGAATATACAAGGCTTAAAGAAGGTATACGGGATCACTGCTTTTGATTTTGAGATGATCTATCCTTATCTTAAGTATCAACCCAATACATCCAAAAAAATGGCCTATCAAACCATGCGCTTTGAGGATTGGATGGCGCTAGGCATATTTGATGAAAGGGCTGTTTTCAGGATTTTAAAGCTTCGAAAAGAGAAGCAGGGTAGGCTCACTTGGTCGGAAATGGTGATTCAATTTGACCTCACTGAAGCAGAAGCAATGGTCTTAAAAAAAAGAACCAATCTGAGTCATTGAGCCGCAATTGAAATACAATTACTTTACAATTATTTAGATTGGTTCAGTGATTAGCCAAAATGGCTAGATAAAGTTATTTGTGCTTGAAAATTTGATTCACCGCACCACCTAACATTGGGAATTTTTCTTTTACAAATGCAGCAATGGTTTCGATAGATTGCTTTGCTTGTTCTGGAGTGACACCTGCTTCTTTTACTAAACGGTCAATTAGTTCTTGCATAAATTTATTTTTAAAGTGATTATTTATTTTCTTAAGCCACTTTTAAAGCGCTTATTTTACTTTTATCAAACATGTTTTTGGCATAAGCTAAAGTCACATGAAATACTTTAGTGTCTGTGCCCGGAAGCTCAAACATCGCTTGAGTGAATAAACTCTCGCAGATACTTCTCAATCCTCTTGCCCCAAGCTTGTATTCCATTGCTTTAGCGGTAATGAAATCAAAAACTTCTGGGTCAATTGTTAATTTGATATCTTCTATTGCAAATAATTGGGTGTATTGCTTAATCAATGCATTCTTTGGTTCTGTCAAGATATTCCTTAATGTCTCAGCGTCCAGAGGTTCTAAATGCGTTACAATGGGAAGTCGCCCTAGCATTTCTGGAATTAAACCAAAAGTTTTGATGTCTTGTGCGTTCACAAAGCGCAATAAATTTTTACGCTGTAATTCTTGCTCGTCTTTATTCACACTAAATCCAATGGCATTGGTATTGATTCTTCTTGCAATGATTTTATCAATGCCGTCAAATGCGCCACCACATATAAATAAAATATTCTTCGTATCTACTTTGATCATTTTTTGATCAGGATGCTTTCTTCCGCCCTGAGGAGGCACCAATACTTCTGTACCTTCTAGCATTTTTAATAAACCTTGTTGCACGCCTTCTCCGCTTACGTCTCTTGTGATAGAAGCGTTGTCGCTTTTACGCGCAATTTTATCAATCTCATCGATATAGACAATCCCTCTTTGCGCTGCTTCTACATCATAATCACAGTTCTGTAATAGACGCGTTAACATACTCTCTACATCTTCTCCAACATAGCCCGCCTCTGTGAATACCGTGGCATCCACAATAGCAAAAGGTACATTTAAAAGCTTCGCAATGGTTTTTGCAAGCAAAGTTTTACCTGTACCCGTTTCACCAATCATGATCACATTGCTTTTTTCTATTTCAACATCATCCTTGATAGTTGTTGGTAGGTTAATGCGTTTAAAGTGATTGTAAACGGCCACGCATAGTATTTTTTTTGCTTCATCTTGGCCAATGATGTATTGGTCCATAAACTTTTTAATCGCAATTGGCTTTTGTACTTTGAGTGTACCTGCTTTTCCAGCTTCCTTTTTTTGATGAAATTCTTTGCCTACAATTTCATGAGCATGTTCAATACAGTGCTCGCAGATATGACCTTCTTGTCCAGCAATTAGGATTTTCACTTCTTCTCTGCTTCGGCCACAAAAAGAACATTGTATATTTTCTGTTTTACTCATTTTCATTTAATGCAATTTATTAAGCGCTATTTTTATAAGCTCTTAGCAATTTTATCTACGATTCCATATTCAACCGCCTCTTTGGCATTCATCCAGTAATCTCTGTCAAAATCAGCCATAATTTGCTCCATGGTTTTATTACAGTTCTTGGCTAGTATTTGAGCACCTAATTCTTTTGTCTTTCTAATTTGTTCTGCCTGAATTTCGATGTCTGCACTTGTGGCTTGAAAATAACCACCTAAACTTGGCTGATGAATCATCACTTCGCCATGTGGAAAAATAGTACGCTTCCCTTTTTCTCCCATGCTCAATAAGATAGAACCCATACTTGCTGCTAATCCCATACAAATGGTATGCACAGGGCTCTTAATTAAATTCATTGTATCAAACATGACCATCCCACTTGTCACCACACCGCCTGGGCTATTGATGTAAAAATGGATTGGTTCACCTGGCTTATCTGCATCCAATAATAAAAGTTTAGTCACAATATCTTTCGCAGACTTATCGTCTACAACACCCCATAAATAGATTGCTCTTTTTTCAAAAAAGATTTGTTCCATTTTTTTATTCAAAAAAGAGGGCGCATTGTCTTCTTTTTTTTCTTCTCTGTGTTCTTCCTCTTCTTCCATTAAAAAACGATTGGTCAGTATCATATAAACAGTTTAATTAGTAAATTATTTCTTTAATTTTCTTGGGTTGGTTAACAATACTTCGTCTACCAAGCCATAAGCTTTACCTTCGGCAGCAGTCATCCAGAAATCTCTATCACAATCTTTAGCAACCAATTCGACATCCTTATGGGTATGTGTGGCAATGACTTCGTATAGTTCGTGTTTTAACTTCTTGATTTCTCTTGCGGTGATTTCAATATCAGATGCTTGTCCTCCAATGGCACCACTAGGCTGGTGTAACATGATTCTGCTATGTCTTAATGCCGTTCTTTTACCTTCTACACCAGCACATAATAAGATCGCACCCATACTTGCAGCCATGCCTGTACAAATAGTAGCCACATCTGGGCTAATGAATTGCATCGTATCATAAATTCCTAATCCAGCATAAACGCTGCCGCCTGGACTATTGATATACATTTGAATGTCCTTTGTACGGTCTGTACTTTCAAGAAATAATAACTGCGCTGTTACGATATTGGCTACATAGTCATTGATACCTTCTCCTAAGAAAATGATTCGATCCATCATTAAACGGCTAAACACATCCATGCTTGCCACATTCATTGGTCTTTCTTCAATAATATAGGGTGTCAAATTGGTCACACTATTTTGGTATTGATGCAGACTATTACTTCCGATCCCTCTGTGTTTGATCGCGTATTTTTCAAATTCTTTTCCTATGTTCATAATTGCTTTTTTCAGATTGTAAAGGTAAAACCTATTCTCCTAAGCTATTGCAAAAAGAGTGCCAAATTTGACCGGAAATGGGGCTATAATGCAAAAGCCCCCAGATTGGGGGCTTCAAAATCATTATTGTTGTGAAATAGCCTAATAATTTTTGGAATTAGGCTATTTCACAAAGCCCCCAGATTGGGGGCTTTAAAATCATTATTACTTCCAAAATTGTACGAATTAGTGCTTGTGGCTATTCAACAAATCTGCAAATTTCTCTGCTGCGATTGGCTCTTCTTTGGCAGTCACCTCTGCTTCTAAAGCGTTGAATAATTTATCTGTGCTAATTCTGTGGTAACTATCTTCTACAAATTTTCTGTCTTGCATCATTCGAGCAGCGTAATCTTCTAACCATTGGTCATTGTCACCCAATGCACCTAATTGTCCGCCCATATAACTCATCAATTGTTGTTTTGCGAAACTCTTTAAATCTTCTGCAACCACTTCCACTTTATGATCAGCAATCAATTGTGTACTAATGACAGTCCACTTTAATTGATCTTGGAAAACTGGGTATTCTTTTTCTGCTTCTTCTTCTGTTCTTTGTTTATCTCCACCTTTTTGCAACCAACGCTTTAAAAATGCAACAGGGAAATCCATTTTAGTTTGCTCAATTAAGCCATGATAAATTTGATCATGCACTTGATTTTTTGCTTGTTGCGCATAGTATCCTTCGATATCTTGCTTCACTGCAGCTTTGAATTCAGCTTCATTGGTGATGGCTTGATTCGGGTAGGTTACCGTAAATAAAGTTTCATCTAAAGGTGCTTTTTCTACTAGACCAACTTTCGTGATCAACAGTTTAAAATATTTTTCAGTATCGGCTTTTGTTAATGCTAAATCATTTAAAATGATATCTAATTCCTTATCATCAAAGGCTTTCTTTAATTGAATGACAACGGTATCCTCGTTCTTTAAACCAATGAATTGCTTTCTTTGTTTTTCACTAAAGTATTTAATCAATAAAGAGTTGTCTTTTTTGATACCACCTTCTATATCATTACCGTCTTTATCTGATTCAATAAAAGTTACATTCAATACATTGTCTTCACTTGTTGAAGTTTCAGGTTCAGTCATGTTGCCATTTCTGATTTGTAGACGCTCCACTTCGCTTTGAATCATCTCGTCCGTCACTTGAATTTTATAACGCTTTACTTTGATGTCTTTTGCTTTGATTTCAAACTTTGGCTTTAATCCAATTTCAAAAGAGAAATCATAATCTGTTGGATTGTTATGGTCCATGTTTGCAAATGCTGTGGCCATTGGAAGTGGTTGTGCAAAAATGTCTATTTGCTCCTTAGACATATATTGGTTCATCTCGTTCTCTACAGACTTTAAAATCACATCGCTGAAAATAGCTTGTCCATACATTTTTTTAATCATACCTGCTGGCACCATTCCTTTTCTGAATCCTGGAATATTGGCCGTTTTGGCTTGTTTTTTTAAACTTGTTTCATAAGTAGATAAATAATCTGCTTTTGAAATGGTCACCGTTAGTTGATCATTTAAAAGTGCAATGTTGGTTCTTTTTATACTTGCCATAGGTGTTGCTTTTACTGCTTAATTGAAATGTTTAAGGGGGGCGAAGGTACAAATTTTGGGTTTAAATAAGGCATTATAACAAGAAAAAGGCCCCAAATTGGGGCCTTTTTCTGTGCGGATGGAGGGGGTCGAACCCACACGCCTCGCGGCGCTAGATCCTAAGTCTAGTGCGTCTGCCAATTTCGCCACATCCGCTTAGGGGCTGCAAACTTAAACGATATTTTTTAAAATTGGTCTAAGAACCCGACAATTTCCTCTAAATACGCTTGATCAATCGTATCAAAATGCGCTAATTCGGTACTATCTACATCTAAAACGCCAACTATTTGACCATTTTGAAAAACAGGTACCACGATTTCAGATCGGGATGCGCTACTACATGCAATATGTCCTGGAAATTTTTCAACATCTTCTACAATCAAGGTGATCCCTTTTTCCCAAGATGTTCCGCAAACACCGCGTCCTTTCTTGATTCTGGTGCAAGCCACAGGGCCTTGAAAAGGGGCTAGTACCAATTCATCCTCCACTACCCAATAAAAACCGACCCATAACCAATTGAACTGTTCTTTTAGCGCAGCAGCGATATTACCAAGGTTGGCAATTAAATTATCCTCGCCAGTCATTAAGCCTTTGATTTGAGGGATCAAGGATTCATACTGTGTTTTTTTATCTCCATGATGGAGTATTAAATCTTCTGCCACTTATTTTATTTTTTAAAGATGGATTGCAAATCTTTTCTTTCGATGCGTGCAACAAATACGATGAATGCAAAAAGTAAGATGGTTGCAAATAAATAATTGAAAGGTTGATTGGTAGAAACAAGATGCAACAATAAATTAATACCATACACCATTAATGCAATGATAAAATAAGCAATTAATTTTTTTGTGGCGTAAGGCACAGGATAAACGCTTTGTCCCCATACATAACTCACAATCATCATGGTGCCATAACAAAAGAAAGTGGCCCAAGCGCTCGCCATATATCCAAAATGAGGAATGGCAAAATAGTTAATGACAATTGTGATGATAGCGCCTAATAAGGTGATCCAGGCGCCTGCCATGGTTCTATTACTTATTTTATACCAAATACTTAAGTTATAGTATACACCTAAAAACATATTTGCAATCAGTAAAATAGGCACCACTTTAAGACCCACATACATGGCTGGATTTTGAATAAATAATTTCCAAATATCAATGTATAACATCACAGATAAGAACATCACACATAAACTGATCACAAAAAATTTCATGACTTTGGCATAGGTTTTTTGTGCTTGATCGGTCTCGGCTTGTTTGAAGAAAAAAGGTTCGGCACCCATGCGGAATGCTTGTATGGAGATGGTGATTAAAATGGCTAGTTTATAACAAGCACTATACACGCCCACCATGGCTTTATTGGCATCCACCGTTTCGCCAGGTCCCCACCATCCCAACATGATGCGGTCTAGTGTTTCATTGATCATCCCGCCAAAACCTACTAAAATAAGCGGCACTGCAAAAGCCATCATGCTCCACCAAAGTTTAAAGTTGAATTTAAAACGGATGGATCTAATTTCTTTTTGTAACAAGAGCATTACAAAAACATTTTGCACAATACCTGCTATTAAAATATAACCTACTTCCCAATTTGGTCGATACCAATCTTGTAAAAAACTAGTTGGATGGGTTTGTACATAATTTGGTAAAAGACTGATGAAGCTATAGGTCGCAAGTATATTGATTAAGATCCCAACAACTTTGATCAATGCAAATTTTTTGGGACGCTCTTGCATTCTTAGTCTTGAAAATGGAATGGTCGTCAAGGCATCTAGCGCAACGATCCAAGCTAGTAAGCTAATGTATTCGGGGTGGGCAGTAATTTGTAAAAGTTCAGCCAATGGGATTTGCCAAGTAAACAAACCAATCATCACAAGTACGGTCACAAATAGCATCGAAAAGCTACTCGTGTTATAGATCTCGGCTTCATTTTCTTTGGTCCCAAACTTGAAATAGGCGGTCTCCATGCCATGAGCTACAATGACATTCAAAAAGGGAATAAAAGCATAGACAATCGAATTCTCCCCATAAGCAATATCAGAAAGCTTATAGGTTAAATAAGGCGTAAGTAAATAGCTAATAAACCTTGCGGCTATTGAACTAAGTCCGTACCATGCGGTTTGTCCGACTAATTTTTTTATACTACTCAAGGTGTTGAAATTACAGCTAAATTAGTGAAAATAGTTTTGTTTATCTTCACGTAGTAAAGCGCATCCTTATGAGAGTCATAATTCAAAGAGTATCAGAGGCCAATGTCAAAGTGGATGGTGCTATTGTGGGGGCTATTCAAGCAGGCTTATTGGTCTTATTAGGCATTCATAATGAGGATACATTGGAGGATATTCAATGGATTTCCAACAAGCTGGTGCAGATGCGGATTTTTGATGATGCAGATGGGGTCATGAATCAGAGTGTACAAGAAACAGGTGGATCCATCTTGCTGATTAGTCAATTCACCTTGTATGCAGCCACTAAAAAAGGGAATCGACCTTCTTATATTGCCGCCGCAAAATCCGAGATTGCGATTCCTATTTATGAGCAGATGATCCTTCAATTGACCAAGGATCTTGGCAAGCCAATTGCTACTGGGGAATTTGGAGCAGACATGAAAGTGGCACTCATCAACGATGGTCCAGTGACCATTATCATTGATTCAAAAAACAAGGAATAATATGTCTAATCAAATTACGATTCAAGCAGCACAAGATCAGGTGGATGAGTGGATCAAGACCATTGGGGTAAACTATTTTAGTGAGTTAACCAATTTAGGTGTCTTGATGGAAGAAGTAGGCGAACTCTCTAGATTGATGGTGCGCAAATATGGCGATCAATCCTTTAAAAATAATGAGGCTGGTGCAGACCTGGGGGATGAGATGGCGGATGTACTTTTTGTACTGATTTGCTTAGCCAATCAAACAGGTGTTGATTTGACTGCCGCATTGGAGAAAAATATCCAAAAGAAAACCATTCGAGACAAAGAAAGGCACCAAAACAATGAAAAATTACAACCATAATCTTTTCTCGACCTATATTTGCAATCTATGAGTAAGACAGTTACAGACAATACATTACAAGCAATCATTTCGCATGCCAAAGAATACGGATTTGTATTTCCTAGTAGTGAAATCTATGATGGATTAAGTGCAGTGTATGATTATGGTCCATATGGTGCGCAATTAAAAAAGAATATTCGTGACTACTGGTGGAAGAGCATGACGCAGATGAACGAAAATATTGTAGGTATTGACGCTGCCATTTTCATGCATCCAACTACTTGGAAGGCAAGTGGTCACGTGGATAGTTTTAGTGACCCATTGATTGACAATAAGGACAGTAAAAAAAGATACCGTGTAGACCATTTAATTGAAGCACATGCCGATAAGTTAAATGAAGAAGCAGCTAAGGCATCCGATGGAGGTGCTGCATTGCGTGATCGTGCTGCACAATTACTAGCGGATATGGAAGCCTTGCTTGCGAAGGATGATTTTGCAGGCTTAGGCACATTGATACAAACAAATAAAATACAGTGTAGTGTAAGTGGTACAAGTAACTGGACAGAGATTCGTCAATTTAATTTAATGTTCTCTACAGAATTAGGTTCAGTTGCAGAAGACGCCAATACCATTTATTTAAGACCAGAAACAGCACAAGGTATTTTTGTTAATTTCTTAAATGTGCAAAAAACGGCAAGGATGAAAATTCCTTTTGGGATTGCACAAACAGGGAAGGCCTTTAGAAATGAAATTGTAGCGCGTCAATTTATATTTAGAATGCGTGAGTTTGAACAAATGGAAATGCAATTTTTTGTAAAGCCAGGTACCCAAAAAGAGTGGTACGAGCATTGGAAAAACGAGCGTATGAATTGGCATTTAAGTTTGGGTATTCCAGCAAACAAATACCGTTTTCATGACCATATTAAATTAGCGCATTATGCAGATGCAGCTTTAGATATTGAATATGAATTTCCATTTGGGTTTAAAGAAGTAGAAGGGATACATTCAAGAACAGATTATGATTTAACGCGTCATCAAGAATTCAGTAAAAAGAAATTACAATATTTTGATACAGAAATCAATCAGCATTATGTGCCTTATGTGATTGAAACTTCGATAGGTTTAGATAGAATGTTTTTATTGCTTCTATCTAATGCATATGAAGAAGAAACAATTCAAAAAGAAGACGGCACGACTGATTCAAGAGTTGTTTTGCATTTACCTACAAAATTGGCGCCATTAAAATTAGCGGTATTGCCATTGACAAAAAAAGATGGATTACCTGAATTGGCAAAAGCGTTAATGGACGAATGTAAACCTTCATTCCATTGTTTTTATGAAGAAAAAGATGCCATTGGAAAACGTTACAGAAGACAGGATGCAATAGGAACGCCATTCTGCGTGACCATCGATCACCAAACTAAAGAAGACAATACAGTCACCATTCGTTATAGAGATAGCATGCAACAGGAAAGAATTCCAATGAGTGAAGTCAAAGCTTTAGTCTTAAAGCATATTGCATAAATTAAACTTTTAAAAAAGCGCCCAGATGAAATTCACTTGGGCGCTTTTTTTATCCGTACAATTCAAAATGAATCTGCGTTTTTGGGATGCCTAAGTCGGTTAAGGTAGCTCTAGCTTCGTCCACCATATTTTTCCAACCACAAATGTAAAAATGGGCATCTTTACTGGCACCTGATGCTAATAATTCTTTATAGGTGGCATGTACATAACCTAAGTTAGCACCTTCGCGTATTTCGCTTTCTCTAGAAAAACTTGGGCGGTAATAAAAATTTTCCTCTTCCGCTTCTAAAGCTTTGAGTTCTTGCCCATACAAACAATCTGTATATTGTCGGCATCCAAATAACAAATGCATTTTCTGATGCGGAGTTTTCTTTTGATGGATATCCAATAGCATGGATCTAAATGGTGCAACACCTGTTCCTGTGCAGATAAAATATAAGTCGGTCGTAATTGATTTTGGTAAAATAAAAACACCTTGTGGACCTCTCATTAAAATGGTACTGCCAACAGCCACTTCGTTGAATAAATAAGTGGTACCTAAGCCTCCTTCTAAATGCACAATGACCAATTCAAATTCACTGTTATTACTAGGAGCAGATGCAATGGAGTAACTCCTCCATCGCTTATTTTTTTGCTCGTGGATGGGCAGGTCTAATGTTACAAACTGTCCTGGTGTAAAGTCAAATAGTTGACCACTTGTCAAAGCCATAAAGAAGCGCTTTGTGGTAGGCGTTTCTTGTATAATTTTGGTAACGACCGCGTCTTGCCATGGCTGTAACATAATGAATTAATTATTGGTGACGAATACGCTTTGAACGTACACTTTATTATTAGCAAATACCTTTACATAATATATACCAGTCGTTAAGGTTGGAACTTGCACTGGTTGAGCCGTAATCTGATTATTTAATTTGTCTTTCTGGAATACTGTTTGACCACTGCTATTTAGGATACTTAATCCAATGGCATTGGTTTTAACATTATTGAATTGAATATAGAATTGATTGCCTTTAATAATATTTTCGACATAATCTGTTGAAACTATTTTTAATCCAATCTCTTTGGTAGGCGCTTGAGGGATATCAGTGATGAGCACCAATTTACTGTCAGAATAATTGGTACAAGTTCCAATCGTTGCACTGACTTTATACATGGCGTTTTTAGTAATTTTTACACCACTTTTTGTAGCACCTGCAATGGATTCGTCATTGATGAACCATTGATAACTATCTGCAGTGGTGGTACTTAAACTATCAGTTCCAATTAGCGTTATAATGGGTTTAGCGGTTAAAATGACTGGGATTTTAGTCAACGTTTTTTCATGTTCAGGGGTGCTAATTTGCATATTGTAAAAGAAGTAATAAAACTTCTCAAAATTCGCGCCTGCCCAGTTGCCAGTGATCGTAGCAAGTACGGTTGGACCAAATGGATGATTGTTGGTGGTGATATTATTATTTCTAAAAATAGTTGCACTATCTAAACAACGTGCAATCAAAATATAGTTACCAGCTTGACTTAAGTTCATATTGATGGCATAGATTCTTCCTGTATCCCCTTGTACAAAAGGTGTTGGGGTACCAGATCCGAGACTACCTGTTGCAGGTGTTGGAGTAGGACTACTAGCACCAACATGTAAAATCGCTTTTTGAGTTTGAGATGGAAAATAAGAATAAGTGGTATCTGTGAAAGTACTTAGTAATCTTAATTCAAGCTCAATTTTACCTGCATAGCCGGTATACAATTTTGTGGTTTCTAATCTTAATGGTCCTGTCGTATTGAATCGCATGAATTCTCCATAGCTACTGCCCCAATTATTATATCCACCTGAATTGCTTAATGTGGTATTGTCTTTAGGTCCAATAAATCCATTCCAGCCTTTACCAACATAAACATTTGCTGCGGTGGTAGAGGTTCTAATGACAGATCCTTTGGCAATTGGTCTGCTTACATCATTGTTCTTGTCATACCAAAGGTATTGATCATCGCCTTTTGGATTACTTACCAGCAATTGCACATTTTCATTACAACCTGTTGCAGATCCAGTAATAGCAGGACTTGGACTAGCACTGATAATATTTGCAGTCATTGAATTATTGTCTGGTTGCTGGTCATTTGCAAGACTTACAGTAGCGGTGATGGTATAATTCTGACTTAATTCAATTGGCATGGGCGTTTGGAAGGTATAGGACATGATTTCTGATCCATACAATCTACCTGTAAATGTTTCTTTAAGATTTAAAATGGTGGCAGTGCCTTTTTTTACTTCTAAGCTAAGCGGAATATTCGTTAATCTATTTGGACCATTATTCGCAACTTTAACTGTGACAAATTGTACTGCTTTTTCTGAAACACCACCAACTGGGTTGGTGATTTCCATTAATTGTATATCATTAGATGGGCTCACCACTCTTAATGTATAATCTTGGGTTTCTCCAGCTGTATAATTACCACATGCAATGACGGATGATGCCGCAGCTGCTTCAGTCACTACCACACGAAGTTTAGTGAATTGATTGATAATTAAATTACTAATTAAATTAATAGTTGCACTATAGTCCCCATTGGTGATTGCAACACTTGTATGCGCTAGTTCATTGGCGTCAAATGTTCCATTGTTATTATAGTCAATAAAAACTTTTACAAATCGATTATTATTGGATGCGTCCGCACTACTTAATCGCATAAATAAACTAAGGGTGCCATTGGATTCTCCATTGACAAATAATGCGGTATTGTCAACGTAGTTATCTGCTGTTGTTTTTGAGAATTTAATATTGTTTAATTGAATGCTATCAATCTTGGTGCCAGCAGTACTTGTTGCGGCTGAGCTGCAATAGGCTGTACCCCCAGCTCCACTGATCATTAAAGAATAATTTTGTTGTCCTCTTTCAAGCGTCCCTTTATGTTTAACAGTAACGGTATAATTGGTTCCTACTAAACTGGTATCCACTTCTACTTTTTCAACATTATCAATATTATTGATTCCTTTGAACGCTTGATTGTCTGGACTGCTTGGACTTAAATTCCAAGTATTATGTGTCTTATTACCCTGGGTAATCACCAAGTCTAAATCATTCACTAATTCTGGAGTACCATCATTCAATAGATCACCAGAAGTTCCTTTAGTATCGGTCCAAACAATAGTGGCTTTTACAGGTCGCGTGCCAGAAGCAGTGATGGTGTAGGACTTGCTTTCACCGTTGAGTAAAATATTTTCATACACAAAATGAGGGCTACTTACATTGTTATTATTAGTGAGTGCGGTATTTAAAACTTGAGCAGCTTCGGCAATATTGAGCAATCCCCAACCATATTTATAATCTGGCCCAGGGTACAAACCTGCTTCGTTTGCGGTATGAATCGCGAGCCCTTTCACAGTCGCTGATTTTAAAATTCTTGGGGCACCATTGACAGTAAAACGATGACTTAATTCTTGTAATAATAATAAACTTCCTGCAGCCCCAGGTGCTGCCATCGAAGTGCCGCTTAGGTAATTATAACTTGAATCGTTGTTGGCAACAGGAGCATAGACAGAAACGCCATGCGCCGTAATATCTGGCTTGATTCTGCCATCATCTGTTGGTCCCCATGAACTAAAATTACTGACCAACACATCTTCTTTTTTATTGTATCCAGATGGTATGCCAAATACTGCACCAACCGTGAGTACATTTTTTGCATTTTTATCTGTGGAGATGCTACCATAAGAATCATTACTACTAATGTCAGCAGGCCTAGCACCTGCATTGATCATTCTACCTGCTTCATTTCTTCTCCAATAAGTTTGTCCAACTGCAGGGCCAACGCTCGTTCTATTATTACCTGCCGCAAAAACAATTAAATAGTTTGGAGCATTATAAGCAATTGAATCTTGAACTTGGGCATCATAATCATACAACCCAAATCGGTAATCTTCTTTTTCATTGAATCTGCCATTGAATTCCCAACGCGCAGAATCACCATTGTAATTCCATCCAGTTACGGTTCCATAAGAATGGTTTGAAATCAATAAACCATTTGCAGCGGCTGCAGACATTTCTGACAAATCGCTATTCCAATCATAGTCAAGGATTCCTTTTACATTATAAGCCATCCCTTTTGCAAGCGGATTCAGTCCCTTGCTCATTACAATACCAGCCACATGGGTGCTATGCGTTACAACTTCTTTGGCATTGTCTTTTTGTGTAATTCTACCAGTGAATTCTTTATGTGTTAACAATGGACTTCCTTCGTCCCAAACACCCAATTTATTGGTCATATTATCATCCGATCCACTTAAGTTTAAATTGGAAGCAGCGCCTGGCCAAACTTTATTAGCGTTGATCGTTATTGCTTGAACTGGATCAGCAAAGCTAATATAATATTTAGGCCATCCTTTTTCATCTACACTAATTAATTTTGCATTGTTTTGATTTTGAGAAGTATACTGGATCGGCCATCCTTTTTCTTTTGCTGCAAGAACAGCTTTAGAAAATTTATTGCGTGCCTCCAAAGCAAGTTCTTTGGATGTCTGCATCAATACTTCTTTTTTTGTTGCATCCTGTGCATGTAAAATGGTCGCTGTGAATACAAAAATAAGGGGGAGTAAAAGGCGTATTTTCATAAATATAAATTTAAATCAATTCTTTGAATTTCTATCAACTTGAAGCTTAAAAATGTAACTTTAAACAAACAGCATTTATGCGTAACAAGACTATCCAATTTATTTTCTTAGTTTGTTTAGCTCCTATGCTAATGGGCTTTTGTATCCTTTCACAGGGCATTATCGGCCATGTATTGTTGGAATCCAATACAGCCATGCCATTCAAAGGAACTGCTAAGCAGAAAGGGCAGCCAATGTCGACTATGGTCTATATTTATGAAGCTGCCAATGTTAAACAGTTGATGGAGCAAGAAGGCAATTATGCAAAAGGGATAGAGGCTAGATTGATTAAGCAGGTACGTTCAAATAATGCTGGAAAATTCAAGCTTAGGCTAGCTCCTGGAAAATACAGTATTGTACTGGGCTATCAAGAGGGGATTTATATTCCATTTTTTTCTGGCAATACGGGTGTAGCTTTTATTGAAGTATTCAAGCATCAATACCAAGAAATAGACCTTTCTATCATCGCTTCATCCATTTATTGATTGTATCTTTGCGGACTGAACTATGAACGAGCAATCATTGTTTGATCGGTA
>CAXNMZ010000010.1:0-21361 GCA_964203125.1 Chitinophagales bacterium | reverse complement strand
ATCACGCATGCAAAATGGCAGAGAGATAATCCTTCTATTAATCACCAAATGGAATCTTTATTGGCAACATTACATGGCTTGTCTATTGGCTATGAATTTACTAAAGATCAAAGCTTCTTAAAAGAAGGTATAAAGCGTGCGCAAAATTTAATTACAGATAAATTACCACTCAATTTTAATGAGTATAAAAACCAAAAAGATTTATCTGACGCCTTAGAGAAAGTAAGTCACTTACCTGATGATAAAGAAAGTTTTAGAAGAGAAGCGATCTGGAAAATCACCAATGGCCTAAGAATTTTTGGATGGACCCATATGTTTGGTATTCCTTATTTACAAAACAAAATGGATAAGGCAAATTTGACTATCAAATCAAAATAGTAGGCGGAATTCGGTTTTTAAGCACTAAAGAAACAACTATGGCGAAGTAGCCATAGTTGTTTCTTTTTTTTGTTCTTACAATTCAAAATCAATATCCATTACTTACTTATAACTTATATCCGTCGTCGGCTACCAACTGCGCACAGATGGTTCTTCTAGCTTCCTTGCTATTGAATGGATCCATTTTTGTGAATCGCTTTAAACCAATATGCATCATGCGTAATTCATCTCCATCTGCAAAACTATTCAATGCATCTTTACCTGCTTTGTTGATAGCGTCAGCAGCATCGTAGATATAGGTTTTTACAATCGCAGTCTGTATAGCTAATTCTGCCTCCGATTTTGTTTTACTTAATTTCTCTAATCTTAACAAAGCTGATTCCGCATGGTAAGTCACAATAGACATGTCTGCAATATTCATTAAGATCTCTTGCTCCTTGCTTAAGGTCATCATTAATTTTTGTACTGCTGCGCCTGCCACCATTAAAATACATTTTTTAAAATTATCAATTGCTTGATGCTCTTTTGCAAATGGTGCATCGTTCTCGCTTCCAAAATCTGGGATACTCATTAATTCTTTTTGCACATTCATCGCTGGGCCCATTAAATCTAACTGGCCTTTCATGGCTCTTTTTAAAACCATATCCACTGTCAGCAAACGGTTGATTTCATTGGTGCCTTCGTAGATTCTATTAATTCTACTATCACGATATGCTCTTGAAATTTCATATTCATCACTGTATCCATTACCTCCATGTATTTGAACGCCTTCGTCCACTACATAATCCAATACCTCTGATCCATAGACTTTTAAGATAGCACACTCAATGGCATATTCTTCGGCACCACCTAATAATGCAGTAGATAAATCTTTTCCTGCTGCCAATAATTCATGTTCTTTTTCGTCAATATTCTTTGCTACTCTATACAATGCCGCTTCGCCTACCCATAAACGTATGGCCATTTCGGCTAACTTATATCTGATGGCGCCAAATTTTACAATAGGCAATTTAAACTGCTCTCTTGCCTTGGCATATTTAACAGTCGTACTTAATGCTCTTCTTGCGCCGCCAATGGTGGCTGCACCTAATTTTAATCTTCCAATATTTAAAATATTGAATGCGATGATATGTCCTCTTCCAATTTCTCCTAACACATTTTCTACTGGTACTTTGCAATCCTGAAAATACAATTGTACTGTAGAAGATCCCTTGATACCCATTTTATGTTCTTCAGGTCCAAGTGTGAATCCTTCCATGCCGCGCTCTACAATGAATGCTGTAAATTGCTCGCCATCTATTTTTGCAAACACGGTATAAATATCTGCGAATCCACCATTGGTGATCCAACACTTTTGTCCATTCAATAAATAATGCTTTCCATCCGCAGCTAATTTTGCTGTGGTCTTAGCACTCAATGCATCTGATCCACTATTTGGTTCGGTTAATCCATAAGAACCTTTAAATTCACCACTTGCTAATTTGGGAACATACTTTGCTCTTTGTGCTTCGGTACCAAAATATAAAATCGGTAGGGTGCCAATACCCGTATGTGCAGCGTTGGCAACAGAGAAAGAATAGCCTCCACCAAGGTATTCTGCTACAATGGTAGAAGTGATGAAATCTTTCCCCATCCCGCCATATTGTTCTGGCACGGAAACCCCTAATAAGCCCTGTTCACCTGCTTTTGCTAGTAGGCCTGGCATTAAACCTGGCTCTAATTTATCCATTCTTTCTACGACAGGTAATACTTCTGTTTCTAAAAATTGGGTACACATGTCACGCACCATCAACTGCTCTTCGTTGAATTCTTCTGGAATGAAAACATCTTCGGATTTTACTTCTTTAATGATCCATTCTCCACCTTGTATTGTTGCTGCCATAAAATATAATTTAATTATTTACTATTCTCGTATACGCGTTGAAAAACACTTTTCACTATCTCTATTTCTTCTTTACTAATGCCTTGTAACGCCTCGTTCATAGTTTGATTGGCTATGTTGTAAGTTGCTTCCTGTAAGGGTTTCGCGGCATCTGTCAAATACACCAAATTGACTCTTCTGTCATCTTTAGATGCAATTCTTTCAACCAATCCTAATTTTTCGATATTGTCTATCAGTCTAGTGATACTTGCTTTATCTCTAAATGTTCGGGTACATAATTCTTGTTGGCTCAAGCCATCCTCTTTCCATAAATGGTATAAGATGGACCATTGTTCAATGGTAATTTCTAATCCGGCATTGCGGAAATTCTTTTGCAATCTTCTTGCAACAGCGGTAGAGGCAACGCCATTGATGACGCTGTATAATTCCCCTCTTTTAAATTGGTTGTTTGACATATAGTTAGTTATGCAACTATTATAAAAGTACAACGATTTTAAGGATTCTACCAAATATTTACCCTTTAACTTTGCCAAATGGAGTATCTATTGGATTGGGCTGTTGCTATCTTAACTATGATGTATGCCGTCATCTTAATGGCTTACCGCTTTTGGTTTGGCAAAATGCGCGTTTTTCAGTCCAACCAAATTGAAGCGCTTAGCCCCGAACAGTCAACCACCCAATTCACAGTCATTATCCCTGCCCGAAACGAAGCTGCCAATATTAAAGCTTGCGTAGATAGTATTTTGAATCAGGATTATCCTGTGGATGCTTTTGAAATTATTGTGATTGATGATTTTTCTGAAGACGATACGGCCTTTATTGTACATGCTTTAAGCCAGCAATATCCTCAAGTCCGTTTAATTCAATTAGCAGATCATTGTAAAGAAGGAGAGACGCTAGCATATAAAAAGAAGGCGATTGAAATTGCTGTATCTGAGGCAAAAGGGGATTGGATCATGACCACCGATGCAGATTGTATCGTTCCTAAAAAATGGTTGCTTTTATACAATGCTTATATCCATCAACACCAACCTTGTTTTGTAGCGGCTCCTGTGATGTTTATTAAAACAACAGGTATTTTAAACCAATTTCAAGTGTTAGATTTTTTAGCATTACAAGGCATCACGGCCGCTGCAGTAGGCGCTGCCAAACACTCTATGAGCAATGGCGCTAATTTAGGTTTTGAAAAAACGGCTTTTATTGCAGTGGGTGGATACCAAGGTGTAGACCATATTGCGAGTGGCGATGATATGTTTTTAATGCATAAAATGAAACAGACTTTACACAAACCAGTGGGTTATTTATTTCATACCGATGCCATTGTGTTGACGGCTGCAATGGATACTTGGAAAGGTTTTATCATGCAAAGAATTCGTTGGGCAAGCAAAGCAAGATACTATGATGATCGTTCCATTACCATGGTTTTAACATTGGTGTATTTTTTTAATTTGAGTTTTATATGTTTGGCATTATTGGGTAGCTGGAGTACCCTTTTAATTGCGCTGGCTTTTAAAACCTTCTTTGAATTATTTTTCTTGGATCCGGTGGCTAAATTTTTTAAGATGCAGCCGGAACTAAAGTATTTTGTTTTATATCAACCGATCCATATTGTCTACAATATCGCTGCAGGCCTATTTGGGCAGCTAAAAACCTATTCTTGGAAGGGCAGAAAGGTGAAATAAGCGGCTTTTAGGTAAGAAACGAGCTATTTTTAGTAATTTTGCCTCCTAATATTTGACTATGTCTACTGAAACAATACTTCCTCAAGCGGCTACTTTAACAGCTAAAGATTTTGCGACAGACCAAGAAGTACGTTGGTGTCCTGGCTGTGGTGACTATTCTATTTTGGCGCAGGTGCAAAAAGTGATGCCGACCATTGGCGTCCCTAAAGAGAATATTGTCATCATTAGTGGGATTGGTTGTAGTAGTCGTTTCCCTTATTATATGAACACTTTTGGGATGCATTCTATTCACGGTCGTGCGACCGCGATTGCAAGTGGATTAAAAGCGGCTCGTCCAGAATTAAGTGTTTGGATTGTAGCGGGTGATGGAGATGCATTAAGTATTGGTGGTAACCATACCATTCATATGCTGAGAAGAAATTTTGATGTAAATTTTTTAGTGTTCAATAATCAGATCTATGGTTTAACCAAAGGTCAGTACTCTCCAACTTCTGAATTAAATAAAATCACTAAGAGTACTCCAATGGGTAGCATTGATCATCCTTTTAATCCTGCTGCTCTGGCATTGGGTGCGGATGCAAGTTTTATTGCTCGTAGTATGGATCGTGATCCTAAACATTTACAAACCATGATCACGCGTGCACAACAGCACAAAGGATCTTCGTTCTTAGAGATTTATCAGAACTGTAATATTTTTAATGATGGTGCTTTTGAGGTGTTCACCGAGAAAGCTTCTAAGCCTTTACATGCTTTATTTGTAGAGCAAGGAAAGCCATTGACTTTTGGTGCGAATAATGAAATGGGTATTCGCTTTGATGGATTGCGTCCCGAAGTTGTGACCCTAGGTGATAAGTACAGTGCAGATGATTTATGGATCCACGACGAAAAAGATTTTTATAAAGCACAGGTCTTAGTGCGTTTGTTTGATAACCCTAGTGAAGTCGCTGCTTATTTCCCGCGTCCTTTTGGTGTGTTCTATACCGCTGATCGTCCTTGTTACGAAGACATGATGGCTTTACAAGTAGAGGAAGCTATGACCAGCAAAGGCATGGGGGATTTAGATAAATTAATTCGTGGTAAAGAGACTTGGGAGATTTTGTAAGTAGAACAAAAATTTAAGTTCAATTCTTTTTCAATTTTACAAATCGATATAATTTCTTTTAAGGGCTGTCATCACCATGGCGGTCCTTTGTTTTACTGCTAACTTTTTAAAGATCCGATCTCTATATCCGTAAATCGTATACACACTTTTTTGCAAGTGCGCCGCGATCTCTTCGTAACTATAATCCTTGGTGCAGGCTTGTATAAATTGTACTTCATTTTCTGTTAAAGGATTTTTATTATAATTCAAAGCCTTGATATCAATGCCTTGCAATACATTTTTTGTGATGAGCTTGCACTTGTCTGCAGATAAATTAAATTTCGTTTTTCTTTGTACACATTGCTTTAAATCAATCATTGGCTCGTCTGTAAAAAATAGGCCATTGAGCCCATGCTTCATGAGATAACAAATGGAATTGATTTGCTTTTCGTTGGATTTTAATAAGATATAAGTATAACTATTACGTGCTCGAATCACTTGAATCAATTTTAGTAAACTTTGATGTCCATAGTCGTCGGATAAAATACAGAGTGCAATCCTTTCCTTTGTGTTGTTGATATAGGTTTCCATTGCTTCGATGGAGCCAGTTTGGTAAATCACTTTACAGTCTTCTTGTTGTTCGATACAAGCTGCCACTGCGTTTCGAGTCAATATTTTTTCTTCTAAGTAGATGATTGGAAACATTCCTTTCGTTTACCAAATTAAAGGTATTTTTAAGGTAATTAAATAGGTATTTTTACCTTTCAACTTTATGCTAATTCAAATTCATCCCACACATCCACAACCTCGACAATTATCAATGGTAGCGGATTGTCTTCGATCTGGCGGTATCATTGCGTATCCCACTGATACCATCTATGGATTGGGTTGTTCTATTTTTAATAAGGATGCAATTGAGAAAATTTGCGCCATAAAAAAAGTGGATCCTGAGAAAGCAAACCTTAGTTTTATTTGTGCAGATTTAAGTGACTTAAGTTTATATGCAAAGAGTATTGACAATAGCATATTTCGTATTTTAAAAAAAGCTTTACCTGGACCTTTCACTTTTATTTTGCCAGCTAGTAAGGAAGTTCCTAAAATTTTACAGTCCAGAAAAAAAAATATTGGGCTGCGCATTCCAGATAATTTAATCGCAGTTGCTATCATCAAAACTTTGGGACATCCAATTTTATCAACGAGTTTTCCGGGTGATGAAGTAGAAGAGTACACGGATCCTGAAATTATTTTTGAGAACTGGGGCAATCAAATTGATATGGTGGTGGATGGTGGAATAGGAGGGATCATCCCTTCCACCGTGGTGGATTGCACGACAGACCATTACGAAGTGATTCGCCAAGGTGCAGGGGTTTGGGACTTTTAGTCCTAATGAGTAAAGTTGATTTTGTGAGGAATTCATTTAAGCCAACTATATCTTGAAACTTTTTCGGTGTTCATCACAAAGACCATGAAGGGCGATAGCTGCGCGATGCGCAGCAGTGCCGTATCCTTTATTTTGGTCCCATCCATACTGTGGGTACTTTTTGTGCAACTCAATCATATAGGCATCACGTGCGGTTTTTGCAAGGATACTGGCAGCGGCTATATGGGCATATAGCCCATCGCCCTTAATGATAGTTTGGTGTGGTATTTTTTTATACGCGTAAAATCTGTTCCCATCTACTGCAATAAATTGTGGACGTTTCTTTAATTGATCCAGGGCAAGGTGCATACTCTTTATGCTCGCTTTTAAAATATTGATCTCATCAATTTGAACTGGGGTCTGACTGCCAATGGCCCATGCGATGGCTGCTTTTTTAATAATGGGAGCCAATATTGCTCTTTGCTTTTCACTTAATTTCTTGCTATCATTGATTAAAGGATGGTAAAAATCCTTTGGCAAAATCACTGCTGCGGCAAAGACTGGCCCTGCATAACAACCCCTTCCCGCTTCGTCGCAGCCGGCCTCCAGTTTGTCAGCTTGATAATAATTAAGGAGTTTGGGCAATCTGATTTGTTTAGTTAGTTCAAATATATCAAAGTCAGTTGAAACTAATGTAGGGATCCTTCTTCTATTTTGTTCAAGTTCTTAAGTAGATCCCTTTATTCTTTTTCACAAAGTAAAATCAATCTTAATTACGATCCTTTTTATTGCTTTGAATTCGACGTCCTTGTAGATTTACTTAGTAACTTTGCCCCATATCCTATTGAACTAGTTAGAAGTAAATTTATCTATGGAATTACAAGACAATAAATCTCGCGCTGTTGCCAATTGGTTGATCCTTGGAGTAGCTATGACCATTGTACAAATAGCATTGGGTGGTATTACACGTTTAACCGGTAGTGGTTTGTCTATTACAGAATGGGATGTAGTCACTGGCACTTTGCCTCCAATGAATCAAGCGGCATGGCAGGCCTTATTTGAAAAATATAAAACGACGCCGCAATTTCAATTATTGAATTTTGATTTTACGATTGATAATTTTAAGTTCATCTTTTTTTGGGAATGGTTCCACCGTTTATGGGCGCGTACTATTGGCTTGGTATTTGCATTTGGATTTATTTATTTTTTAGTGAAAAAATATTTTCAACCAGCCATGATTCGTCCCTTGGTGGTTTTATTTTTATTAGGGGCTTTGCAAGGTGGGATTGGTTGGATCATGGTTGCAAGTGGTTTAGAAGGGGATGCGGTGTATGTAAAACCTACTCGATTAGCTTTACATTTTATTTTTGCATTGGGCTTACTCTCTTATACCTATTGGTTTGCGCTTTCATTGAAAGTAAAACCTGTTGAAAAAGCACATTTAAGTGCAGAAGCACAACAAAGTTTTAAAGGCTTTCGTGTTTGGGCTTGGGTCGTACTTGGAGGCTTGTTTTTACAATTGATCTACGGCGCTTTAATGGCAGGACATAAAGCTGCAAACGTAGCAAGCACTTGGCCAACCATCAATGGGGAGTGGATTCCTACGCATTTAATGGGTAAGGAAAGCTTCTTTTTAAATGCAATTGATAATACGACATGGATTCATTTTGTGCATCGTGGCTTGGCCTATATTTTATTGGCAGTGATCATTTATTGGGTGTTACAAATGCGTAAAATTCAGGGAAATTTATTTTGGAGTAATGTCAATAGGTTGCCTTTGTACTTTGTATTGTTGCAAGTATTACTTGGCGTGTTCTCTGTATTGACAAGTAAACATATTATTCCTGGGACTTGGGGAAATTTTGAGTGGATGGCTCAATTGCATCAATTAGTGGGTATGTTATTATTACTTTCAGTGGTGAATATCCTTTATGCGACGAAGTCTGTAAGGGATACTGCGCAATAATGTTTAATTTTATTTTAAATATATTTTTATGAATAGAGACATTGCTGATATCCGTCGCGACTATCAACTAGCTTCTTTGGATGAAGCTACCAGCATGGAACATCCAATGGATCAATTCACCATTTGGTGGAACGATGCTATTGAAAGCAATATTGACGAAGTGAATGCATTTGTATTGTCCACAGTGAAAGCCAACGGTGCACCTGCTTCTCGTGTGGTGTTATTAAAGGGCTACACCCCAGAAGGTTTTGTATTTTTCACCAATTATGATTCTGCAAAGGGATTGCAAGTAGAAGCGCATCCTCATGTAGCGATGAACTTTTTCTGGAAAGAATTAGAGCGTCAAGTGCGTATCACAGGGGCCATCAAAAAAGTTAGTACAGAAGAAAGCGAAACCTATTTTCATTCTAGACCCATTGGAAGTCAATTGGGCGCATGGTCCTCTCCACAAAGTAGAATCATTCCTGACAGGGCATTCTTAGAAGACCTTGTTGCAGAAAATACCGAAAAATTTAAAGAAGGCATCATCCCATTACCTCCAGATTGGGGCGGGTATATTATTCATCCTACCGAAATAGAATTCTGGCAGGGACGTAGCTCTCGTTTACACGATCGCTTACAATACAGTTTACATGATAATGGACATTGGGTGAAAGTTAGACTAGCGCCCTAGGCCAAAAAACCCGAAGCATGCTTCGGGTTTTTTAAAATCATTAGAGTGGAATAAATAAAGAGTTTATCTTTTTGAAAAATCTTTATTTATTAGCCCTTGCGGCTTATCACTTTCTTTGCTGCAGCAACAATATTCACTGCGTCCAATCCGTATTTAGTTAATAATTGATTCGGTGTACCACTCTCTCCAAAAGTATCTTGTGTGCCAATGAATTCTACAGGCACTGGATAATGTCTTGCAGCGGCTTGCGCCACTACATCTCCCATACCACCAATCACATTGTGTTCTTCTGCAGTCACCACACAACCCGTTTTTTGTAAGCTCTTGATAATTGCTGCTTCGTCAAATGGTTTAATCGTATGTAAGTTGATGACTTCAACGCTGATGCCTTCTGCTTCTAATTGTTTTGCTGCTTCGATCGATTTCCATACTAAGTGACCACATGCCACAATCGTAACATCTGTTCCTTCTGCTAAAATTTGCGCTTTTCCAATGACAAAATCGGAGCCATCTTCTTTGGTGAAGTTGGGCCATTTTGGTCGACCGAATCTTAGGTACACTGGACCTTCATAGCCTGCAATCATTTTTGTTGCAGCTTTTGTTTGGTTATAATCACATGGCACAATCACAGTCATGCCTGGTAACATTTTCATTAATCCAATGTCTTCTAATATTTGATGCGTTGCGCCATCTTCTCCTAAAGTCAATCCTGCATGCGATGCACAAATTTTTACATTCTTATCTGAGTAGGCAACGCTTTGTCTAATTTGATCATACACACGTCCTGTGCTAAATCCAGCAAAAGTAGTGGTGTAGGGGATTTTACCACCAATGGTTAAGCCCGCAGCAATACCAATCATATTGGCTTCTGCAATGCCTACTTCAATGAATCGCTCTGGTAGTTCTTTCATCAATGGTCCTAATTTAAAAGAACCAGCCAAGTCTGCTGTCAATACCACGACATTTTTATTTTCTCTCGCAATTTCTAAAATACCATCTCCAAATCCTGCTCTTGTTTCTTTTTCGTTTTGAATTACGATATTTGTTGCGTTCATTTTGTTAGGTTATACTTTGAAATAAATTATTTTTTAGCACATTGAATTATTAAATCCAATGCATTTGATTCGTCTTAGTTTTCGAAGGTTGAATAGAAGTATGGCGTCTTTGCTTCAAACTCTGCAGCACAGGTATCTACCATTTTGTATACCCTGGTAATGCCCAATGCTTTTCTTTTTTCGTACACCTCGTCGTCTGAAACATTGCCTTGCAATACTTTGGCAATTTGTAAATCACTAAATCCATGTTTCTTTGCTTCCTTCAGGGTTTCAGTTGGTAAAGTGGCAAGTTCATACTTTGCAATTTCTTTTTCTATATCACAGATGATTCTGATTTGGTATAAGAACCAATTGTCTATCCCTGTTGCAGCTGCAATCGATCTTACTGTGGAGCCTCCCATCAACGCATCTTTGATTCTGAAGATACGATCCCATTTTGGGGTCTTAATATACTCCATCAATTCTTCGTTCTTCATTAAGCTCTTACCATAATAGCCCAATCCTATTGCTTCGTTCTCTAAAGATTGACATGCTTTTTGAATCGCTTCTGTAAAGCTTCTTCCGATCGCCATCACTTCTCCCACACTCTTCATTTGTAATCCTAATGTATCGTTGGCACCTTTGAATTTATCAAAATTCCATCTTGGTACTTTTACAATCACATAATCCAATGCTGGTTCAAAATAAGCAGAAGTGGTTTGTGTGATTTGATTTTTTAATTCATCTAAATGGTATCCGATCGCCAATTTTGCTGCAATCTTTGCAATAGGATAGCCTGTTGCTTTGGATGCCAATGCAGATGACCTTGACACACGTGGATTAATTTCCACCGCAATCAATTCCTCTGTGATAGGATTTTGCGCAAACTGCACATTACATCCACCAGAGAAATTACCTAAACTGCGCATCATCAACATCGCTTTGTTACGCATGTCCTGAAAAGCAGTATCACTCAATGTCATTGCAGGTGCTACGGTGATAGAATCACCCGTGTGCACACCCATTGGATCTAAGTTCTCTACAGTACATATAATGACCACGTTATCCGCTTGGTCTCTTAATAATTCTAATTCATATTCTTTCCATCCCAACACTGCTTTCTCTACCAATACTTCGTGCATTGGGGATGCTTTCAATCCTCTTTCTAATGCGGCGTCTAATTCACTTGCATCATGTACAAATCCGCCACCTGTTCCTCCTAATGTAAAAGATGGACGAATCACTAATGGAAATCCAATGACTTGTGCAAATTCTTTTCCTTCTAAAAAACTATTGGCAACCCTACTTGGTGCCACTGCGATACCTATCTTCACCATCAATTGTCTAAATAATTCTCTGTCTTCTGCAGTATTGATTGCAGCAACATCCACCCCAATCATTCTACAATTGTATTGCGCCCAGATGCCTAATTCGTCTGCTTCCTTACAAAGGTTCAATGCAGTTTGTCCTCCCATGGTGGGTAAGACTGCGTCGATTTGGTTTTCTTGTAATATTTGCTCTATACTTTCGATGGTCAACGGCAATAAATAAACCTTGTCCGCCATCATTGGATCCGTCATGATCGTGGCTGGATTGCTATTGATCAAAATCACTTTGATACCCTCTTCTCTCAAAGAACGAGCGGCTTGTGATCCGGAATAGTCAAACTCGCAGGCTTGTCCAATTATGATGGGTCCAGAACCTACAATTAAAATGGATTTGATGGTAATATCTCTTGGCATGGCTACAAAAATATAAATTGTGCAAATCTATTAATTTTTGGCTGCATTCGACCCATTTTAAGGGAAACAATTTTCTCCTTTTTAATTCGTATCTTCACCACAATACAACATGTTATGGCAGTAATTAAAGAAGGGGCTAAGGCACCAGCATTCAAAGGCGCCGATCAACACGGAAAAACAGTCTCAATCGCTGATTTTAAAGGGCAAAAATTGGTTTTATACTTCTATCCAAAGGACGATACACCAGGTTGTACAGCCCAGGCTTGCAATTTGCGTGATAATTATAAGAAATTGATTAAGAAGGGGATTGCTATTTTAGGGGTCAGCGTAGACTCAGTGGCTTCCCATGTTAAATTCATCGATAAATACGAGCTTCCTTTCTCTTTAATCGCAGACGAAGACAAGAAAATCGTAGACAAATACAATCTTTGGGGCCAAAAGAAGTTCATGGGGAAGACCTATATGGGTACTTCAAGAACCACTTTTTTAATTGACGAAGCTGGCATGGTGCAGCATATCATTGAAAAACCAGATACAAAGGACCATACGGCCGAGATTTTAGCTATTTCTGGTTGGTAGGTTCCGGTAGGTTTTTAATTCCAATTTTACTTCGCAATCACATAGGTCAGCCAGCTTAATAGATAAGCTAGTCCTGTCATCATAAAAAATTGAATGGTGGGCCATTTCCAAGTACCTGTTTCTCTTTTCACAATGGCGAGTGTACTCATACATTGCATCGCAAGTACATAAAACACCATCAAAGAAAGTGCAGTGGCTAAACTATAAACGGGTTTGCCATCCGGCCAAACAGAGGCACGTAATTTTTCTCTTAAGCTACTGTTGTTATCTTCCTCTACACTATATAAAGTAGCCATAGTGCCTACAAACACTTCTCTTGCAGCAAAAGATGTAATCAGTGCAATACCAATCTTCCAATCATATCCCAATGGCTTAATGACTGGCTCTATTTTTTTACCTAAAATACCAGCATAAGAATTGGCAAGCTTGTCGGTATTGTATTGTTTTTCTAATTGTGCTTCTTGGTTTGGATTGCTTTTAATTGCTAATGCATATTGCGCATTCAGCTGATCCATTTTTTCACTTGGTCCATAAGAACTCAAGAACCACAACAATAAACTAATCATGATGATTACTTTACCAGCGTCTACTACAAATATTTTTGCTTTTTGTATCATTGTCATCCCTACATTACCCCAGCGTGGAGCGCGGTAGACAGGTAGTTCTAAAATAAAATAACTTTTCTCTTTAATCTTAATAAAAAATTTCAGGATAAAGCTTGCTACAAGTGCCATGACAATACCTAATAAATAAAGTGCCATCATCACCAATCCTTGCAAACTTAAAAAACCAAAATACATGGTATTGTCTATCACCAAAGAAATTAAAATAGTGTAGACAGGTAGTCTTGCACTACAACTCATAAATGGTGTTACTAAAATAGTCAATAAGCGCTCTTTTTTATTTTCAATATTTCTAGCACTCATAATAGCAGGCACAGCACAAGCAAAACCACTAATCATCGGCATCACGCTCTTGCCATTCAATCCAACTTTACGCATGAGTTTGTCACTTAAGAAACTGATCCTAGCCATATATCCCGTGTCTTCTAGCAAAGTGATGAGCCCAAACAAAATCATAATCTGCGGCACAAAAATCACAATCCCACCAATGCCTGCAACGAATCCATTCACCAACAAATCCTGCCACCAGGCTTGAGGTAATGTCTCATTTAAATAAGTTGTGATATTGGTAAAAATCCATTCAATGCCATCCATTGGAAAGGATGCCATCCAGAAGACGGACTGAAACAATAAAAATAAAACGCTTAATAAAATAATATATCCTCCTACACGGTGCAATAAAATATTATCTAAACGGTCTGTTCTTTTTTTCTTCGCAGTTGGATCAGGTTCTGTCACCCATTTTTTCATGAGCTCTTGAATGCGTTGATAGCGTTGTAAGATTTCTTGCGCCTGTGTTTTGGTGTGGTTAAAATCGGTTGCAAGTTCAATCTGTTCTATATTTTCCTGCATTTCTTGGTCCAAAGGAAAAGTTTCATGGTGCATCAGATAATGCAAAGCTGCATAATCACTATGTGTAGGGTATGTTTTTTTAAATGCTTCAATGGCAGCAGGAGCAAGGTTTTTATTGTCAATGAAACTTTTTTGGTTTCTTGAACGAGGTGTTTCAATAATCTGCCCTAATACTTTTTTTAATTCCCCTAAGCCTTTATTTTTTCTTGCGTCCACCGCGACTACTGGAATACCTAAATCGGATTGCAGTCCAGCGATATCAATTTTAATACCTTTTTTTTGTGCAAGGTCATTCATGGTGAGTGCCAAGACAACAGGAATTTTTAAATCTATAATTTGACTACAGAAAAGTAAATTTCTTTTTAAATTACTTGCATCTGCAATTAATAAAATCACATCTGTTTTCACTTCTTCATCCACGCCCATTAACACTCGGTATGCCACCCATTCATCTTCTCTTTTTGGATAAAAACTATAGGTCCCTGGCAGGTCAATTAAGGTGCTTTCATGCACGCCAATTTTTAGATCCCCTGTTTTCTTATCTACAGTGACGCCAGGGAAATTGCTTACTTTTTGCTGCAAACCAGTTAGGGCATTAAAAAGCGAACTTTTTCCACTGTTGGGATTACCCACTAAGGCGATATGTATACCTGCTTTCACGATTGGTCGCAAAGCTAGCCATTAAGCATAGGGACTACTTACGAAATTAGAAATTGAAACCAAATCAAAAACATGACTTTTAACAGTTTTTGAAGATTTTGCTGATTAAACTACGCTTCAATGCTTAATTTTGAGCTTCAAACAAGATCTATGCGCCCTATCATCACTCTTTTATTTCTTTTTATATCCTTTTTCGGTCTAGCCCAACAACAAAATAAGGGGGATCGTCAACTGGTAAAAAATTTAAAATTACATGTTCAATATTTAGCGAGTGATGTATTAGAAGGGCGTCGCGCGGGTAGTGAAGGAGAACAAAAGGCAGTCAATTATATCATTGCACAATATGAAAGCGCTGGCTTGCAGCCCATGGGGACAGAAGGATACGTCCAAGCATTTCCTATCAATGAAGGAAAAAAATGGAGTGCAAATGCGTTTTTGAAAGTGAATCAACAAGCGTTGGAATTTGGTGCCGATTTTTTTACCCTATCCACTGGATTGAATGGTCAACTAAAGACGAAGTCAACCCTTGCATTAGAAGAAGCAGGACAGGTTTGGTTTAAAGATCTACAAGAAGTATTAGAAGAGCAACAAAGCAATCCACATTTTGATGTACAAGATTGGATGAAGACAACCAGTGCAGAGATGCATCAAAAAAATGCCAAAGCATTGTTCTTATACAATAGCGGTAGTTTGGTAGACAATATACAATTTAACAAATTTGATACCAGTGCTGCTTTAGCGATTCCGGTCGTCTATATCACTAAAGAGGGTTTTAAAAAATACTTTAATGATGCATTGGGTACATTTGACATTGAAGCAAATTTGATAGTAGAGGCGCAAATTAGAACAGGGAAAAATGTAGTGACGTATATCAATAACAATGCAGCACATACGGTTGTAGTAGGTGCGCACCTAGATCATTTAGGGTATAACCAAGACAAAAATGCACTAGACATCAACAATGATGTACGCAACGGCGCCGACGATAATGCTAGTGGTACTGCAGCTTTGATCGAATTGGCTAAGTTTTTAAAGAAGGCTTCCAATCGAAACGACGGTGCCTTTAGTAAAAACAATTATTTATTTATTCATTTCTCTGCCGAAGAATTAGGATTGATTGGTAGCAAGTATTGGTTAGACCATCCAACCATTCAAACCAACTTTAACTATATGGTGAATATGGACATGGTAGGCAGGTATGATGCGACTAAAAAAATGAGCCTAGGTGGATACGGGACTTCTAGTAAGTGGTCCGAAATCATTTCAAAAACACCAACGACTATATTGTATACCATTGATAGTGCTGGAACTGGTCCAAGTGATCATGCAAGTTTTTACAGAAAAGAAATGCCGGTGTTATTTATGTTCACAGGCAGTCATTCAGATTATCATAAAGCAACAGACGATTGGGATAAAATTAATTATCTAGGTCAAAAAGATATCCTACGTTTTGTTCAAGGCATTATTCAAACAACCAATACCTATGGGAAGTTAGACTTCTTAAAAACGCGCGAAGCTGCAATGGGCCGAAGCACCAAGTTTACAGTGAGCTTAGGGGTGATGCCTGATTACGCGTATACTGGCACTGGGCTAAGGATTGAGGGCGCTTCTGCTGGTAAACTAGGCGAGCAATTAGGACTAAAAGCGGGTGATATTTTATTGCAAATGGGCGACTATAAGTTCATAGATGTGATGAGTTATATGACCACTTTGTCTAAGTTTAAAAAAGGGGACAGCACTTTTTTAATTTATAAGCGAGGCACAGAAGAAATTAAAGTAACGATTACATTTTAACTGGATTAAACGTACATTTATTGAACTGATATTTTAACAATTGTGAGTGCAAAAATTATTTTAAACCAGGATGAAATTAACGAGCAAGATTTTGAGGGCTCTCGAATCTTGGGCATCACTGCGCCGATTAAAAATTATCAATTTTGTATTTTACTCAATCAGTATATGGGTTTTGAATTCAGGTTCAATCCTGACCATGAAATTGCATTGAAAAGAAAAAATAGAACTTATTATTTTTCAATGTATGAAGGCTATGAACCCAATACCACCATTGGTCATTTTGTGTACCACAATCAATTTGATGGGGAGTATTTATTACCCGAATTAAAACATATGGATTTCATTTGGTGGATTCGTGGGGAATGGATTGAAGATGAAAAAGTAAAAGATATTTTATACACTATAAGAAATATCAAAGGCGTGCAATTGGTTGCAGAACTTACGCCAGATCAAATCAAAAACAAAGGGCATTTGATTTTTGAATAAGCATATGCTAATTCAATCACTTAGATTTCTTTTATTACTTTATTTTATCTTTTTTCTACACAAGCTTAATCAATATAAATTCTTTTTTCTTTTGCTGCCGTACATTCGCCTATTGGGTTAAAATATTCAATACCCATTGCTTGTAAAATCGTTTGCACTTCATTTAATGCACTAGGCGCAACGGCAATGAGCAAGCCTCCATTGGTTTGTGGATCGGGTAATAATAAGGTAGCTTCTGCCTCATCTACACTAGTGCCTATCACCACGCCATCACTGCATGAGCTCCAATTGCGTGCAGTGGCACCAGGGATTGTTTTTTGAGCAATATAATTTCTTACAGCTGGTATAATAGGTAGCTTATCATAATGAATAGTCGCTGATAAATTGCTGCCTTGCATCATCTCGGTTAAATGTCCAAGTAATCCAAAACCAGTTACATCTGTCATCGCATGCACGGCTTTTATTTTTCCTAATGCTTCACCTGCTTTATTAATAGTGGTGAGTTGCTTCACTAAAAAATTTAAATCCACATCTGTTAAAACTTTTCTTTTTTGTGCAGTCGCCATAATACCCACCCCTAATGGCTTTGTTAAAATCAATACATCCCCTTCTTTAGCTGTATCATTTCTTTTTAAATTTTCGATCTCTACTAAACCATTTACGACTAATCCAAAAATGGGATCCTGACTATCAATACTATGTCCACCTGCAATGACAATTCCAGCATCGGTACAAGTTTTTCTTGCACCCTCCATTACTTTGGCAGCTTCGCTAGCAGGCAGTGTAGCTAAGGGCCAGCCCAATACGGCCAATGCAAAAATTGGTTTGCCTCCCATGGCATACACATCACTAATGGCGTTGGCTGCAGCAATTTGTCCAAACGCAAATGCATCATCCACAATCGGCATAAAAAAATCGGTGGTACTAATCATCGCCATTTTTTCATCTAGCTGATACACTGCAGCGTCATCTCTACTATCGTTGCCTACTAATAAATTTTTGACATTGGTTTTGGCACCTACATTATGTGCCGCTAATATTTCAGAAAGAATTGCAGGTGAAATTTTACATCCACATCCACCACCTTTAGAATGTTCTGTTAATTTTATACTCATATTTACATTATTATTTTTTTAGTAGCTATTAATTTTTGTGACTCATTTTCACAACTATTTTTTATTATTTTATTTCAATACATAAAGCGTTCAATGCTTCAATGGTTTTTTCATCGCCCTCTGTTAACCAATTTTGAATCGCAGTCGTTAATGCTTCACTTAAATGCTGTTGCATTGTTTTTACATCCCAAATTTTATTGGTGATCTCTTGCAAAGAAATAGGATTTGAGGATACGCTATTCACTGCTGCCGAAGAAAAAGCAGTTTGGTTGATATTCATACCAATGCCTATCACAGCCCAAGTCCATTCTTTGCCTCTGACCAGGTTTTCTATGAGGATGCCCCCTGCCTTTCTGTCACGAAAATAGATATCGTTTGGCTTTTTGATTTTTGTTTCGGACCCTGCAAATGCTGCAAAAAAGGTCCTGGCGCCTACTGCAATGGCTGCAGAAAACCCCATTTGGTCGGTTGGTGTCCATTTTTTGAGTACATCCAAGTTTTTTAACTCCAAAATATAGCTACATATCATGTTTTGCCCCTTGGCACTCTCCCAAACACGTCCATGTTGTCCTTTTCCATGGGTTTGAAAATCTGCCCTAAAACAACTGCCAGACTTGGCTAAACCCGCCTTGATTTGGGCCATGGCATAGATATTGGTACTATCTATGGTAGACAGTTCTATCAACGGTACGCCTATTAGGATATTTGGTGTGGCAGGTGACAAAGAATTGCTATTTTTGTAAAGTTAGTTTAGAAACAGGATTTAACACATTAAAAATAAGCGCATTGGAACAACTTTCTTCTTTAAATGACCGTAAAAAAAACACGGTTACTAGGCTCACTCGTAGCTCTAAAATTTTCAAAACCATTATACAGGCTATTTTGGATAAAAAAGGTGAAAATGTAATTAGCCTTGACCTCAAAAAAGTACATGAGGCGGCGGCAGATTTCTTCATCATTTGTGAAGCAAATAACACCACACAGTTAAAAGCCATTGCCGATTATATCGACTATGAAGTAAAGCATAAGTGTGACGATCTTCCGTATAAATCAGAGGGAAAGCAAGGTGGACAGTGGTTGCTCATTGACTATATCAATGTAGTAGTTCATGTGATGCACCCAGAAGCACGTGGTTTTTATAAATTGGAAGAATTATGGAGTGATGCGGATATGAAAATACACGAAGATTAATTGAGACTAGGTCAACAAAATTCATTTCTACTTGTTTATATAAAAAAGCAGTAACAGCAACAATACTATGTCAGAGTCAAAAAATAATAAAAAGAAAAATTCGCCTTCGGGAGATGGACCTAAAATGCCCAAGTTCAATATCTATTGGATCTATGGACTGATTGCATTGTCTCTTTTCTCGGCTCGATTTTTTCAAATGACACCCGAATTAACCACTACCACTGAACAAGAGTTCAAGCAAGTGATGTTGATGCGTGGTGATGTGGAGCGTATTGACCTTGTTCAAAACAAAGAAATCGTTCGCGTTTATATTAAGGTAGATAGCATTCAGAAGGACTACTACGTGCAAAAGTTTAAGAAGAAATTAGATAAGGCAAAAGTAAAAGGCGTTCCATTGTTTGAATTTAGTGTAACGGATTGGAATAGTTTCAACGAGCGTTTACAAAAGTTCTATGAGCAAAAAGGGATTCAAGAAGTACCACAGAATACGATTAAAGAAGGAGAGTGGTTTGGACCAATTGCCAATACCATATTTACCATGTTAATTATTGTGGTGATTTGGATGGTGATGATGCGTAAGATGGGCGGTGGCGGAGGAAGTGGCGGTGGACCAGGTGGCATCTTTAATGTAGGTAAATCAAAAGCTACTTTATTTGAAAAGGGCGGCACTAAAGTGAATATTACTTTTGCAGATGTTGCTGGATTAGAGGAAGCAAAAGAAGAAGTGATGGAGATTGTGGACTTCTTAAAACAACCAAAAAAATATACAGCCCTTGGTGGTAAAATTCCAAAAGGTGCATTATTAATAGGCCCTCCAGGCACAGGTAAAACATTATTAGCGAAAGCGATGGCGGGAGAAGCACAAGTGCCTTTCTTTAGCTTAAGTGGTTCCGACTTTGTGGAGATGTTTGTGGGTGTGGGTGCAAGTCGTGTGCGTGATTTATTCAAACAAGCAAGAGAGAAAGCACCATGTATTATATTCATTGATGAGATTGATGCAATAGGTCGTGCTCGTGGTAAGAATGCCATGATGAGCAACGACGAGCGTGAGAATACTTTGAACCAATTGCTAGTCGAGATGGATGGATTTGGTGGAGACACTGGTATCATTATTCTAGCGGCTACCAATCGTCCAGATGTATTAGACTCTGCCTTATTAAGACCAGGACGTTTTGATCGTCAGATTTCAATTGACCGTCCAGACGTAAAAGGTCGCGAAGAAATATTTAAAGTGCACTTAGGTCCAATCAAAGTATCTGAAAGTTTAGACGTTCATAAATTAGCAGAACAAACGCCAGGATTTGCTGGTGCAGATATTGCGAATGTTTGTAACGAAGCCGCCTTGATTGCAGCACGTAAAGGAAAGACTGGTGTAGAGATGAAAGATTTCCAAGATGCGATTGACAGAGTCATTGGTGGATTAGAAAAGAAAAATAAAATTATTTCTAAAGAAGAGAAAGAAGTGATTGCCTACCATGAAGCAGGTCATGCAATTTGTGGCTGGTTCTTAGAACACGCTTATCCTTTATTAAAAGTGACCATTGTGCCAAGAGGTACAGCTGCATTGGGTTACGCACAGTACACGCCTAAGGAACAATACTTATATACCATTGAGCAATTGACCGATCAAATGTGTATGACATTAGGTGGACGTGCTGCTGAACAGATTTTCTTTGGTCGTATTTCAACTGGCGCATCAAACGATTTACAACAAATTACCAAGATGGCTTACTCGATGGTAACCACTTATGGAATGAATGATAAAATTGGTAATGTAAGTTTTTACGATCCTTCACAAGAAAACACTTTCCAAAAACCATTCAGCGAAGAGACAGGAAAAATCATTGACGAAGAAGTGCGCAAGATGATTGATGCTGCTTACCACAGAACCTTAGATTTATTACAATCTAAAAAAGAAGAAGTAGAGAAAGTGGCTCAAGCATTATTAACTAGAGAGGTATTACATAAGTCTGATGTAGAGGAATTGATTGGGGACCGTCCATTTGAGGAAAAGAAAATCCTTGAGGAAACAACAGTCACAGCCGATGCGGACAGTCAAGTTGCACCAAATGAAACAACTGTTGTAACGCCTGTAGATGGTTCTGATGATGTGATTGAAAATGCAAATGCAACCATTCATGCAGCAGACGCAACTGATAATCACGAATAAGTTGTAAATGGAATCGCAAGGCGCAAGACAAAAAATATTACAAAAGATCAAACAGGCATTGAAAGATCCAGTGCCTGTTCCTTTTCCAGATCA
>CAXNMZ010000009.1:0-21604 GCA_964203125.1 Chitinophagales bacterium | reverse complement strand
CATTATTAAGTTGTTTACAACATTATTTTTCAGCTATGCATAAAATTTTATTTGCACTTTTATTAGCCATCCCATTTTCAGTATCTGCACAACCAAGTTTGTCAGATAAAAACGTATTTGAATTCAGAGCAGTATGGGTTGCAACAGTCGTTAACATCGACTGGCCAAGTAAACCCGGACTGAGTAGTCAAGTACAAAAAGCTGAGTTTGAAGCATTATTAGATATGCACCAAAAGAATGGCATGAACGCCGTCATCATGCAAGTAAGACCATCCGGAGATGCCTTATATCCATCCACCTTAGAGCCATGGAGTGAATATTTAATGGGTAAACAAGGTGAAGCGCCTAGCCCTTATTATGATCCTTTGAGTTTTATGATTGAAGCCACGCATCAACGCGGTATGGAGTTTCATGCATGGATCAATCCTTATAGAGCGGTGTTTGATGTCAATAAATCTAGCATCGCCAACACGCATTTGTCTAAGGTCCACCCTGAATGGTTTTTAACCTACGGTGATAAAAAATATTTTAATCCTGGTCTGAGAGAAGTATGGGAACATACCAATAAAGTGGTGGGTGATTTAGTGGCACGTTATGATATTGATGCAGTGCATATGGATGATTATTTTTACCCTTATAAAATTGTTGGTAAAGAATTTCCAGACGAAGCTACTTTTCAAAAAAATGCAAGAGGTTTAAGTAAGGACGACTGGAGAAGAAGTAACTGTGATACCATTGTAAAACAATTGTCTGCAACCATTCATAAAGTCAAGCCAGGCGTGCAATTTGGCATTAGTCCATTTGGTGTTTGGAGAAATCAATCTACGGACCCAAGAGGCAGTAAAACAAAAGCAACAACCAACTATGACGACCTCTATGCAGATATTTTATTGTGGTTAGAGAAGGACTGGATTGATTATGTGGCACCACAATTGTATTGGGAGCAGGGTCATGCATTAGCGGATTACAATGAATTAATTGAGTGGTGGAATCGCAATAGTTATGGTAAAAATTTTTATGTGGGTCATGGCATTTATAGAGCAGGAAGCAATGCCGCATGGAAGTCTCCCAATGAGATTCCAAATCAAATTAAAAAAATGAGGTCCTTAAAAAATACCCATGGCAGTATTTATTTTAGCAGTGCTAGTTTTAAAACCAATGCCAATGGATGGAATGATAGCTTACAAAATACCTATTACCATCAACCCGCTTTAATAGCACCCATTGAATGGTTGGTTCAACATAAAATGACAAGTCCTAAACTTGTAAAGGAGGATGAAAATAGTTACAATATTATTGATAGTAACCCAAGCAATACCTTAAAATATTTTGCATTGATTCAGAAAACCAAAACAGGTTATCAGGTAGCTGCAATCATACCAAAAGAGACGAAGTCTATACAGCTGAATACTTTGGGTATCGCCAAGTCTGCATCAGAACCAATTTGGATTGTCGCAGTTGGAAAACAAAATCAATTAAGCAAGTATCAAGTATTAGATTAATTAATCGTAGGTACGTTTTAAAGGCAGGTTTTCATTGGCCTTAATAATTAAAGGAACATGTTCTACAATGGTCATGTCATTGTCCAAGCCAAAGGCTTTTTGATCGCTTTGCGATAGTTGCTTGATATTAAAATATAAATCCATGATAAAGTCCTCTTTGAAGGAGAGCTCATTTTCAATGGAGAAGAAGCTTTCAATAATTACATAGGTAATATCTGCGTGGAAATCTTTTTGTTTTAAAGATTCATACCTACTATAGATACCCAATTCTTGGCACTCATTCAATTCCTGCATCACTTTCTTGAACAACACATTCACACGTGGCTGAATACGGAAACCTAATTTAAAATCAACACGCATTACTTTATCATCTATTAATTCACGAATGCTATAAGACATGCCATATGGAGAATCCGTGCGGTCAATATGAATGAACCAATAAATATCAGCACGCTTTGGTTTTCTATTTAATATAGAGTCAATAATACGATGTTCAATCTCTCTGTGATTATTTGCTTTAGTTAAGTACACCAAGTGGGTCGCATATTTTGGTAATTCTTTGTCTGCGCTCAAGGTAGCTAGTTGCTCTAAATAAGTGCCTAGCTTCACAAAATCCAGATATCGATTGGCGATTTTTCTTGCACGATGCCAAATCAACATCACAAAAATGATGCTGAATGAAAAGCCTAAAGTGATATAAGCATGTTTAATTTTAATCACATTTGCTAAAAAGAAGGAGATCTCAACAGTACTAAAAATTAAAATTACAAAAGCGACAAGTGCTTGGCTCCACCTCCTCACATTCAATAAATAAAAATTTATTAAAACCGTAGTCATCATCATTGTTAAAATAACCGAAAACCCATAAGCGTTTAGCATACTTTCACTATCCCTAAAAAAGAATAGCATCGAAATACATCCAAACCATAATAATAAATTAAAACTTGGAATATAAATTTGTCCTTTTTGATCTGTCGGAAATTTTACAGTCACCCTTGGCCAAAAATTCATACTAATAGCTTCATTAATTAACGCAAAAGAGCCACTAATTAAAGCTTGGCTTGCTATGATTGTAGCAAAAGTAGCAATACCAATACCAATTAATAAAAACCAATGTGGCATTAATTCATAAAAAGGATTCATTTCACCAATAGTCTTACCCATATGCTGCATTAGCCATACGCCCTGACCCATATAACTAAATACCAATGCAATCTTTACAAAGATCCAACTTACTTGAATATTGATACGCCCACAATGCCCTAAATCACTATACAATGCTTCCGCACCTGTAGTACAAAGGAACACAGCACCCAATAACCAAAAACCTTTCGGATAATTTGCAAGTAAATCATAAGCATAATAAGGATTCAATGATTTTAAAATTGCTGCATTTCCCAACACAGGAATAAGACCAAGAATCAGAATCATGGAAAACCATACCAACATAATTGGGCCAAATGCAAAACCTACAATTTTAGTACCAAATCTTTGAAAGAAAAACAAAAGAGAGATGATGACAAATACAATGCCTACCGTCAAGTTATTGCCAGGTACAAAAATAGTTTCAAGCCCTTTTACATCTTTTAAAGCTTCGACAGCAGACGACACAGAAAGCGGTGGCGTGATCATGCCCTCTGCTAATAATAATGCTGCTCCAAAAATGGCAGGAATATAAATCCATTTTACATATCGACGAATTAATGCAAACAAGGAAAAAATGCCGCCCTCGCCTCTATTGTCTGCACGAAGTGTTAGCAATACATATTTGAAAGTAGTTTGTAAAGTGAGTGTCCAAAAAACACAAGAAATGGCACCATATACTAACTGCTCAGTAATGATTTTGTTATGAACTATGGTCTTAAACACATAAAGTGGAGAAGTTCCGATATCGCCGTAAATAATTCCTAAAGTAACTATTAAACCTGCCACTGAGAGTTTGTGGGCTTGCCCTGAATTTTGTACCATGGATAAATAATCTAGACACCAAAGTTGATACATTTTCAGTACTCAAAAATCAGAATAGGGAACTATTTTTTAAAATATATTCTACAGGGAAATACTAAGGCTTGTAAGCACCCCACTTATCCTCCACCGCTTTAAAACGGAAATCAAAAATATCCTGTAGCTGCTTTTTGACAAAAAGCACTTGGGCGATATCCCCCAAGAACCCCATTGGGATTTTGTAATGGACAATATCATCCATTTTCACCCCACCCGGCACTGCTTTGAAATGGTGCTGGTGGTGCCACATGGTATAAGGACCGAATCTTTGCTCGTCTACAAAATAGGCACCTTGCTCCACATGGGTGATTTCGGTCATCCAATACAAAGGAATATTTAAAAGCGGTTTCACCGTGTATTCAATGATTTGACCAGGATACATTTTTTCACCATGGAATTGACTGATGATATTGAACCCCATCTTCGCCGGGGTGATTTTAGCCAAATTGGCTGGACTACTAAAGAAATCCCAGGCTTCTGTCAACGAAATTGGGATAAATTGCTCGGTATGGATGGTGTACACTTTAGACATACTTGATTAACAATGCTTTTGGCATTTTGTTGTATGAAATCGCTACAAAGCCATTAATTTTAACCCATGATTAGTAAAGCAGACCAGCAGCTGGCTTTTGAAAACCTATACAAAAGATTAAACGAGGCACAAAAAAAGGCAGTGGATACCATTGAGGGACCAGTGATGGTGATTGCTGGACCAGGAACAGGTAAAACGCAAATTCTTGGCGCTAGGATCGGAAAAATTTTATTGGAGACCGATACCGCACCAGAAAATATTTTATGTCTTACATATACAGATGCTGGCGCAATCGCGATGCGCAAAAGATTGATGGATTTTATTGGAACTGCAGCTTATAAAGTAACCATTGCCACCTTCCACTCTTTTTGCAACGATATCATTCAAGACAATTTATCACTGTTTGAGAAACCAAGTTTGGACCCGATTTCTGAATTAGAAAAAATTGCATTACTCAAAGAACTCATAGACCAATTTGATAAGACCAATCCTTTAAAGCGATTCAAGGGAGATGTGTATTATGAGATGACCAACTTAAGCAAGTTGTTTAGTGCCATGAAAAAAGAGGGATGGGACGTAGCATTTTTGACGACACAGATAGATGAAGACATAAAGGACATCCCATTTAGAGACGAATTTGTGTACCAAAGAAAATACAAACAGTTTGAAGCAGGAGCGCTTAAACAGGGGCTTGTAGACGATGCGATTGAAAAAATGGGGAAACTAAAAGCAGCCGTGGCTGCTTTTGACCAATACCAAGGTCTCATGAAAAAATATGGACGTTATGATTTTGATGATATGATTAATTGGGTGATTCTTGCTTTCAAAGAAAATAAAAATCTATTAGCGCAATACCAAGAACGTTACTTGTATATTTTAGTAGATGAATTTCAGGACACCAGTGGCACACAGAATGAACTAGTACAATTACTAACGAATTATTGGGAGCAACCCAACTTATTTGTAGTAGGAGATGATGATCAAAGTATTTTTAGATTCCAAGGTGCCAATGTCGAAAACATGTTGCATTTTCAAACGCAGTTCAAAGATGATATTGTCAATATTGTGTTAGAACAGAATTACCGATCCACCCAGCCTATCTTAGATGCCTCTACACAGGTGATCAATCAAAATCAGGAAAGGTTGATCAATAAAATCGGCGGCTTATCAAAAAATTTAATTGCATCCCTCCCCGAAAATCAATCCATTGATATTGCACCATCCATCTTGCAATACAATGATCCACAGGAAGAGATGATGGACATCACAGAAAAAATTGCAAAACTCATTGAAACTGGGACGGATCCTAAAGAGATTACAGTTTTATATAAAGAGCATAAGTATGGTACTGAAATTGCGCATTTTTTACAGCAAAAAAATATCCCTATTTACAGCAGAAGAACTGCCAACCTCTTTGATCAAATACTGATTCAGCAGATCTTAAAAATACTAGACTATTTAGCCTGTGAATGGGATCAACCCAACGAGGGCGCTAACTTATTATTTGAAATACTCCATTTCAAATGGTGGCAGATATCCCCTATCACCATTGCTACGCTTACGGTGGAGGCCAATCAATTAAAATACAACCATAAAGAAAATAGTTTTAGAAAAGTATTAATTGATAAAACACAAGAAGTACAAACTGATTTATTTTCAACAGGTGGATTAGAGCAGGTGGCAAAAGCAGTTAAAGTGTTGGAAGACTTAATTGGACAAATCCCCAATGTCACTTTGGTGAATTTGATCGAACAGATTTTACAAAAGACAGGCATCATACAAGCTGTGTTAAATAGCGATGATAAAGCAGCAGAATTGGATATGGTGACTTCCTTTTTTGACTTTATCAAAGAGGAAACGCATCGCAAGCCAAGTTTAGATTTAAAGACCTTAGTTGACATCTTTAGATTAATGAAACGCGAAGACATCCGCCTGCCATTACCCATTACCTTAGGTTCAGATGCAGGAGTGAATTTGTTAACCACACATAGTAGTAAGGGGCTTGAATTTACCCATGTGTTTTTAGCAGGTACCAATGCGGCTTATTGGGAGAAAAAAAGAACGACTGCAGCTGCAGGTTATAAGCTCCCAGATACAGTACTGAGTAGCTTAGAAAGAGCAGATGACAAAGAAGAATTAAGAAGGTTATTTTATGTGGCTATCACAAGAGCAAAAAAACATTTAACTATTTCATATAGTAAGTATAAGGCAGATGGAAAAGAACTTGAACCAAGTCAATTTCTAATTGAATTAGTACAAGGCAATGATGGTATAATACAAAACCAGCAACTAGATGCATCCGTTAAAATGCAATATAAATTGCTCAGACTTGAAACCACACTAAAGCCAAGCATTGCGCAATTAGAGGCCGATTTTATCCAGCCCAAATTGGATAAATTTTCGATGAATGTCACCGCATTAAACAATTACTTAAACTGCCCATTGCGTTTTTATTACAATAGTTTAATTCGTGTGCCTTCTGGAAAATCAGAAGCCACCACTTTTGGTTCTGCGATCCATGATGCACTGAATAAACTTTTTGAAAAAATGCAAAAAGCAGGCAATGTATTTCCCGATAAACAAACCCTTGTAGAAGATTTTGAATTCTACATGAAAAGGCATCGTGAAGCATTTACACAACAAGAATTTAAAGATCGTGTAGATCTTGGTGGCACTGTCCTTGTGAATTATTATGATTTTTATGTGCAGCAATGGCATAAAATTGTCGCAACCGAATATAGGGTCACGAATGTAGTAGTCAATGATATCCCTTTGAAGGGCGCGATTGACAAAATTGAATTCAATGGAAAAGACGTGGTGGTGATTGACTACAAGACGGGTAATATTGACAACGCAAGAGAGCAGTTAAAGGGCCCGAATGAAAAGAATCCAAATGGCGGAGATTACTGGAGACAGGCCGTGTTTTATAAAATACTCTTAAGGCATCATCCTAAAAATTGGCAGGTCACAAGTGCAGAATTTGATTTTGTGGAACCCAATAAGAAAAAAGCTTTTGAGAAGATTGCCATCGCTATTACAGAAGCAGACATTACCACAGTCCAACAGCAAATAAAAATGGTCTGGGAAAAAATTCAACAGAAGGATTTTTATACCGGCTGTGGCAAGGAAGATTGTCATTGGTGCAATTTTGTAAAAAACAATGAACTAGCGGTGGCATTACATGCCTTAGAGGAGGAAATTTAACTAAGTTTGCAAAGTATGATCCGATCAAAATTAATTCCAACAATCCTCCTATGTTGTTTGACTGCAATGGCAATCATTCAAATGGGTGGTTGTGCTAATATTGTACCCCCTTCTGGAGGACCTAGAGATAGTATCCCCCCATATGCTGTGTATGCAAAACCAAAAGACTCCAGTACCAATATTGCCCCCAAGGAAATTTTGATCAGCTTTAACGAATACATCACCACGAATGCATTACAAGAGCAATTGATTGTATCCCCAAATATCAAGAACAATCCTTTAGTGGATCAAAGGTTAAATATGGTGCGCATTCGCTTATCAGATAGTTTAAATGCAAACACCACTTATAGTTTACAATTTGGCAATGCTTTAAGAGATGTGAATGAAGGTAATATTGTTCAAAATTATACCTATGTATTTAGTACAGGCAATCAAATTGACACAGGTAAACTGTTCGGAAAAGTTCAAATTGCTGAAACCGGCATGGTGGATAGTACTTTAATTGCCATCTTGCATCCTATTAAAAATGATTCTGCCATCTATAAAGACAAACCAACCTACTATACAAGAATCAATGGAAAAGGCATTTTTGAGTTTAAATATTTACCTGCAAAAGATTTTAATATCTACATTCTTCCAAATGATTACAACAAAAGATATGATGATTCAACAAAATTATTTGCATTCCTAGACCGCAGTGTAGACCCGACAAAAACAAAGGATAGCATTCAGTTGTATGCGTTTGAAGCTGCTCCAAAAAAAGAAAAAAAATTAGCAACTATTGCAGGTGCAAAAAATGCAAAAAAACAATCCCCCCTTTTAAAATACAGTAGCAATTTAGAAGGCAATGAAAAAGATATTTTAAGTCCATTGACTTTGAATTTTGAAACACCTATTCGCCTTAACGATAGCTTCACGATTCGCATCACCGATACTAATTTAGTAACAAAAGAAGGTGCTGTAACAGCGATCAATGCGCAAAATAAACAACAAGTTGAACTTGGATTTCCATGGGAAGCCAATACAGATTACAAATTAGTCCTGCCTCAAAAATCTATCATAGACAGCGTTTCCAATTTTTTAGTGAAAGCAGATACCATCCGATTTAAAACCAAACCTGAATCAAGTTATGGTTCAGCCATTTTAAGAATCAATGGCTTTCAAGAATTTGAGCATCCTGTGTTATTATTGATTCAGGACCAGAAAGTCAAATTTAGCTACCCAATCACGCAGAACTTATTGCGCATTGATTTATTACCGCCTGGAGATTATCAATTAAAATTATTGACAGATGCCAATCAAAATGGGCGCTGGGATACAGGCAAATTCATGGGTAAAAAACTGCAACCAGAATTGGTGCGCAACCTGAAACTAATTTTAAATATCAAGTCTAATTGGGATAATGAAATGAACCTCATTTTAAAACCCTAATTTTGTTTTTTACAATTGTATGCAACTACCCTCTTCCTTACTTGAAAATGCAGTAGCAGAATTTTCCAAACTTCCGGGTATTGGTAAAAAAACTGCATTGCGATTGGTATTGCATTTATTGAAGCAAGACGCATCCAGCACCATCCAATTTAGTGAGGCATTGGTTAGAATGCGAAACGAGATTCAATTTTGTAAAAACTGTTATAATATCAGTGATGGCCCTATCTGTTCTATCTGCTCAAACACCTCTAGATCCAAAGAAACCATTTGTGTGGTGGAGAATATTAGAGACGTGATTGCCATTGAAAATACCAGCCAATACCATGGCACATACCATGTATTAGGCGGGATCATTTCTCCATTGGATGGCATAGGCCCAGAACAATTAACCATTGAACCTTTGATGGAGCGCATTCAAAAAAATGCTGTGACAGAATTGATTTTTGCTTTAAATCCAACGATCCAAGGAGATACCACTATCTATTATATTCAAAAGAAAATGACAGGCAACGCGTGTAAAGTCACGACCATTGCAAGAGGGATCGCTTTTGGGGGCGAATTAGAATATGCCGACGAAATGACCTTAGGCAAGAGTATTTCCAACCGTCAACCCATCCAACAATACATCAAGTAAATTGTTATTTGAAGTGAAGCCCTATTTGAATCATACCTATTTGGCTATATAAATAATAATTACTAATTTTAATGTTCAAACATTGATTTATGCACCTAAGAATAATCGCCCTATTGATAGCTAGTTTTGCTTTTGGACAAGTTCAAGCACAGAAAATTTATAGTACGAAAGCTGCAACGGTAAGATTCATCGCAGTAGATGATAAAGATATTGACGCCACCAATACAAAAACCGTGAGTCGTCTAGAAACCAATGGCAAATTGAGTTTCATCATGCTCATGAAAGATTTTAGTTTTGAAATGGATCTGATGCAAAAGCATTTTAACGAGGAATATGTGGAGTCAGATAAATTTCCACGTGGTCTATTCAATGGCCAAATCACCAATATCAAATCTGTCAATTTCACTAAAGATGGCAGCTACCCAATCATCGTTAAGGGCAATATGCAAGTGCATGGTGTCAATAAAGCAATACAAACCAATGGGGTGATTGTCATATCAAAAGGTTTGCCTAAAGCGACCGCAAAGTTTACAGTTAGCTTAAAGGATTTTGGTATCGGCGGGGTCTTAATTGATATGGTTGCCGATCAAGTGGATATAGAGGTGGTTGCTAGTTATCAATAAGCATTGGTATTATTTTGCCATCATTTGATTCTGCCCTATCTTCGCTGCGCAACAGCAGGAGGATTTGTTTATTGTTCACCCTGCCATCCGAAAGGAGAAAAGAACTAATAAACGGTACACTTATCGCCCCCCTACTTCTTTTCCTATTGGATGCTGCATAAAATTTAATGTAGTATTATGTCAATTAAGGAAGCTTTACAAGAAAGAATTTTAGTGATTGATGGTGCCATGGGTACCATGATTCAACGTCATAAATTAACGGAAGAAGATTATCGTGGAACAAGATTTGCCAATTGGCATTCCGATGTAAAAGGTAATAATGACCTTTTATGTATCACACAACCAGCCATCGTTACTGGCATCCATTTAGAATACTTAGAAGCAGGTGCAGACATTATTGAAACCAATACCTTCAGTAGTACCTCTATTGCCATGGCAGATTATGACATGCAAGAACTAGCCTACGAATTGAATGTGGCTGCAGCAAAATGTGTGCGTGATGCAGTGGAACAATACAAAGCAAAACATCCAAATAGCAAAGAAAAATATATAGCAGGATCCATTGGGCCTTTGAATAAAACGTTGAGTCTTTCTCCAGATGTAAACAATCCTGGTTTCCGCGCAGTCACTTTTGACGAAGTGGTAGTCGCTTATACAGAACAGATTCGCGGATTAGTGGATGGAGGTGTTGATCTTATTTTAGTTGAAACTATTTTTGACACACTCAATGCGAAGGCTGCCATTTTTGCAATCAAAGAATATTTCAGAAAAATAGGACAACCAGAATTACCGATCATGATTAGCGGTACCATTACAGATGCCTCTGGTAGAACTTTAAGCGGACAAACATTAGAAGCTTTTTATACTTCTGTAGCGCATGCTAAACCATTGAGTGTAGGATTGAATTGTGCATTAGGTGCGCAAGAAATGCGTGCACATATCGAAGAGCTTTCTCAAATAGCAACCTGTTATACATCGGCCTATCCCAATGCAGGCTTGCCGAATGCGATGGGAGAATACGATGAAGCCCCGCATCAAACTGCACATTTTATTGAAGAATGGGCGAACAATAAATTCGTGAATATTGTAGGCGGCTGTTGTGGCACTACCCCCGACCATATTAAACATATGGCAGATAATGTACGCAGCATTCAACCAAGAAAATTACCTATTGTAGACAAAACTATTTAAGATTATGAGCGATCAAGTAATACATATAAAGCCCTATTTAAGATTAGCAGGATTAGAACCTTTAGTGATTCGTCCTGAAACAAATTTTGTGAATGTTGGAGAAAGAACCAATGTGACTGGATCTAAAAAATTTGCAAGACTGATTAAGGAAAATAAATACGAAGAGGCATTATCTGTAGCACGTCAACAAGCAGAAAGCGGTGCGCAGATCATTGATATCAATATGGATGATGCCTTACTTGAAGGTGTGAAAGCCATGACGACCTATTTGAATTTATTGCAGAGCGAACCTGATATTGCCAAAATCCCTATCATGATTGATAGCTCAAAATTTGAGATCATCGAAGCGGGATTAAAATGTGTGCAAGGAAAATGTATTGTGAACTCCATTTCTATGAAAGAGGGAGAAGCTAAGTTCATAGAACAAGCCCATATCTGCAAAGCCTATGGCGCTGCAGTGATTGTGATGGCATTTGATGAAGTAGGACAAGCCGATACCAAAGCAAGAAAAGTGGAGATTTGCGCGCGTGCCTATAAAATTTTAGTAGAACAAGTTGGTTTCGATCCAGAAGACATCATTTTTGATCCAAATATTTTTGCGATTGCAACAGGCATCGAAGAGCATAATAATTATGCAGTAGATTTTATAGAAGGGACAAGAGAAATTAAAGCATTAATGCCCTTAGCAAAAGTGAGTGGTGGTGTATCGAATGTGTCATTTTCATTCAGAGGCAACGATGCCGTAAGAGAAGCCATTCATGCGGTGTTTTTATACCATGCAGTGAAGGCGGGAATGGATATGGGTATTGTGAATGCAGGTCAATTAATTGTGTTTGATGAGATTGAGCCTGAATTAAAAAAGCTATGTGAGGATGTCATCTTGAATCAAAACAACGACGATAACCAAGCAACCGAAGCATTGATTCAATATGCCGATGCATTGAAAGCAAAAGGCGAAGACGCAGGACAAGTGGCAGAAGCCAATACTAAAAAATTAGCATGGAGATCTGGTTCTGTGGAGGAAAGACTAGCGCATTCATTGATTAATGGTATCACCGATTTCATTGAAGCAGATACAGAAGAAGCAAGACTACAATATAGTGCACCATTGGAAGTGATTGAAGGGCCATTGATGGCGGGTATGAATCAAGTGGGTGATTTGTTTGGCGCAGGTAAAATGTTTTTACCACAAGTGGTGAAAAGTGCAAGGGTGATGAAAAAAAGTGTGGCTGTCTTGACACCTTTTATTGAAGCAGAAAAAGAAAGATTAAAAAACGCATCCGCCAATCCAAATGGTCAAACAAAAGGACCAGCAAAAATTTTATTGGCCACTGTAAAAGGCGATGTGCATGATATTGGAAAAAATATTGTAGGTGTGGTATTGGGCTGTAATGGCTATGAGATTATTGATATTGGGGTGATGGTGCCTGCAGATAAAATTCTTGCAGAAGCAGAAAAACACCAAGTGGATATCATAGGATTAAGTGGATTGATTACGCCTTCATTGGACGAGATGGTCTACATTGCCAAAGAAATGAAACGTCGTGGCATGACCATTCCATTGATGATTGGAGGTGCGACGACTTCTAGAATGCATACTGCGGTTAAAATTGCGCCTGAATACAATGATGGAGTGATCCATGTACTAGATGCTTCAAGAAGTGTGACTGTGGCTGGATCTTTGTTGAACAAAGAAACAAAAAAGCCTTTCTTGGCAGAATTGGAACAAACCTACTTGCAATTAAAGTCTGACTTTGACAATAAAAAAACAGTGAAGCAAAGCATCCCTTATGCAAGCGCATTGGAAAATAAAGTAGCGATTGACTGGAGCGGATTCAATACCACTGCACCCAATTTTACTGGTAATAAAGCAATTGAAATAACAGATCTTTCTGTTTTGGTAGAGTATATAGATTGGAAACCATTCTTTATTGCATGGGAACTACATGGTAATTTCCCAGCCATCTTAACAGATGAAGTAGTTGGTGAAGTAGCTACAAAACTCTATCAAGACGCACAGGCCTTATTAAAAAAGATCATTGAAGAAAATTGGTTAACGGCAAAAGGAGCCGTTGGATTTTGGCCAGCAAGTTCTGCTGGTGATGATGTGATGGTTAACGATGGTGCAAACCAAGTTGACTTACATTTTCTAAGACAACAAGCAAAAAAAGCAGCAGGTCAACCGAATTTCTCCTTAGCAGATTTTATTTGTCCAGCTTCTGAAAACAAAGCAGATTATATTGGCGCATTCGCGGTGACCATTCATGGTATCGAAAAGCATATCAAAGCATTTGAGGATAATTTAGATGACTACAATAAAATTATTTTACAAGCATTAGCAGATCGTTTTGCTGAAGCATTTGCAGAATATTTACATGTTAAAACAAGAAAAGAATTCTGGGGCTATGCGAAAGATGAGCAACTAGACAATGTGGCATTGATTCAAGAAAATTATGTAGGCATACGTCCTGCACCAGGCTATCCTGCTTGTCCAGACCATACCGAAAAATATACCTTATTTAATTTATTGAACGCAGAACAACATACTGGCATTAGTTTGACAGAAAGTTTAGCCATGTATCCCGCATCAAGTGTTTGTGGATGGTATTTTGCACATCCTCAAAGTCAATATTTTGGTTTAGGGAAAATACAGCAGGACCAAGTTGTTGATTATGCAAAAAGAAAAAATCAATCTTTAGAATATATCACCAAGTGGTTGCAACCTGTGATTGATTAATCTTTTTCAAATAACCACCAGAATTTTTTTCTTGGTGTGACCACATAACCTGAAACATATTTATGAATATGCTCAATGGCTTCGTCACAATCATCGGTTAATAAGATAAAGTCTTTGTCTTCTGGAGAGATGGTGCCTTCTGCTATCATATGATCCATCCAATGCATGAATGGCTCGTGGTAATTCTTGCCCATGACCACAATGGGGAAATTTTTAATAATTTTAGTTTGGACCAATGTAAGTGTCTCAAAAAATTCATCTTGTGTACCAAACCCACCTGGCATAATTACAAAAGCATAGGAATACTTAACTAATAAAACTTTTCTGATAAAGAAAAAACTAAAAGTGATGGACTTATGTACGTAAGGATTGGGGGATTGTTCAAAAGGTAATTGAATATTACATCCAATAGATTTCCCGCCAACTTCATAAGCACCTCTATTGGCCGCTTCCATAATTCCAGGACCTCCACCTGTCATGGTTACAAAGCCTAGTTCCGCAATTTTTTGACCCATTTTTCTGGCTTGCTCATAATAAGGATGCCCTTCTTTAAAACGAGCTGATCCAAATACCGTGATACAAGGCCCCACAAAATTGAGCGCTCTAAACCCTTTTATAAATTCAATGAATATTTGAACAGCAAATTTGAACTCTTTCATCCTTGGCCTTGGCCCGTCTAATTCAACCAATTTTTGTGAGGGAATCATCTTTTTGTGGGGTATTGACTTACCATTTGTTTGCATATGCTTTGATGACCATTAAGGGATATGAAGTTAGAATAAAATAAGTATTAAACGTCTAAATCAACTAAATTTGACTACCCAATTTGAACCTGCTAAATGAAAAACAGCTTTTACTTTTTAAGTCTATTCTTCACGCAATGCATTTGCATCGCTACATTTGGACAATCCAATCAAGTGGCATTTGAACAAGTTCAATTGTATTCTAGTATTCGACCAGACGGAAAATATTGGCACCCTACTACAACACAAGTACAAGCATTTGCCAGCATATTGGATACAGCACTTTTTAATCCATTACAACTTCAAAGAGACCCAAGCTATCCAACTAAAATTAAAATATTAACCAAATCAAATCAAATTGGCAAAATAGTGATTGATTGGAGTCAAAGCCAATCCGCAGCTTTTCATGCTTATTTAGAAATTTACGAATTGCAACCAGAACAAACTTTCAGCAATTCAATGGTGAATATTGACATTCCAAAAAAAGATAGTATTCAATCCACTTGGTTTTTAACCTGCACCATTTTAGATGCAACTAAAAAACCTGTTTTCCAAAAAACAATTTTAATGGGTATGATCCCCATCGCCAATCAAGGCATTGGCTATCCAATCAATGTACCTGTTACCACTCCTAAAAGCTTATTCAAAGCCATTCTATCTGGTGTCAGTTATTTTGACAAAGACGGCGAAGAGTTGGCCTACATTGAGGCAAAAGTGCCCATTAGTTATGCCTCTGATAATTTTACCATGCCTTTGTTACAAGCAAAGCCAAGAATTACTGTAGATACAAACAAAAATTTTATTCAGTTTATACAAAATAATGCAAGAGTAGTTCTTAGAACGCCAACTGCGATGATGCAGAAAATAGACACGAAAGATAAATCAAGCAACAACCCCTTTTTTGATATTTTACCTGAAATTAAAAAAAGGACCAAAACTCTTTTTAAAGAATACTATCAAGCAATTCAACCATTAAGGAGTGTGAGTGAAAATAAAGATTATACATTGGAAGCTTATATTGAATTTAATCCAATGGTCGATCCCGAATTGCGCGCTACGCCCCCTATCCGATTTTTACCAGACAGCGTCCATAAAATATTTGCCGACACCAATTTAATTGGCAGGTTTAAAGTGCTTGAGCAGAAAGTCAGTGCTGGCTTTAATTTTAATTCAAACCAAATCTACAATGGCTATGACTCAAGCTCCATCTATGCATTAAATAGCAATTACCCAAAAGGTGTGATCATTATCTCTAAATCAATTGAAGGGAATATTGGCAAGGATACCTTTAAAATTCTTTTCAACGATGATATTGATGTTAAAATAATTTACATCAACAATGTAGCAATCATGGCAGCAAAAGGAAGGAACAAGCCCAATTATATTATTCCAATTCAGCAAGGGTATCCAAGTTCAATCACATCGCTTTTATTGTTGATGGCGTATAGTGAAATTTTTCAATCGCCAAATTAAACATCCATGCGCATCGTAAGTTATAATGTCAATGGAATTAGAGCAGCCATTAAAAAAGGATTGATCGAATGGCTTAAGGATTACCAAGTGGATATCCTATGTGTTCAAGAAACAAAAGCAAGCAGTACAGATATTGACCAAACTCTTTTTACAGATTTAGGATATCATATTGCTTGGTATCCTGCCCAAAAAAAAGGATACAGTGGGGTGGCCGTATTCAGTAAACAAAAGCCAAGTCTAATTGAGCATGGTACTGGACACGAAATGAGTGATGCAGAAGGACGTGTGATTAGAGTTGATTTGGGCGACCTCACTATCATCAATGCATATTTTCCTTCTGGCACAAGTGGGGACCTGAGACAAGCCTATAAATACCAATGGCTGGAGGAATTTTACATTTGGGTAGAAGCGCTAAGAAAAGAAAGACCGAATATCATTGTGGCTGGAGATTATAATATTGCACATCAAGCAATTGATATACATGATCCAAAAGGCAATAAAAAATCTTCTGGTTTTTTACCCGAAGAAAGGGTTTGGATGGATCAGTTACTTGCAAACAATTGGGTAGATAGTTTTAGACATATGCATGAAGATGCCATTGGTGCATATTCATGGTGGAGTCAAAGATTTCCTTCTGTTAGATTGCAAAACAAAGGTTGGAGAATTGATTATCTTTGTACAACAAAAGTATTGTCAACAAAAATTAAAGCTGCATTTATACTTCCCGAAATAAGACATAGTGATCACTGTCCGATTGTTGTAGAAATAAAAAAATAAATCCATGTTTGTATACAATATTAGTTTTCAAATAGACCCTTCCATAGAACCCACATGGTTGAATTGGATCAAGCAAAGCTTTATCCCAAGCTGTCTTGCAACAGCCTGTTTTGGGGATCATCAGCTCTACCAATTAGACCTTGCAGCAGATCAACCCCCTACTTTTACCCTACAATTGTTTAGTAAAGCGGCTACCCAATTGGCCGAATTCCAGGAAAAACACGCAGAAACACTCCTTTTTAGCGTCACGGAACAATGGGGAGAACAATGTTTTCACTTTAATACAAGCATGAAAATTGTGCATTGATTGTGGATAGCTAAGCTCCCAAAACCCATTACTGGCCTCATTTTCATTTTCATAATCGCTGTAATTCATTGCTGTAAAGGATTACAGCAATACCCCCTTAATATAGGTCCAAAATTGAAATATAGACCTTGGGCGGAAAGCCTTACTATTTAAGGGTTTTAGTGGAAAAATAAAAAATAAAAAAAACACTAAAATATTTTTTTGTTTCATCAAACTCAATAAATTTGTTATATCGTTTAAAACTATAAAAAACACATCTATGAACAAAGCAGAATTGATCGCACACATCGCTGACGCAGTTGATTGTCCAAAAACACAAGCTAATGCAGCTTTAGACGCTTTTATCGAAGCAGTTACTAAATCTTTGAAAAAAGGCGACAAAGTAACTTTAGTAGGTTTTGGTACTTTCTCAGTATCTAAGCGTGCTGCAAGAACTGGTCGTAACCCACAAACAGGTGAGGCTATTAAGATTAAAGCAAAGAAAGTTGCTCGTTTCAAGGCTGGTAAAGAATTGAGCGGCAAGTTGTAATTTCAAATTTATTTGAATTAAAACCCTCGGATAACCATTTATTCAGAGGGTTTTTTTATATTTGCAGTCCAATCACAATTTAAAAATTATAATATCATGGGTAGAGGAGATAAAAAAACAGCAAAAGGAAAGCGCTTTTTAGGTTCTTTTGGTAAGAGCAGACCACACAAAACAAGAAATATTAAGGCAGCAGCAGCGGCTCCAAAGGCAAACGCTTAATTTTTTTTAAAATAGATTCCCCCGTTTATTCGGGGTTTTTTATGCCTATTTTTGCATTATGAAAAGCATATACTTACTTCTTATATTTCAATTGATTGTTTTGGCAGGGACAGCGCAATGTTCTATCTGTACCAAAACTGCTGCGCAGATTGGTGAAGAAGCTGGCAAAGGTTTTAATGTAGGTATTCTCTATCTAGCTGCAATGCCATTTGGCATCATGAGCTACGTCGCATATAGATGGTGGAAGAATGAAAAAGCCATTTAATTTGAATGCTCAATTTTATTCCACTGAATTGACAAGTCCTTGCTTACAAAAACTTTTTTGATTAAATTTTAGTTGTTCAATTAGTGCGTCATTGGCTTCTAGCTGATCCCTTGATGCAAGCGGATGATGTAAATGATATTGCACGCCACCGAATTTGTTAAATTTTTTCTTTACCCCTGCATGTATTAAACGAATACAAATATCTGTATCCTCTCTTCCCCACCCATTAAATGATTCATCATATCCATTTACTAGATATAGATCTGATTTCCAAAATGCCATATTACATCCTTTGACATAATACAAATATTTTCCTTTTGTTTTATAGGCGTTTTGTAATAAGCTCATAAGCATTGGTATTCTGAGCGTATTAAAAAAGTTTTTCCCCTTCCACCTTAAAGAAGCAAAATTGACTTTTTCTGATTCCAACAATTCTTGCGTAATTTTTTTACCTAGAAGCAATCTACTACCCGTAACAAAATAACCTTTTGCTTGAAGGCTTAAATGATCTGCAATAAAGTGTTGATCTAAAATGATATCTCCGTCTATTTGAATGATATAATCTGATTGTGCCAAGCGTATGGACTTATTTCTTATGGCAGCTAATCTAAAGCCATTATCTTCATGCCAAACATGAATGATATTAAGTGTCGGATGATTGAGTTTAAACGCTTGAATCAAGTTAGCAGTCCTTTCATCAGAACCATCATCTGCAATAAGGACCTCATTAGGTAAGATGGTTTGATTGGCAACAGAGCTTAATGTTTGCTTTAATGCTTGAGGCCAATTGTAGGTTGCAATTAATATGGCTACAGATGATGAGGCGTCCATTAAAAATAATTTTGTGTAAAACTAAAGATATTAAATCCTTCTTTTGTAATCGCTACCGATACATCCTCCTCTAATTTTTCAAGATCCAACTGACGTATTTTTTGCGCAACAATTAGCTGAACTACTTTTGCAACTATTAATTTTTGATTGAGGCCTAGTGTTGTCTTGGCAATTTGATGCGCCTTAATTGCTTGAATCAAATCAATTATCCCAATACCCTGTGAAGCAACGGTAGCAACTACTTTGACTAGGTCTTCCGACAACCCATTCTCCATCATCATTTGACGAATATGGTTGGTGAAAGTCTGTGCATCTGGTCGATCACTTTTATTGACTACAAATACATCAGCCACTTCCATTAATCCAGATTTCATCATCTGCACTTCATCTCCCGCTTCTGGAACTAACACCACCACAGTGGTATCAGCCAAAGAGGCCACCTCCACTTCGGATTGTCCGACCCCTACTGTTTCCACTATTATTTGATCAAATCCAACTGCTTGTAATAATGTAGTCAATTCAATCATGGAACTATTCAAGCCGCCTAGATGACCTCTAGAAGCGAATGAACGAATGAATACTTGAGGATGCAAATACCAATCCTTCATGCGAATGCGATCCCCTAAAATGGCGCCTTTGTGAAAAGGCGAAGAGGGGTCTACCGAAAGGACTGCTACTTTTTTACCTACTGCAATCCACTCCCCCACCAAGCCTGCAATCAAAGTGCTTTTACCTGCGCCAGGAGGACCAGTGATACCAAGGATTGGAATGGCTTTAGGAGTCAATTTGGCCAAATATGCGTCTGTCCCTTCCACTTTATTTTCAATTTGTGAAATGGTTTTTGCCAACAATAAGAAATTACCTTCGGCAACACCTTTTGCGATATCTGTTACATCAAACATTTAAGAACGGATAATTTTATAATTTTTAAAATCAAAAGGACGAATGCCAGTCCACTTTTCAAAATAGTATAAAACGAATTTTTTAAAGGATAACTTCTTTTTGGAAACATCTAAATCAATCACCCAATTTTTTTGCTGAATCCTGTCTAACATCACATTCGGATGTGTTCCAGTGAACCGTTCTAAAGAATCAAATTCAGAGAAATCATGAAAATCTGGACTTGCTATTATTTTTTCCATCTGTTTGTCATCATTCCAAAATGCCGCACTCTCTTTTTGTTTCTTTCTCATCTGTTCAGGACTTTTCACCCATCCATAATGATAGATACTAGCATCAATAGCAGCTACCGGTAATTTTTGATTGCCAATTCTAAAACCCTGCGCATCTCTATAAGCACTGATTGCTTTATTATTTCTTATAATTCTTATTTCATGTGCATACCATTTTCTACTATCACCCACATAATCATAAGTGCCATAAAAATGTTTGTACTTAAATAACAATCCTTGAACTGGTAAATCGTTTTTGTATTTCTCACAAGCTGCACGAATTGCTGGATGGTATTTTTCGTGTACGACCTCGTCTCCTTGAATATAAAAAGCCCAATCAAAACTTGCATCAATTAATTGAAATGCCTTATTGGTTTCATCTGCCAAAACAACTCCGCCTTTTCTTAAATCTTTATTCCAAATGGAGTGGTGAATTTTAATTTTGGGGTCGCCAATTGATTCAATCAATGCGATGGTTTCATCTGTTGAATCTCCAATTAAAACAATCATTTCGTCCACCACAGGTAAAATAGAACGAATGGCTTCCAAGATCGGAAAGTCATTCACCACCGCATTTTTAATAATTGTAAACCCTGCAACCTTCATATTCGCTTAATTGTTCTTCAAATAACCGAAATCTTTTGCAACTTGCCTATTGTTTTACCTAAAGTTTGCTTGAAAGCAATTAATTTTGAACTACTAAAATGATTATGTCTACAACCATTTGTTTTGATTTTGGCAACACCCGATTAAAAGCGGCAATTTTTAAAGGCAACCAATTGGAAAAAATTGAGGTGCTAGAAAATGATGCTATTGCTTCTGTAAAAAAATTATTAGACCAATATCAGCCCAGCAAAACATTGCTTTCTTCCGTGATCCATCACGATCAAGCCATTGAAAGCATGTTGACTGCATACGGTCCATTTCATTTATTAGGCCCAGCAACCAAACTAAATTTCACGACGCCTGTAGGCAAACCAGAAACCATTGGAGCAGATCGTTTAGGCCTAGTGGCAGCAGCTGTAGATTTATACCCCAAGCAGCATAGTCTAGTTATTTGCCTTGGCACCTGTATCACCTATAATTTTGTCAATAATAAAGGACAGTTCTTAGGAGGGAGTATCTCTCCAGGAATGCAAATGCGTTTTAAATCAATGAATGATTTAACGGCACTTTTACCATTGATTGAACCGGCACCAAGCTTTGGGTTGGTCGGCTATGACACCAAAACCAACCTACTTTCTGGTGTCGTTTTGGGGATGTCGGCCGAAATTAATGGTGTAATTGACGCTTATGAGGCCAAATACAGCAAATTTAACGCCCTATTAACCGGTGGAGACCTTAGTTATTTTGTACCTCACTTAAAAAGAAGGATATTTGCCGACCCAAATTTAATTTATAAAGGACTATATGCGATTAGTGAAAAAAAT
>CAXNMZ010000008.1:0-21784 GCA_964203125.1 Chitinophagales bacterium | reverse complement strand
AGCGTTTTGTCAAAGGTGCATCAGAAGAAGATTAATATGCAAATTCACTTTACAGCTGCATCAAAAAGATTCAATAAAGAATGGATTTTCTCCAATCTTAATTTCAGTTTTGTCACAGGACAACATTATGCATTGATTGGAAATAACGGTTCAGGTAAAAGTACCCTACTACAAATTATTGCAGGTTATATTGGACTTACAAAAGGTCAGGTACATTGGATCGACAACCATGGTCAATCCATCGATAGCTCAAATATATTCCAGCATATCAGTATTGCTGCACCTTATTTAGAACTGGTGGAAGAGTTCACTGCCTTAGAGCAAATCGCTTTTCATCAACAATTCAAACCCATTCAATCCAACTTAAATCCAATGGACCTCTTAGATAAAATTGGACTTAGCAAGGCTGCCGATAAACAGATTAGAAATTTTAGTAGTGGGATGAAACAAAGATTGAAATTGGCTTTGGCTATTTTTGATCAAGCCCCCATCTTATTATTGGATGAACCTTGTAGTAACCTGGATCAAGAAGGTATTCAAACCTACCATCAATTAATGAAAGCATATGCCATGCATAAATTAATTATTGTAGCAAGCAATGATCCACAGGAATATCAATTTTGTGGTCAACAAGTCTCCCTCTCTGATTTTAAAAAATAAGCAAGTTTTTAGCTTCTACTTGCAATCAACAAATTCAAATCGGTATATTTTAAATTGCATTTTTGACTCATGTAAAAATCAGTCAATGAACCTTTGTATAAATAAATGCCCTCGCGAAGATGCAATTGATGCCAAATAATTTCCTCTAAGCCACCTTGATCTCCAATCTCCACCATTAAATGCATCAAGACATTGCTAATTGCTTGGCTTGCTGTTCTCGCAAAACCACTAGGAATATTGGGTACACCATAATGAATCACATCATGCTTAATAATAATCGGATTTTCATGATTGGTTAATTCAGTGGTCTCAAAACATCCACCCCTATCCACTGCTACATCAATAATGATACTACCTGGTCGCATATTCATCACCATCTCCTCTGTCACTACAATGGGGGCTCTGCCAATTTCATTTGTCAATGCGCCAATGGCTACTTCACAGGTTTTAAGTTGCTTTGCCAATATTTTTGGCTCAATGACAGAGGTCCAAACACGCTGACCTAAATTATTTTGTAATCTCTGTAGTCTAGAGACATTGTTGTCAAACACTTTAACGCTTGCACCCAATGCAAGTGCATTGCGTACTGCAAATTCTCCAGTGATATCTGCACCAATGACCACTACTTTAGTTGGAGGCACACCACTAATACCACCTAACAAAACACCCTTACCTGAATTAAAATTACTTAGGTATTGACCGGCAATCAACATCACCGCACTGCCTACTATCTCATTCATACTTCTTAAGATAGGATAGTTTTGATTTTCGTCTTTGATATTTTCGATTGCTAAAGCAGTAATTTTTTTTGCCATCATGGCTACCAATACTTCTTGATTGATGGCAGATAAATGCAAAGGAGAAATAATGGTTTGATGCATTTGCAAAAAAGGTAAATCAGATTCTACTGGCGGCGCCGTCTTGATTAAAATTGGACATTGGAACACTGCTGCTTTTTCAAAAGCAATTTCTGCACCTGCTTCTGCATAATCTTTATCGGTATATCGGCTGCCGTTCCCTGCCCCAGATTCCACCATGACGCGATGTCCATTGGCTACCAATACCCCAACAGCTTCGGGAATTAAACCAACCCTATTTTCTTGAAATGCAGTCTCCTTTGGGATACCAATCAACAATGGCTTTGCACTATGAGGAATATCCAATACCTCTTCCTGTGTTTCATAGGAAAATGAAGGATGAATTTGGGGCTTGGTTACACTCATAAGAAATATTTTCATGAAGATACAAAAATACCAGAGATCCTAAAACAGGAAAAGCCTAATTGATTAACCCCTTTTACTGATTGGTATAAATTCTACGATGATCGGGGTCGATGAATTCAATGTAGAACACCACTGCATGCTCCGGCACTAGATTAGGTGCTTTTTCTGGCCATTCCACCAAGGACATATCGGCTTCATCCATCGCCGCTTCTACCCCAGCCTGCCTTGCTTCTGCCTCATTTTCTAAACGATACCAATCCATATGGTAAATCAGTTTGCCCTTTACTTCATACTCATTCATGATAGAAAATGTAGGACTTGACATGGCTTGCTGAATACCCAGGGCGCTCCCTATTGCAGCAATTAGGGTTGTCTTACCAGCGCCCATAGGTGCTTGAAAGACCCAGACAGGTTTTGATGCGTATTGTTGCACTAGTTGAGCGGCAATTTGATCTGTTTGTTCAAGGGTGTAGACTTGGTCCATATTGCAAATATAAAGCTTCAAATACAATCCTAAAATCGTTTCGTACCTTTATCTTATAAATGAATTAAAATGGAAAACATTCAATGGAAAGTAGATGGTATGAGTTGTACCAATTGTGCGTTATCCATTCACAAATATCTTAGTAGCAAGGGGATACATGAACCTAAAGTGAACTTTATGGAAGGCGAAGTGCAATTTGAATTGGCAGATGCCGCTCAAAAACCCGCTTTGATTAAAGGTATTCAAGGTTTGGGATACAAAGTAAGGGGACAAGCAACAGAAGAAGTCACTAAAAAATGGTTGGACAACAATAAAGAGCGTGCCCTCTTCTCTTTGATTTTTACGCTTCCGCTCATCCTGCATATGATACCAGGCGTGCATATTCATTGGTTAATGAATCCATATGTGCAACTGGCATTGACATTACCTGTTTTTATTTTAGGCATGAACTACTTTGGAAAAAGTGCTATCAATAGTTTATTACATGGCATCCCAAATATGAATGTATTGGTATCTATTGGAGCAATCGCTTCTTTTGGATATAGTTTATATGGAACCATCATTGGACAAGGAGCACAGTTTGCTTATTATGAAACAACAGCTACGATTTTAACTTTTGTATTTTTTGGTAATTATTTAGAAGACGCTTCCATTGCTTCCACCCAACGTGCCTTAAAAGATTTAGTGAAAGCACAGAAAGTGATGGCCAATATGATTGTCTTTGATGAAAATCACAAAGAACTTATTTTTAATGTAGCAGCTGATACCTTGAAAGTGGGTGATATTTTATTAATTAATTCAGGTGAAACAGTCCCGATGGATTGTAAAATATTATCAGGGGAAGCAGATGTCAACGAAGCCATTGTCACTGGCGAAAGTATTCCAGTGCATCGTGTCATGAAGGATATCTTATTAGGAGGCAGTACCATCGAAAATGGTTCTATCAAAGCTTATGTTACCGCTGTTGGTGATCAAACTGTGCTAGCTAACATTTTAAAAATGGTCAAAGCAGCGCAAGGCGAAAAACCCCCAGTGCAAATTTTAGCAGATAAAATTAGTGCCATCTTTGTGCCCTTGGTGGTGGGGATTGCATTACTCACTTTAATTGGGAATTACTTTTTTACCAATATTGGATTTGGTGAAAGCATGTTAAGATCCATCGCAGTCTTAGTGATTTCATGTCCTTGTGCCATGGGATTGGCGACACCAGCAGCCATCGCCGTTGGACTTGGCAGAGGTGCAAGAAATGGTGTCTTATTTAAGAATGCAAAAAGCTTAGAAACTTTTAGAAACATCAAGCAAGTTGTTTTTGATAAAACAGGAACTTTAACCACGGGGCAATTTGAATTGAGTGGTTTTCATATTGTACAAAATGAGCAAGCGACAATTTCAGAAGATGCGTTTAAAATTCTAAGCTACTCTTTGGAAAAATATTCCAACCATCCCATCGCTAATTGTATTCAAGCAACCTGGAAAACAAAAGAGGCCATTGCATGGGCGAAAATTGAGGAAGTAAAAGGGATGGGTATTCAAGCAACAGATAAAGAAGGCAATACCTATTGGGCGGGTTCATTTAAAACATTAGAAGATACATCCATTGAAGATGGTCATAATATCTATATCCAAAAGAACAATCAATTCATTGGATGGATTGATGTAGCAGATCAAATTAGACCAGAAGCAAAAGAAGTGGTAGATCAATTACACCGTCAAGGTATTGCTACTATTTTATTGAGTGGAGACAGGGCTGCAAAATGTAAACAAGTTGGAGACGCATTGGGGATTCGAAAAATTATTGCAGAACAAAGTCCTTCGGAAAAATTATCCACACTAGACGCTTTAATAAAAATTGCACCCACTGCAATGGTAGGCGATGGTATCAATGATGCCCCTGCACTAGCAAAAGCCACCATTGGTATCTCCTTAAGCAATGCATCCCATATCGCCATTCAAAGTGCACAAGTGGTCTTAATGAATAGTGGATTAAAGAACCTACCAATGTCCTTGGTCCTAGGAAGAAAAACATATGAAACCATTAAAGAAAATTTAGGATGGGCATTCTCCTATAATATTATTGCGATTCCTGTTGCCGCATTTGGATTTTTAGGTACCTGGGGGCCAACCTATGGTGCTATGATCATGGCGCTTAGTGATGTGGTCTTGGCATTGAATTCTTTAAGGTTATTTAAAAAGAAATTAGATTCATAATTCATTGATTGGAAGCCTTAGTTGACATATTAAAAAAGCATTGGAACTATGATCGTTTTAGACCACAGCAATTAGCTGTGATTGAATCGATTCTTGCTGGTAAAGACACACTTGCCTTGTTACCTACAGGCGCAGGTAAGTCCATCTGCTTTCAGGTGCCCACCATTTATCAAAGAGGTATTTGTATTGTGATAAGCCCTTTGATTGCGCTCATGCAAGATCAAGTGAAAGACTTAATCTCCAAAAATTTAAAGGCCGTTTTATTAGGGAGCCAGCTGAGTGCATACGAGGAGTCAATTGTATTTAAAGAGATTGAAGCCAAAAAATACCAATTCATTTATTGTTCTCCAGAAAAATTAGCACAAAAACATTTTCAAACTTTATTAAGTAGCTTACCCATTCAATTGTTTGCCATTGATGAAGCACATTGTATCTCACAATGGGGCTATGATTTTAGACCGAGCTATCGAAAGCTGGACTTTTTGAAAAAGACATTTCCCAAGATACCCATCTTAGCAATGACTGCGTCTGCGATTCCCTTGGTACAAAAAGACATGTTGGTGCAATTAGGTGTGCAAGATGCCAATTTGATTACAGATCAATTTTTAAGACCTAATCTAAGCTACCAAGTTAAAAAAGAAACGGTAAAATTATTTGTATTAAAGAATTTACTAAAAGACATCACAGGATCTGTGATCATCTATTGCAATACAAGAAACAATGTGGCCCAACTTGCAAGTATGTTGAGCAGTTATGGATTTTCTGTTGCAGGTTACCATGCAGGGATGGAATTGAATGAACGCAAAAAAGTACAAGAGGACTGGATGCAAGAGCATCTTCAGGTAATCGTTTCTACGAGTGCCTTTGGAATGGGGATCAACAAAACCAATGTACGTGCAGTCATTCACTTTGATATTCCTGGCAGCATCGAGCAATATTATCAGGAAGCAGGAAGAGCTGGAAGAGATGGATTGCCAGCAAAAGCAATTTTACTCTACCAACAAAATGACCTAGAATACTGGAATCAGTTACAGGAAAAAAAGATACCTCCAATCGCGGTCATTAAAAAAGTATTTCAAGACCTTGCCGATTTTGTGCAGTTGCCCGTAGGCATGGGTGAGCAACAACAGTTTTTGTTTGACTTTGAGGTATTTTGTTTGCAATTTAAGTGGGACAAAATCATTGCAAGAAATGCATTACAGTGGATAGAACAAGAGGGGCATGTAAAATTTTCACCAAGTTCTTTCAAACCCACATTGGTTCAAGTCATTGAAAACAGAATTAGCATTCAATTATTCGAAAAACAATATCCTGATACTGGCTTTGTTTTGCAAACCTTATTAAGGACCTATGGTGGTATCTTAGACAGCCCTCAGTTTATCAATGAAGGTATACTTGCAAAATTATTACAACGTGATATTGAATTTGTACAGGGACAATTAAAACAATTGCTACAATATGGCATGATTTCATTGGAGCAAAAAGCCAACCAACCCATTGTACAATTTAAATGGAACAGGGCATCTGCCGAATTTATGACCCTTAATTTAGACGAATACCAAGCAAGAAAATCAGCTTTTGAAGACCGAATTCAAGCAATGAGAGATTATATAGGCAGTAGATTAGTGACATGTAGAAACGTATTTCTTGCAAAATATTTTGGAGAAAAATCGCCTCATAACTGCGGAATATGCGACCTTTGTATTACTAATAAGCATTAGGTATATTTTTAACAAAAGATTGGAATCCCATTTTATAGTTTAAAAAATAAAATGTGTTTCTTTACACAAAGCAAGTAATTATGGAAGATAAGAAAAAGTATAAAATCCTTTTATGTGAAGATGATAGTAACTTAGGATTAGTTCTAAAAAACTTTTTAGAATTAAACGATTATGATGTTACACTTGAAAGAGATGGAAGATTAGGGCTTGGCGCTTTTCAACGTGAAAAATTTGACCTTTGTTTATTAGACGTCATGATGCCCAATGTGGATGGGTTTACATTGGCAGAAGAAATCAGAGATATAGATCCAGATGTGCCTTTATTCTTTTTAAGTGCGAAAACTTTAAAAGAAGATATCCTTCAAGGCTACAGACTTGGTGCAGATGATTATATCACTAAACCATTTGATAGTGATGTGCTCATGCATAAAATTAAAGCCATTATCAAACGCAACGAGGAAGACCATAAAATCACAGACAATATTGAATTTGAATTGGGTGCTTATCATTTCAATCCAAAATTGAGAGAATTAAAAATAAAAGATAGTACACAAGTACTTTCACCAAAAGAAAATGAATTATTAAAAATGCTTGCAGAATATAAGAATGACTTATTGACCAGAGAAAAGGCATTGAAAAAAATATGGGGTAGTGATACTTATTTCAATGGAAGAAGCATGGACGTATACATTGCGAAGTTGAGAAAATATTTAAAGGAAGATAGTACGATTGAAATTGTCAATATCCATGGAAATGGATTTAGACTAGTCGTACAATAATTTTTATGGTATACTTATTGTCTATCTGAATAGTTCTGGATTGTCTCCAAAGCCTTGTCCCTTATGCTTCCCAAGGTGTTCGTAAGCTTTAAAAGTGACTTCTCTGCCCCTAGGTGTTCTTTGCAAGAACCCTTCTTGAATTAAGAATGGCTCATAAACTTCTTCGATGGTGCCCGATTCCTCACCTACTGCCGTTGCAATAGTGGAAATCCCTACAGGGCCTCCTTTGAATTTTTCTATAATTGCAAGTAGAATACGATTGTCCATTTCATCCAAGCCATGCTCATCTACATTCAATGCTTTTAGTGCATGTTGCGTGATGCCTAAATCAACAATACCATCATTTAAAACTTGAGCAAAATCCCTCACCCTTCTTAATAAGCCATTGGCAATTCTTGGTGTTCCTCTACTCCTTCTAGCAATTTCACCAGCAGCGCTTGAATCTAGTTTCACTTCTAGGATACCTGCACTTCTTTCAATAATTTTTTGCAAAACATTCGCTGGATAATATTCCAATCTTGATTTAATGCCAAAACGCGATAACAAGGGCGCTGTTAGTAATCCACTTCGAGTGGTAGCCCCTACCAATGTAAATGGATTTAAATTAATCTGCACTGATCTTGCATTGGGGCCACTATCAATTAATATGTCAATCTTATAGTCTTCCATCGCTGCATACAAATACTCTTCTACCACGGTACTCAATCGATGAATTTCATCAATAAATAAAACGTCATTCGGTTCTAAGCTAGTCAATAAGCCCGCTAAATCACTTGGCTTTTCAATGACAGGACCCGAGGTTTCTTTGATCTGCACACCCATTTCATTGGCGACGATCCTACTCAATGTTGTTTTACCTAAACCTGGAGGTCCATGAAATAAAATATGGTCCAATGCCTCTCCCCTTAGCTTTGCAGCCTTAATAAAAATGCTAATATTTTCAATTAACTGTGGCTGACCGGCAAAAGCATCCATGACAGCAGGACGAATTGTATTCTCAAATTCTCTGTCCTGGGCTGGTTCATTTTGAAAAGGCCTATCCAAGTTTGGGTTTGACATTGCTTGTATTATTTTGAAGCAGGCATTGCCTTTTCCAATAAGTGTTTGTAAATAAATTGATTTTTTAAATCCGTAAAATGCTTGCCTTTTGCACCGCCCCAACCATGACGGCCTCCAGGATACAACATGAATTCAACTGCTTTACCTTGCTCTTGCAATGCACTCAATAATTGAATAGAATTTTGCATATGCACATTGTCATCCATTGTGCCATGCACCAACTGCAATACCCCTTTAAAGTTTTTAAGATGCGTCATCACATTACTAGACTTAAATCCTTCTGGATTCTCTGCTGGCGTATCCATAAAACGTTCTGTATAATGTGAATCATATAATTCCCAAGCTGTGACACTACCGCCTGCCATGGCATGTGTAAATACAGATGCACCATAAGTCAATGCATAAGTACTCATATAGCCACCATAACTAAATCCAGTCATCGCAATTTTAGTTGGGTCTGCTTGACCATTGGCGATAAACCATTTTGCCATCGTCATATAATCCTCCAATTCCCAATGGCCCAAGTCACGGTACATATAGTTGACACCTTCTTTTCCAAAATGTCCACTCGCACGGTGATCAAATGCTACCTGAATTAAACCCTCTTGTGCCCATGCTTCTTTAGTTGGATTAGAAGACCAGCTGTCCATTACTGTACCTGCATTTGGTCCACCATAAATACTCACCAACAATGGATACTTTTTAGTTGGATCCATATTTTTAGGCCAAGTCACCAAGGCTGGTAATTCAAATAAACCATCGGCGCTCTTAATACGAATCAATTCTGTCTTAGCCAACTTAGTCGCATCGAAATTAGCTGGTGTTGAACTGCCTAACACTTCTAAAGTTTTCTTTTGTGCGTTGATCAAAGCCATTGTAGTTGGTGTTTGTATATTGCTATACACCGTTACAAAGTTTTTTGCATCAGGTGCTAAATACACTTGCGCATTGTTCACATCCCCTACTGTTAATCTTTTTTGATTTTTACCATCAAATCCAATCGAGTATAAATCTATTCTAGCACTACTTTCAATGCCTCTTGCAGTGAAATAAATGGTCTTGTTTTTTTCATCAATTTGACGAATACCTAAGATCGTGAATTTACCATTGGTAATAGGATATTGCAATTTGCCTTCCATGTCATACATGTACAATTGATTCCATCCACTTGCATCCGCTTGTGCAATGTATCCTTTGTTATTTGGGATAAAATTAATTCTACCACCATTTCTGTCTTCTAAATCAATCCATGTTTTTTGGTATTCTGTGTACACAGGTTTTTTTGCACCTGTCGTCATATTCAATTCATAGATTTTTAGGTTGTTTTGTCCACGATCCATCCAGCTCAACCACATGCTATTGTTATTTGGATTCCAAATAGGCCATCCAAAATATTGATCATCAGCTTCATTAAAATCAGCCCATGTAATCGTTCCACCATCTGGTGTAGTCCACCCAATTTTTACTGTTGGATTTTGATCACCCGCTTTTGGATACCTTGTTTCTTCTACAAAGCCATGCTGCCCTTCACTATTGTAGATAGGGAACATGGGTACTTTACGCTCGTCAAAACGCATAAAAGAAATATACTTACTATCTGGGCTCCACCAGAATGCACGGTACTGTGTTGAACGACCAAAAATCTCTTCAAAATAAACCCAGCTAGCATAACCATTCAAGATACCTGTCGCACCATCATTGGTGATCGCTACTTCCTTTTTAGTCGCTAAGGATAAAGTGTATAAATTATTGTTTTTCGTATAGCCTACATAATTCCCATCAGGTGATAGTATTGGATTTTTTTCTTCTGCATTGTCAAAGGTCAATTGCGTCTCTGTAACATTTTCTTTTAAAAAGACATCTCCTTTTTTAAGGAACACCGCTTTTTCAGTAGGCACCAGTTCTGCTGGTGCAACGCTGTATTGCTTTGTAGTTAGATTGTACAAATAATTTTTAGCAGCAGCATCGTCTCCTCTTTTTGTATTCAAGACGAACTGATTATTGTCTACCCAACGTATAAAACGTGGTAAACCATTTTGAGGCATTTGTGCTATCCCTGAAAAAGAAAGCAAACTGAAAACGACTGCAAATAAGATTGTTTTTTTCATAGTATTAAATTTTTTACTAAATCACCACATTGATCATTTTACCTTTTACGAATATGAGTTTTTTTATTGGTTTTTCTTCTATCCATTTTTGAATCAATTCATTATTGAGTACAATTTCCTGCACCTGCGCTTCTGTTGCATCTAAATCTATCGAGATATTGGCTCTGACTTTTCCATTGATACTCACTGGATACTCCTTAGAAGTCTCCGTAACATACTGCGCTTCAAAGATTGGGAACGGCGCATCCATCACCAATCCTTGGTTGCCAATTAAGGACCAAAGTTCTTCACTGATATGCGGTGCATAAGGTGCCAATAAAACAAGGACCTGCGCTAACACTTCTTTTTTATGACAACCCAAGTCAAACAATTCATTCACACAAATCATAAAGCCACTCACTGCAGTATTGTAACTATGTCGCTCCGTATCTTCTTCAATTTTTTTAATGGTCTTATGCAGCACTTTTAATTCTGCTGGTGTGGCTTTTTCGTCAACCCACATTTGACCTTTCATTTCATCATAAAACAACCTCCATAATTTTTTCAAAAAACGGTGTACGCCTTCGATGCCTTTGGTATCCCATGGCTTGCTTTGCTCCACTGGCCCCAAAAACATTTCGTACATCCTAAAAGTATCTGCGCCATATTTATCAACTAGTACATCTGGATTCACCGTATTGAATTTTGACTTAGACATTTTTTCTACTTCCACACCACAGATATATTTTCCATCTTCTAATTCAAATGTCGCATTGGCATAATCTGGTTTCCATTTTTTGAAAGCGGCTGTATCCAATACTTGTCCATCCACTATATTCACGTCTACATGCAATTGATCTACTTCCATAGTCTTTGCTAATCCCGCAGAAACAAATACTTGAGTCCCTCTTTTACGGTATACAAAACGGGAACTTCCTTGAATCATCCCCTGGTTCAATAATTTTTTGAACGGCTCGTCAAAACCAATATGCCCTAAATCATACAATGCCTTGGTCCACATCCTACTGTATAATAAATGCCCTACAGCGTGTTCAGTGCCCCCAATATATAAATCTACCTGACCCCAATAATCACTCACTTTTCGGTCACAAAATTCAGTGGTGTTATGCGGATCCATGTACCTTAAAAAATACCAGCTACTACCCGCAAATCCAGGCATGGTATTGGTTTCATAATGATTGGCTTTCCAGTCTTCGATATTCGCTAGTGGCCCTTCCCCATCTGGACCAGGCCCATAGTTTTCGACAGTGGGTAATAACAAAGGCAAGTCGCTTTCTGATAAAGGATACGCAATGCCATTTTTCCATTGTATTGGAAATGGCTCACCCCAATAACGTTGTCTGCTAAATGCAGCATCACGCATACGGAAATTAACTTTCTTTTTTCCGATACCCATTGCTTCTAATTTTTCATTCACAATCGCAATGGCATCTTTTTGAATCATCCCATTTAAAAAATCACTATTGGATAAAATACCTTCTTTGGTAGGATTGGCAGCAGTGCCATCATATGCATCTCCAATGATATTGGTAATAGGAATATTAAAATGTTGTGCAAATTTAAAATCACGATCATCTCCACAAGGCACCGCCATAATGGCGCCTGTTCCATATCCTGCAAGTACATATTCAGAAATCCAAATTGGAATGCGTTGTTGGTTGAATGGATTCACTACATAGGCGCCTGTAAAGCAGCCTGTAATTTTTTTCTCTGCAATACGCTCACGCTCGCTTCTGCTTTTTACATAGGCAATATAGTCGTTCACTGCTTGCTGATGAGATGCAGGCACAATCTCTTGTATCAATGCATGTTCAGGTGCGACTACTAAAAAATCTACTCCAAATACAGTATCCGGTCTAGTTGTATACACTGTAAGCACTGCAGGCTGATCCGCCACTTTAAAATCAATTTCTGCACCATAACTTTTACCAATCCAATTTGCTTGCATTTCTTTCATTGCATCACTAAATTGGATGGTATCTAGTCCTGCCAATAATCGATCTGCGTATTCCGTGATGCGCAAATACCATTGACGTAATTTCTTTTTTTCTACAGGATGTCCCCCTCTTTCACTATACCCATTAATCACTTCATCATTGGCTAAGACAGTGCCTAATGCAGCGCACCAATTCACTTCTCCAAAACCACAAAATGCCAATCGATATTGCATCAACACATCTTGCTGGGCTTTTTCATCCCAACTATTCCAAGTAGCTGCAGTAAAATTTAAATCAGAATCCGCAGGACATACATATTGCAAGTTGCCTTGGGTTTCAAATACTTTCACCAATGCATTGATTGGATTGGCCTTATTTAAATTGCGATCAAAATAACTATTGAACAATTGCAAGAAAATCCACTGGGTCCATTTGTAGTAAGTGGCATCGCAGGTTCTGACTTCTCTATCCCAATCAAAACAAAATCCAATATTGTCTAATTGACTTCTAAAATTATCAATATTTTCGTGGGTGCTTTTAGAAGGATGCACCCCATGCTCCAGGGCATATTGTTCTGCAGGCAATCCAAAAGCATCATACCCCATGGGATGTAATACATTGAATCCTTTTAATCTTTTATACCTACTGTAAATATCAGAAGCAATATAGCCTAAAGGATGGCCCACATGCAAGCCAGCCCCACTTGGATAAGGAAACATATCTAAGACATAACATTTTGGCTTATTGCTTTGATTGGAAACCTGATATGCTTTCTGATTTTTCCAGCTAGTTTGCCATTTTTTTTCGATCGTCCTAAACTGATACTCCATCTGCTAAATTTTCTTAAAAATCTGTAATTATTCGGTTTTGAATCTACCGGCCCACTATACCTCCTATTTTTAACAAAATTGGGTATAATTCGACCTCTGCAAATGTAAGTCTTTAGCGTTCAAAACCCTACATTTGCAGTGCGAACAAGTAAAATTTTAATGCCATGGCAGTATCCGGAAATGGATCTTTAAAGAGAAGCAAACCAAACTATATCTACAGCATTGTTGGCGTAGCCATTGTGTTGTTCATTATGGGGATCATGGGTTGGTTTTTCTTAAACCTCCATGCTATTGGAGATAATTTCAAAGAGGATATCAGAATTAGCGTTTACTTAAGAACTGCTGACAAAAATACGGTGGGTAAAATTCAAGCCTTTATTGCTGCCGCACCCTACGCTAAAAACGTAGAATATGTGGACAAAGAAAAAGCAAAAGTAATTTGGAATAAGGAGAATAACGAGGATTGGTCAAAAATTTTAGCAGTCAACCCATTGCCAGAGAGCATTGATTTCTTTGCTAAAGCAGACTATGTTAATCCAGATAGCTTATCTAAAATAAGTGAAAGCATTGCTAGCAATTTCAAAGAGGATGTAGCGGATATTCAATATCCAAAAAGTTTAGTCACTAATTTAAACGAGCGTGCTACTAAAATTGGCTTCATCTTTTTAGTGATGTCTGTTATTTTATGTGCCATTGTGATTATTAGTATTGACAACACCATTCGCTTGGCCATGTTTAGCAATCGTTTTTTAATTAAGACGATGCAAATGGTTGGTGCGACAAGAAACTTTATTTCAAAACCACTTGTCATACGTGCTTTAATGAATGGATTAATCAGCGCTTTAATTGCTATCTTTTTATTGTTTGGATTGATCCAGTGGGCCACTTCACAATTTCCCCAACTTCAAACCTTACAAGGTATTGGTAATAGCTTATTATTATTCGGCGGGCTAATCATTGTTGGTATTAGCATCTCTGTATTAAGCACTTACCGAAGTGTAGTGAAATATTTAAAAATGAAATTAGACGAACTTTATTAATCTATTTATTATGAAAGAAAAAAATACAAAACGCTCTTTAGACCTATTTGGAAAATCCAATTACACTTGGATGATCATTGGCGCCGTATTGATTATTGGGGGCATGTTGTTAATGGCTGGTGGTAAAAGTGCCGACCCAAATGTATTCAATGAAAACGAAGTGTATAGTTTTAGAAGAATCACACTTGCACCATTGTGTATTATTGCAGGATTTATTGTAGAAATATATGCTTTATTCAAAAAAGCTTAAACTTCTTTATACCTATTAAGAGCGATGCCTGCATCGCTCTTTTTTTTAATCCAGACTATGAATACGATACAAACCATTATCATTGCCATTATTGAGGGTATCACAGAATTTTTACCCATTTCGAGTACGGCACATATGAAATTTGCCAATCCATTTTTGGGCATTGCGGATAGCCCATTTGTAGACCTTTATGAAATTGTGATACAATTTGCTGCAATCCTTTCGGTGGTGGTGATCTATCGTAAGGAATTCTTCAATTTCAAAGACTACCGTTTTTATTTAAAATTACTTTTAGCAGTGCTACCAGCATTGCTTTTTGGCGCTTTACTAAAAAAATACATTGACGCTGTATTAGATAATTTATGGGTCATTGCAACCGTCATGGTATTGGGTGGTATTGCTTTGATATTTATTGATCGTTATTTTAAAAAACAAGTCGCTCCTGTAGATCATGAACCTATACAATTTAAACAAGCATTTTGGGTTGGGTGTTTTCAAGTATTGGCCATTGTATTTCCCGGACTTAGCCGAAGTGCCGCCACCATTATTGGTGGATTAAGCCAAAAATTAAGTAAGAAAGCTGCTGCAGAATTTTCATTTTTTTTGGCTGTGCCAACCATGCTTGCAGCTTCAGCAAAAAGTACATTAGACGTGTACCAAGACCATCCAGAAGTATTTGTGACAGACAATTTAATCAATCTATGCATAGGAGGATTCGTGGCCTTTGTTGTGGCATTGATCAGCGTTAAATTCTTTATTCAATTTGTCCAAAAAAGAGGCTTCTCTCTATTTGGTTGGTACCGCATTGCCTTAGGCTTATCCATGCTTGCTTGGCTCTTCCTTCAAAAAGCCTAATTGATTTTAAGATACATTAGCATTTATTCGTATTTTGAGTGTAAACCCCTTGCAATATGCAAACTGCATCTAAAAAAGTCATCAACAGTTGGGCCATGTACGATTGGGCCAATAGTGTCTATAGTCTTGTAATTTCTTCTACCATTTTTCCTGCATTTTATGAGGCTGTTACAGGAGACGGCAATGAGGACACTTTAGTTGATAAAGTGCAAATTGGATCTTTTGAATTCATTAATACTGCTTTATACAATTATATACTAGCTTTTGCATTTATAATTGTTGCCCTATTGTCTCCACTCCTATCATCCATCGCAGATTTTAGAGGGAATAAAAAACAGTTTCTACGATTTTTTTGTACGCTAGGAAGTTTAGCATGTTGCAGTCTGTACTTTTTTGATGCTTCCCATATAGGATTGGGATTAATTTCCATGATCATTGCATGTATTGGCTTTTGGAGTAGTCTGGTATTTTATAATTCCTATTTACCAGAAATTGCTGCACCAGAAGACCAAGACCGTGTGAGTGCAAAAGGATTTATGATGGGTTATATTGGCGCCGTTATTTTACAATTAATTTGTTTTGTCTTTGTATTAAAACCAGACTTATTTGGAATCACCGTTGGCAAAGCTTCTCAAATTTCTTTTTTATTAGCTGGTGTATGGTGGTTTGGGTTTGGACATTGGGCCATTACTAGATTACCTGCTAGCCAAAAAAACTTAAAGACAGATCAATCAGATAATATTTTTGTAGGCGGTTATAAAGAACTGCATAAGGTTTGGTTGCAATTAAGAAAAATGCCTGTTTTAGATCGTTTTTTAGGGGCTTTTTTCTTTTATAATATGGGCGTACAAACAGTGATGCTAGCGGCCACATTGTATGGAAAAAGTGAACTAAATATCCCCACAACCAACTTGATCATTGCTATTTTAATCATTCAATTGGTGGCCATCCCAGGTGCTATGCTCATGAGTAAAATGGCAGTGAAATTGGGTAATTTTAATACCTTAATGATCGCAGTATCCTTTTGGATCCTCATTTGTATCATTGGTTATTATGTCCCAAGAAATGGTATCAATGAATTTTATTGTTTAGCCACCATGGTTGGCTTTGTCATGGGAGGCATACAATCCGTGAGTAGAAGTACTTATGCTAAACTAATGCCAGAAACAAAAGATACAACTTCCTTCTTTAGCTTTTTTGATGTCACAGAAAAAGTAGCCATCGTCATTGGTATGTTTAGCTTTGGTTTTATCATTGAATTAACTGGCTCTCAAAAAAATGCCGTCCTTGGCTTGTGCGTATTTTTTATCATTGGTTTAATTTTATTGTATAGAACATCGCTAAAAAATAAGCATGCAAATTTATAGTATCCATACAGGTAATTTTAAATTAGATGGGGGTGCTATGTTTGGTGTGGTGCCAAAATCCATTTGGAATAAGACCAATCCTGCGGATGAAAATAACTTATGTACTTGGGCACTTAGATGCATGCTAGTTATATCAGGTGATCGAAGGATATTAATTGATACTGGCATGGGTAATAAACAAGATGCCAAATTCTTTAGCCATTATCAACCCACTGAAACAAAAACAATTGCTGAGGCGCTTGCCCAGCATGGATTCAAGCCAGAAGATATTACTGACGTACTTTTAACGCATGTACATTTTGACCATGTAGGTGGCGCTGTGAATGATGAAAATGGAACGCTCAAATTGGCTTTGCCCAATGCAACCTATTGGGTAAGTGCCCCACATTGGGAAACAGCGACAAACCCAAATAGAAGAGAAAAAGCAAGCTTTTTAAAAGAAAATATCATGCCCTTAATGGAGAGTGGTCAATTAAAATTAATTGAGATCCCTGCATTTAAAAGCGATACCAGTTTACAAGAAATTCATTTTGCAGAAAATATCAGCTGTATTGTTGTCAATGGACATACGCAGGGCATGCTCTTGCCTAAAATTCAATTTGGGAAGCATCAAATTGTTTTTATGGCAGACTTATTGCCCTCTATTGGACATTTACCTATCCCCTTTGTGATGGGCTATGATATGCAACCGCTTTTTACACTCAACGAAAAAGAAATCTTCTTAAACGAAGCATGTACCAAAAACTATACTTTATTTTTTGAACATGACTCGGTCAATGAATGCTGTGATTTGCATATGACTGAAAAAGGGATTAGAGCAAAAAGTTGCTTTAGCTTAGATAGCTTAAAAAAATAAAGCTTAATTAGAATCAAACAAGCTGACCTCAAGTAAAAAATAAATGTTTTTTCAGGAACTACGCTTATTCTATCATGGCATTCAAAGGATGTCTTAACCCTTCATAGCTATTCATGTCCACTTTGATACTGCCTACAATGATAGGTGTTTCAATTCTAATGGGGATATGGTTGTCATCGTCTGTAACCCAGATAATCATGCGCTCTCCGCCATCAAACATCGATCCCTTCACAAGTAAAGGAGCAATCTTAATGGCATTGAATTTGCCAAACCTAGTTTGAATAATTTCTTTACCTAAATATTTAAAATAAGAAGGGAATAATTCGTTGTCAAGGAAAAAATTTAAGTACACTTTCTCATTGACTTGCAGATTACTAAAATCTAAATTCCTTACGGCATACACAGCACTTATGACATCAAATGTACAATCTGCTGCCTTAAACGATTTGCCTTTATGGGTATTGACTTCGTTGGACTTTTGATTAAAGGTTAGGGTTTGATTTTGATGGAATGAACCCTCATTGATGCTTCTACTAAAAAAATAAGGTAATAAAGTTTTACTATCTACGATGGACTCATATTTGTCTCGCACTTTGAAGATCCAATCATAACTGCGATTGGAATAACCAGTGGCAGTAAAAGCAAAAGCAGCATCCCCTTCCCATTTAGTCGGCGTTACAGTAAATTGAGCGGTACCTGCATTCACATACAAGCCTATCACGTTATAAAAAATGGTGTAAGTAATTTTTTCACCAATCATAAATGATGTATTGGACTGACTACATAGCTCCTTGGTCTGCTTTGGCATCACAGCTAAAATGGTAGCCATCCAAATATGAAAGAGGTATAAAAACATGAGTTGGGATATGGACTATAAATTTATTGCTTTAATCTAAAACCAAGCAATAAAATAGCACCTAAGATAGATGGTATTAAAAAATTGACAATCCAAATTAAGGTAGTTAATGCTATGAGCATGATATCGTTCTGGTAGAATGGCGCCATTAATAATAAAAACAATTGACCTCGAATCACTAAATCAGTCAAACTAATTGCAGGTATCATACTCAGGAAAAATAATAAAGCCATAATGGCAATGCTAAAATCCATCCAGCCCACAGGTATCGAAAGCATTTGTGCTGCCCAGTTATACTGCATGAGGTAGATGCTATAGCGTGCTAATGCAAGCGCAAGTAGTTTCCATTTTAAAGTAGTATCAATTTGCAAGAGATTTATTTTGGATAACCAACCTTTTAAAGGCTGATTGTAAAAAAATAAAAACAATGCAATGATTCCACCTAATGGCGCAATCCATTTTAACCATGGGAGAAATGGAAGGTTCCAAAATAAGGCAAAGCATCCAAAACAGATTGTCATTAAAATTTGTGCATAGGAAGCCCATGCCATTTGTGTAATACCTTTCAATTTTGTTCCAGGGGCTAAAAATAAAGTTCTGCCCACATAGTCGCCAGACCTTGCTGGTGTAAAAAATGAAAAAGCCTGCCCTACCAATACTGCCCTAAGTGCCTGCCATGTGTTAAATGTATTTGTAGACGCGATCACAGATTTCCATTTGATGGCTTCGATGGTATAATTCAACGTCAATAAACAACCCATAAGCAACCAAGCTGTCCAATGAATTTTGGCCAATTGTATTTTTAAATCTGCCCCATATTGATTCAGATTTTCATTTTGCAAGACCTTATTGTAGATCGCAATAGCACAAATCACAAATAAGATGAAACCAATCAATTTATTTCCAAGAGAAAGTAATGGCTTTAGTTTACTCGAATTCATATTTTGTAAAGATCGTATTTTGAAGGGATATCTGTAACTTTATGCCTATGTCAAAAACACCCATTATTTTAGGTATTGATCCTGGAACACAAATACTAGGCTATGCTGTTTTACAAGGTGGTGTTGAGCCAAAAATCATTATGATGGATGTGCTTAAATTGACCAAAGAAAAGGATATCTACGCCCGCTTACAGATGATTCATGCTAAGATCATTGAATTGATGGAAACTTACCATCCAGCGCATTTTGCAATCGAAGCCCCCTTTTTTGGGAAGAATGTACAGAGTATGTTAAAGCTAGGAAGAGCGCAAGGTGTTGCCATTGCAGCTGCCATGCACTACAACACACCAGTGACAGAATATGCACCCAAAAAAGTGAAGCAATCCATTACAGGAAACGGCAATGCGGATAAAGAGATGGTTTGGAAAATGTTAGAGCGTGTTTTGAATGTAAAAGAAAAACCTAAGCACTACGATGCCACAGATGCGCTAGCAGTAGCATTATGTCATTGGCATCAAATCAATCGACCAGTGATTAGTACTGGAAAGGGTTTGAGAGGTTGGGATGATTTTATTCAAAAAAATCCTGCCCGTTTAAAAAAATAAGAAAAATTTAAAGAAGGAAGCCAAATTTAAAAGATGATATCTGTTTCAAAGTAATCGCAATAACAATAAGAATCGCTATAGTGATACATTACTCTAAAATGATCAAGCTAATTTAGCAATAATCGCTTCTTGTATTGCAATCAATTCTTCTTTAGACAACTGCAATTTTGGATTGGAAAAATTAAGGTCTTCTGCTTGGTTGATTGGAATTAGATGCAGGTGCGCATGAGGCACTTCTAATCCAACAGTCACCATGCCAATACGATTACATGGGAAACTATCCTCTATTGCTTTTGCAATGGGCTTTGCAAAAACTAATAATTCAGAAAGGTAACTGTCTGGCAGTTCAAACACTTTATCTACTTCTATTTTAGGCACCACCAATACATGTCCTTTCTGCAAAGGAAAAATATCCAAGAAAGCAAAGAATAGCTCATTCTCTGCAATCTTGTAGGCAGGTATTTCACCTTGTATTATTTTTGAAAAAATAGTCATTGCAAATTGGATCGTTCTCTTAAATGGTAATATTCTCAATGCTGAATTTCATCACACCATTGGGCGCTTGAACCTCTGCAGTTTCACCAATTTTTTTACCGATCAATCCTTTCCCAATTGGAGAAGATGCGGAAATTTTACCTGCTTTTAAATCTGCTTCCTTCTCTCCTACTAATTGATACGTAACTGTCTTTTTTGTAGCCAAATTGGTGATCGTCACCTTGGTCAATATGGTCACTTTGCTTGTATCAATGGTACTGGTGTCTACAATCTTTGCATTCGAAACGGCGACCTCTAATTGCTTGATTTTAGACTCTAACATGCCCTGTGCTTCTTTCGCTGCATCATATTCGGCATTTTCCTTTAAATCCCCTTTTTCTCTTGCTTCTCCAATCGCTCTTGATGCCGCTGGACGATCATGAGATTTCATGCGTTGTAATTCCTCACGCATTTTATCAAAAGTCTCTTGGGTTACATATACGTTTGTTTCGCTCATACCTTCAGTTTTTATAAAAAAAATACAACGCCACCTGATTGGAGCGTTGCATGAGACAAAGATATCATATTAGGGTCAAATGAGCCCTAATTTTTCTAATAGGATCTTGGACATCTTATAATAAGCCTCTTGGCTATAGCCCGCAATATGGGGGGTTAAAATGAAGTTTGGCATGGCCATTAGGGCTGCTAAATTGGCCTTTTCGGAGTGGTTATAGGTATCTAGCTGTTCATTTTCTAGGACGTCTAATCCAGCCCCTCTAATTTGTTGATGCTGAAGCGCTTCAAGCAATGCTTGAGTAGATGTGACCCCACCCCTGCAAGTACTCAAAAAATAGGGTTTTTGTTTTAATGATTCGAAAAAACGGGCATTTGCAAAATGCGATGTGAGAGGCGTTAAAGGCAGGTGCAAACTAATCACTTCGGCTTCTTGTTGTATCGTTTCCAATTGGACCATTTTAACATGAGGGAACTGTTGCCAGCCCAGAGCTCTAGGATAAATATCATGGGCGATAATTTCCACACCAAATCCAGTCAATACTTTTGCAAAGGCTGTTCCAGTATGTCCAAACCCAATGATGCCTACCTTCTTTCCAGTTAGCTCATCGCCACGATTCGCATCTCTGACCCATTGACCCATTTTGATTTCACCATAAGCACTATGAATGCGGTGCATTAAATTCAATAACAAGCCCAAACTATGTTCACCAACGGAAGTACAATTTCCCTCTGGACTACTCACACATAGAATGCCTTTAGATTGTGCCAGGTCGGTGTCAATTAATTCCATCCCACTTCCCAATCGACCAATCCATTTTAACGCCTTTGCATTTTCAATTATTTTTGCATCAATAGATAATCTTGTAGTCACAATCAATCCAACAGCATCTGAAATTTGATGGCTTAATTGATCATAAGTAATCGTTGGTTCGAAACAAATTTCAAAACCTTTTTGTTCTAGCGTTGCTAATAAAAAAGGATGCACCGCTGCCGTTACAATAACTTTTTTAGACAT
>CAXNMZ010000007.1:0-22618 GCA_964203125.1 Chitinophagales bacterium | reverse complement strand
TGCTTGCTTTAAAATGAGGTATATCGTACATAGTTGGATCGTTGATTAGTGAAAATTAAATTCAAATAATTTAATAATGGAATAGCTAAAAATAATAAATTGAATGGTACGTTTTGTATTACAATTAGTGCTAACTTAATTAAAGTGGCAATGCAGTTGTTGTTTTAATCTCATCCATCACAAATAAACTATTGATATGCGCCACCATTGGAAGCACTGCTAGTTTTTCTTGGTAAAATTGATTGTAGGTCTCTACATCTTTGCTAACCACTTTTAAATAATAATCAAAACTACCAGACACCAAACTACAGGAAATGATTTCGTCAAATTTCAAAATGATTTGTTCAAACTCAGCGAAATTATTTTTTGTTTGCTTATCTAATGTAACATGACAAAATACGACCATCCCTAAATCAATTTTTTTTCGATTGATCAAAGCCACATAATTAGCAATCACGCCATCCGCCTCCATTCTTTTGATGCGGTCATGGGTGGGACTAACAGACAAATTGATTTCGGCGCTGATGTCTTTTAAAGTGGCCAATGCATTTTTTTGCAAAATGCCTAAAATGGCAAGATCGGTAGGGTCTAAGTTCATGAGCTACTATTTTTATAAGCGTAAGAATTTCGGTGAAAAGGCTAATTCTAGCTCAAATTTACTGCTAATTTCTATTTATTTTTAATTTTAAAGCATTTTTTACTGTATTTATTCAAATAATTAATAATATTTCCTTTTTACAGAACTTTATACAGAAATAAAACTAATACTATGATTATTGGCGTTCCTAAAGAAATTAAGATCCAGGAGTACCGTGTAGGTTTAACTCCTGAAGGTGTGGATGCATTGTCAAGACAAGGCCATACTGTTTATGTTGAAATGAATGCTGGTGGTGGATCAGGATTTTCTGACGAGGCTTATGTGGCGGTGGGTGCGCAAATTTTGCCAACCGCGGCCGAAGTGTATGCTATTGCAGAAATGATTGTGAAAGTAAAAGAGCCATTGGCTGCAGAATATGGATTGATCAAGTCTGGTCAAATATTATTTACTTATTTCCACTTTGCTGCTTCTAAAGAATTAACAGAAGCGATGATGAAAACGCATGCAGTTTGTATCGCATACGAAACTGTTGAATTACCAGATGGCTCATTGCCATTGTTAGTTCCAATGTCAGAAGTAGCAGGAAGAATGGCGATCAATGTGGGTGCTTACTATTTAGGCAAACCATTTGGTGGCAAAGGAAAATTATTAGGTGGCGTTCCAGGTGTGAAGCCAGCAGAAGTATTGGTGATTGGTGGCGGTATTGTGGGAACACAAGCTGCTAAAATGGCTGCAGGATTGGGTGCACATGTAACAATCATGGATACCAACTTAGCAAGACTAAGGTATTTATCGGATGTGATGCCAGCGAATGTTGTAACACAATATTCTACTTTATTAGCAATCAAAGAAAAATTACCTACTGTTGATTTATTAATTGGTGCAGTTTTATTGCATGGAGCAAAAGCGCCACACTTAGTAAAGCAAGCCGATTTAAAACTAATGGAAGCAGGATCTGTGATTGTAGATGTAGCGGTGGATCAAGGTGGATGTATTGAAACTTGCAAGCCTACTACACACGAAAATCCAGTATTCACTATAGATGGTATCACGCACTATTGCGTAGCAAATATGCCAGGTGCTGTGCCTCAAACTAGCACTAGAGCTTTAACACAAGCAACTCTACCATACGCACTTGCTATTGCAAATAAAGGATGGGAAATTGCATGTGCCGAGAATCAAGCATTAGCAAAAGGATTAAATATTAGAGCTGGAAAGATTTTACACAAGGGTGTATCTGAAGCGTTTAATGGATAAGGTTTTAATTGAATTCCATAAATAAATTATTTATAAAACGGGATTCATAAAAAATCAAAAGGCTTTATAAAAAAAATACCCTCGCAAATTGCGAGGGTATTTTTTTTATAGTACAATTTAAATACAATGACTATTTCCAAATTGTCCAACCTTTCCACCATGTTTGGTTTACACCAGATGTTGCTACAGCACCTCTGAAAGTTACTTTCTCAAAGAATGCATTTTGTAACTTACTATCTGTGAAAGCACCATTCTTGCTATAATCTAAATGTACACCGATTCCTAAAGTGCCTAAAGTAGAAGCAATATTAGCTGTACTTGTATTCGCATTTGCAAATGGTGTAAAATCAGGGTTGGTATAATTAAATGGTTGAATTAATTTCAACACATCTGGACCAGCAGTATTCAAGATTGTATTTCCGAATAAAGGATTAGAAAACCAAGTCAATAAACTTGCACTTGAAGCGCCAGTTGGTGTTCCACTTACAGTGTATTTAATATTTTCAGTGTTGCCAGCAAAAGTGGTGTTCTTAATTCTAATTGTGCTATCATCAATATTCTTATCTACTGCAGTACCAGTTGACGCATCAAATTGAATCGCTACCGGCCATCCTGCAATGATAGAGTTCATGATAGAGATGCCAGTATTTCTTCTGATATGTGCACCCGCTCTAAATAAGCTATTTCCTTTTCCGTATGTTGGATCAATTCTTGGTCCTATAGCAGTAATATTAGAGAATACAGCAGTTGTTTTAGGAGATAAAGTAGATCCTTTACCATCGTTATCTGATTCAAACGCTTCAGATGTAGAGATATCCGCAATCGCTGAATCTCTTAATACGATACCAAATTGAACATTGCCTGAATATCCAAAATCAGTATCAAAATCATCATCCTGTGTTTTATAAGCAATCAAATACTTACAGTTCACAGTACCACCAAACCACTCATAAGCATCATCTTTTGCATAAGTCACTTGGATATGGTCAATTGTTGTTCCGTTACCAACACCTGCCATAGTTAAACTATTCAATTCATTATCTGGTTGGTAAGCATAACCAGCATACTCAATTCTTGCATATTGTAAAATTCCAGAATTATCTGCGTCATTACCTGTTGGGAATGCAGCATCACCAGAACCTGCTAAACCATAGCCCACTTCTGTATCGTTGATACCACCTTCCACTGAAGTTAAACCAGCTACAGCAGCACCTTTCCATGTTAATGTTTGATTCACTTTTGCAATACCTAGTATAACGATACCACCCCAATCACCTGATTGTGGATTTTGTGAAGCAGAAGTAAACACGATTGGATTTTCAGCTGTGCCCTTTGCGATGATTTTAGCACCACGGGTGATCACTAAAGAAGCCACGTCTAATCCTGATTTTCCTAGAACTTTTGCACCTGCTTCTACAGTCAATGTCACACCTTTAGTAATGTAAACGACACCAGAAAGGTAATTCACATCCTTTGCAAACAAAGTCGTGTCTTTTGTGATTTTTCCAGACAAGGTGATAGTTTTTGAAACCACGCCAACTGGAGCCACCTCCTTCGTAACTACGAAGATTTCTTTTTCGCCGTCTGTTTCGATCTTTCTACAACCAGTAATGGCTAAAAAAGCGAGAGATAAAATAAATAATTGTTTCATTGTTGTTGTATTTAAAAAAATTTATGTTTGATTTATTATAATGAGTAGTTAAGTGTTACACCGAAAGTCGTACCAAATTTTCTTGATAAACGAATTGCATCTGTACTAGTGTTGTAGTCTGTATTCGTATTATTGTTTTGATAGAAAATTTGTCTTTGATTTAAAATATCTGAAATTGAGAATCTGATTTCTGCCTTATTATCAGCAAACTTTTTACTAATTTGAAAGTCAATTAATGATCTTGGATTTTCATATACGTCTGGAGAACCTGCCCCAGCTTGGATATCACCTACTAAGAATATTCTTTTTCCAATTCGATTAAATAATAAAGTGGTATTAAATCCTTTTTCAACTATATCATATAATAAGCCAGTATTCAATAAATAAGGAGACTGCCCTTGCAATGCTCTATTTACATTTAATGCTGCATCATCAATTTTGGAATTGATATAAGAACCATTGGCTTGAAGAGTAAAACGCTTTGTCAATTTTTTACGACCTTCTATCTCAAATCCGTATGCTGTTGCTTTTGACACATTTTGGAAAGAAAATAAACTAGAACCCCCTGCGCCTTCTTGGAATATACTTTCAATTGGGTTATCAAAATTCTTATAGAATACACCAACTGTAAACATCTCACCTGCGCTTGGATATAATTCATACCTTAAATCGGTATTGGTTATTTTAGTACGCTTTAAGGCTGGATTACCAGAAACAGATGCGTTTAATTCAAAATCATAAATATTCAAAGCCGATAATTCTCTTAATTCTGGACGAATCACAGTCTGAGATGCAGTTAATCTTAAGTTTGCTTTTTGCGTTAATTTAATTGTTGTATTCACACCAGGCAAGAAGTCTGTCACTTTGGAATAAGTGTGTCTAGGATCCCACTTTTTTACCGAACCTACTAATTGATCAAAATCTTCTACTCTTACACCCCATACAACTCTTATAGCCTCAGATATTTTGTTATCAAATTGAACATATCCTGCATTCAAAATTGTGTTTGCTAAATACCTGAAATTTCTGTTTTGGATTGCGTTGAATGCAAACTTATTGTCTGTACCATTTCCAAAGTTTTGAGGCACAAAAGCTGAAGCTGCATCTAGTTTTCTTAAATCAGCATTATCTGTAGGTAAGTAAATAGCAAATAATTGTGCATCATACAAACGATCTTTCACCTGGATCATGTATCCTGCTTTTACGGTTTGTTGCTTGATCTTTAATGTCAAATCGCCGCCACCCGTATAAATATAATCGGATAATGTTTGGAATATACGGCTACCAGATTGTTGTGATAAAGTATTAGAAATATTTAATACAAAAGGATCTACGCCATTTGCACTCTTTGTATATAAAATCCTTCTTTGATCAGGTGTGTAAGCATCTAAAATATTAAATGCACCAAACCAATTGAATTTTAATTTTTGAGATAAGCTATGTTCACCATTTAATTGATTGGTAAAAAATATATTTTGACCAAAAACAAATTCATTCCCCTTCACAAGATCTTGTCTACTATAATCGGTGCCAAATCTTGAATTGTATGCATTTGCAGTTTTAACATTCACAATAGCTTTATAACTGATCTTATTCAAAGGATTTAAGAACATAGACAATCCTGCGATCGCACCCATGTTAATGTCTTCGATATATTTTTTGTCATTTAACTTAGTAATTGGGAAAAACTTTTCGTCCGTAATCCCGTTTTGATTATTGGAATTATCTTGTAGACGATACGCATTAGAATAGTTTACGCCAATGATACCTCCAATCTTTTTTCCCCAAAGCGTTCCAGAAAATCCGCCATTCATTTGAAAACTCATATTTGGTTTTGCAGTAGTCACTACTGGTGCCCAATTATTGGACATTTGTTTTCCTATTAATGTTTTGGATGCCAAGCTTGATGTATCAAAACTAGATTTTGTAGCATAACCAGAAGGCAATGATCTTGTACCATCATCTATTCCTAACCAGTCTGTCTTTCCACCTACATCTTTCAAGAATTCTTTACCCGTAACTTGAGAATTCACGCTTGTTCCAATTTGTATATTAAAGAAGTTCTTAGTAGGAATGTCTTTGGTATTTACTTGGATCAAACCTCCAGCCCACTCACCTGGCAATTCCGGAACGAATGCTTTATTGATAATAATATTATCGATAATTTGAGAAGGGAATAAATCGAATGAGAAGGTTTTACGATCTGCTTCTGTACTAGTCAATAAAATGCCATTCAACATGGCTTGGTTATAACGATCCGCTAAACCTCTTACAATAATGTATTTACCTTCTTGGATAGAAGCACCTGGTGTTCTTTTTAAGATTTCAGCAGTGTTTCTATCTGGACTTCTCTTAATAGATTCTGCAGAAATGACAGATGCAACTGTATTGGTATTTCTTTGAAAAGCAATCAATGCATTGTCAGTAGCACCTTTATTAGTAGATCTAGTAGAAGAAACCACTACATCTGTTAAATTTTTTCCTGCTTCCTCTAGTAATACATCTAATACAATTTCTTCATTAGCAGTAGTTGCAGCAGTTACATCGATAGATTTTGCTTTGTAACCAACATAAGAAAAATCTAATGTATACGCTTTATTAATATCTATATTAAAACTGAATCTTCCTTCAATATCTGTTCTTGAAACTTGGCTTTTATCGGCTTTTAAAGTTAGTGTAACACCAACTAAAACATCATTTTTTACGTTTGTAACCTTACCTGTCAATTTTGCTTTTTGCGCTTGAACCGAAAGTGCTGCAACAAAACAAATTATAAATAGTAGTATCCTTTTCACGATATGATTTTATTTGTATGGCAAATATCAAATACTCATGTTACCAAATTGTTAAGCCAATATGAACTTAATATTAACTAATCATTAATAGGCATAAAAAAGGAGCGTTTAAAACGCTCCTTTTTTTAATTACTTTTTATTGTTAATCAAGGTGATATACATTATGTAAGTCTTTAGGACAAGTGAAGTTCACCCCTAAATCATTGATCAATCCATCATTGATATCATAGACCCATCCATGTAAGTGTAATGGCTGGTTTTTTTTCCAAGCATTTTGAACAATGGATGTCTTACCCAAATCGTGCACTTGTTCCTGCACATTCACTTCTACAAACCTTCTAGCTCTTAAACCTTCATCTTCAATGGCGTCTAATTCTTCGTGGTAAAACCTGTACACATCCTTTATATGTCTTAACCAATTGTCTATTAATCCAAACTGCTGATTTTTCATGGCAGCCATCACACCACCACAACCATAATGCCCGCATACAATGATGTGTTTTACTTTAAGCACTTCAACCGCATAGGATAAGACACTCAGCATATTCATGTCGCTATGTACCACCATATTGGCAATATTACGATGCACAAACATTTCACCTGGGTCCGTTCCTGTAATAGACTCTGCAGGCACCCTGCTGTCCGAACAGCCAATCCACAAGTACTCAGGCGTTTGTCCATTGGATAATTTTTCAAAAAATGCAGGGTCCAATTGTAACTGTTCTGCAACCCATTTTTTGTTATTTTCTATTAATTTTTTATATGAATTTTCCATTGTTTGATGATTCTGTTATTGTTACTACGAAATTACTTCTTATAAACCATATAGACGTAAAAAGGCACACCCATCATGAGCATGATGAATCCCCAGTAGACGATTTCCTGTCCAGAACCAATGAGCATCCACATAGAAAAAGAAAATGCCAATATGCTAATGCAAATTGCTGTAATTGTTTTGGTCTTGGTATAGGTTATTGCTTGTTTTGCTCGAACAATTAAATAAGACACGGTTGTCAATAAATAAGGTAACAAAGTAAAAAAGGTAGAGAGTAGTATGAGCAATTTAAATTGACCAGCTAAGTTTTTTGAGTTGTTCATGAACATGAGTAATGTAATAATGATACTAGATACAATGACGCCATTCGCAGGCACGCCTTTATGATTTTGTTTTGCAAAAAATGCAGGAAATAATTTATCCTTTGCCATGGCATAAGGCATCTGCCCTTGTACCAGTACAAATCCATTCAAGGCACCAAATGCAGCAATAGCAGCCCCTGCACTGACCCAGTACTTAGCACCATGTCCATAAATTTTTTCTGCGGCATCTGCAAATGGGGTAATCGAAACTTGTAATTGACTTGCAGGAATCATCCCCATGATGGCGGCAGTACTAAAAATATAAACAGCTGCTGCAATCCAGACGCCGCGCATGGTTGCTTTGGAAATATTTTGTCCTGGATCATCTATACTACTGGATGGTATGGTCGCGCACTCTATCCCTAAAAATGCAAAAAATGTTAATGTGGTCGTTGCAGTAATCGCCTGCCAGCTGCTCGTGCCGCTCATATTAAATGGCAGTAAATTTTGAGGATCTAAAAATAAAAGTCCTCCTACAGCCACTAGCACAAGTGGTACTATTTTCAAAATGGTGGTCATGAGTATGACTCTTCCAGAAGCATATACACCCCTGGTATTTACCCAAGTAAGGAACCAAAGGAATCCCAGCCCAGTTGCTAAAGCGATACTTGAATCTTGAGCGAGTATTGGAAAAAAGGTACTCAATGCACTTACCAATGAAACTGCAATGGCAGCGTTCGTTGTCCAAACAGAAATTAAATAGCCCCATCCCACTAAAAAACCTGCGAAATCACCTAGGCCTGCTTTTGTAAAGGCATAAGGCCCGCCGTCCGAAGCCGGTATTAACTTGCTGAGGTTGGCAAATACTTTTGCAATGACAATCGCACCCAATGCAGAAAATAGCCAGCCAATTAAACTGATACTTCCAAAACTAGCCAAGGCCGAAGGCATCAAAAAAACACCTGCACCTATCATATTTCCAACAACAAGCGAAGTGCTTGTCCATATGCCTATTTTTTTATGTTCTATTTGCATCCTTCAAGATAAGGAAATAATGTTTAAATTCATTCCATGAAAATTACCAAAGCATCCATTGAAGCAGCAGCGATTCGTATCGCGCCATACATTCACAACACGCCCATCATGACATGTAAAAGTATCAATGAGCTGTATGGATTAGACCTCTATTTCAAATGTGAGAACTTTCAAAAAATTGGCGCATTTAAAATTAGAGGTGGCATGAATGCAAGTCTGCAACTTACAAAGGCACAATTGGAAAAAGGCGTTGCTACGCACTCTTCTGGTAACCATGCGCAGGCATTGGCTTTTGCATCAAAAATGTTAGGGATCAAAGCTTATATCGTGATGCCAGAATCCTCCCCACAAGTAAAAGTGAACGCAGTGAAAGGATATGGAGCAGAAGTAACTATATGTGCCTCTAACCAAGCTGCAAGAGAGTCCACTTTAGAAGCCATTGTTGAACGTACTGGTGCCACCTTCATTCACCCTTACGACAATGACGAAGTGATTACTGGACAAGCTACCTGTGTGAAGGAAATCATTGAAGCAATACCAGCTATTGATATCGTTGTGACACCCGTTGGAGGAGGAGGATTATTATCAGGCACTTGTTTAGGTGCCCATTATTTTAAACCAGGATTAAAAGTATACGCAGGAGAGCCAGAAGGCGCTGCAGATGCGGTGTTGAGTATTCAATCTGGAAAAGTAGAAAAAGCACCTTTTGTGAATACCATCGCGGACGGATTGATGACGACCTTAAGTGAACGCACCCTTGAGATCATAAAAGCACATGTTACTGATATTATTTTAGTGTCAGAAGACGAAATAAAAGCAGCTTTGAGATTGGTCTATGAAAGAATGAAAATTATTATTGAGCCAAGTTGCGCTGTGCCATTGGCTGCTGTGTTAAAGCATGCAGACTTGTTTAAAGGAAAAAAAGTGGGTATAATTTTAACAGGTGGGAATGTAGACTTGAGTAAATTTAAAGATTGGTTTTAGTGAATTAGCTATTTTAATTGCGCAACTTGATTTAAATAAGAACCAACAGATTACAAATTCAAGGCTTTAAAAAAATACTCCTCCGTGACTTCTTGCACTTCGCCAGGTGCAATAGATTCAACAGTGATTTCCTCTATTGACCACCTTACTAAACGGATGCAACGGTGGTGCATAGTGGCTACCATTTTTCGTACTTGATGATATTTACCCTCCGTTAATTCAATGCGCAACCAGTCGGACTGTTGATTTTTGTGTAAAACGATTCCGTTCTCCCACAAGTTTATCGGTGATTCAATTAAATCCACTTTGCAAGGAGTGGTGGTATAACTACTGCCATTCGACGCAGATATTTTTACCCCATTTTGTAATTGCTTTAAAGTGTCTTGATGCACTTTATTTTTTACTTGTACTAAATAAGTCCTTACATGTGGACGGGTTCCTTGGAACAATAATTTTGTGACTTTTTTATTGGTCGTTAATAACAACAAACCTTCCGACATTTGATCGAGCCTACCAATCGCATGTGTGCCCTCTGGAAAATCAAAATTGATATTTGAAAGTAACTGAACCTGATGCGTACTTACAAACTGAGATACCATATTCATTGGCTTGTTCAATAAAAAGTAACGATGCGCATTCATAGCGGCAAATTACTTAATATTGTGTATGGAACAACCGCATAAAGATCCTTTGCACGGAAAAACACTCGCCTTTATCATGGAGGAGCTAGTGCGTCATTTTGGATGGGAGGATTTGGGGCAGCATATCCCCATCAATTGTTTCAATATTGATCCAAGCATTCAATCTAGCCTAAAATTTTTACGTAAAACACCTTGGGCTAGAAAAAAAGTGGAGGAATTGTATATTAGAATGGTCAGTTAAATAAAATAAAATTAAAGCAACACTTCAATAAAGGATTTTTTGGACCATTTTTTTGAAATGGTAATCCAATCAGAAGTGTGACTTTTAATATTACCCAAAATATCCCAGGCTTCTAGCAATAGCCCTTTTTTAGGTTCTGATTCTTTTTTGTCCTTGTTGGTTTCTATAATCCCAATAATATCGCCATTCAATAAATACACTTTTTGATCGATTATTTTACCAATCACTTTATTATCATTCCCAAAGAAACAATCTCCGATCACCAATCCAATGACTTTTTCTCTTTTTTTATTCAAGATCATCATGTTTTGAATATACGCAACTGTTTCTTTTTCTTGATTTAAAATTTTGTACATCGTTAACTGTTTTGTGTTTGTTTAATTAATTGAGCGACAATCTCTTTTGTGGAATGGGTTAATTCTAGTTTTACAGGCGATGTATGATTGATCCAGTCTGTAAATATAGCATGAAAGTCTTGGTCTATCTGTAATAATACTTTTACGCCTAAGTCAGATAGCGCAGCAGCATTCGATAATTGCTCATAATGCTTTGCAATTGGTATACTTAACACTTTCTTGTTCATATACATTGCTTCCGCAGGTGTTTCAAAACCCCCACCTGTAATGACTGCATGGGATCTGATCATACTTTTTGTAAAACCACTATTACTGATAGGAAAGTATATGATATTTTTATAATTTCTTACGGATGTCACTTCGGCACTAAAAACCTCGAAATGATGATTTGATTCAGCTAAAAAAAATGGCTCCAAATAGACAATGGAATAATGCGGTAAATAGACCGATATATGGCCATCATCGGTTGGTGTAGCATCAATGATTTCTTGTTTGATGATTGGATTAAACACTGCATCATCATAGGCTTTGAAATGCAAGCCAAGATAATGGGTACTTTTTACAAAATGCTTTAATATGAACTCTCCAAAAAAGTTATTATTTTTTGCCCTTGGTGTTTTATTACTTTGAAAACTTGCCTGGTGCCCAAACTGCACGCTCTTTTTTTTCCTACATAAGCAAGCCAATGAAGTCACAAAGTCAAAATCATTGATCACCAAATCATACTTATTGACAGGTAATTTGTAGGCGTCTACAAAAATCTTGAAAGAAAATGATCTAATAATTTTTAAATAATCCAGGCCCCCAGTCGCTTTATAAAAAAGGCTAATCCCTTTACTTCTTCCTACAACAGGCAAGTCGGTTTTTAGATCGGCATTAGACCCACTTATGTAGAAGTCAATATTGCCATATTTTTTTAAAAATGGATAGAGTTGAATGGCTCTACTAATATGACCATTCCCAGTACCTTGAACTGCGTATAGTATATTCATTAAATTGAAACTTGGAATGCTACTTCATTGGTTAATACAGTAAGCTCTTCTTGTAAATTGACTATTTTGGTTAGTTTTTTTGATGCTGCTTTTTCAAATTCATTAGGATCATATTGGTATAATGTCCAGTTTTTATCTGCATATTCTAATGCGGTTAAGTTTTCGATCCAATCCCCACTATTTAAATAAGTTACACTTCCTTTATCAGTGGTCACAACACGATGTTGAGGTTGATGAATGTGTCCACAAATCACATATTTATAGCCATTTTCTATTGCCAATTCTGCAGCTGTTTGCTCAAAATTATTGATCCAAGAAACGGCTTTCTTTACGCCATTCTTCACCTGTTTGCTGATACTCATTTTTTCACGGCCAAAAAGCGCACATAAATAATTCACTGCACTATTGATTAAAATTAATAAGTCATAGCCATACCCACCTAGCTTTGCTAATAATTTAGCGCTTCCTTTAGTTGTTCTATCAAATACATCTCCATGGAATACCCAATTTTTTTCTCCATTGATTTCAAAAACAATTTTATCGGTCAATTGAATATTACCCATTTCAAAATGGGCATATTTTCTTAAAGCTTCATCATGATTACCAGTAATATAGACCACTCTAGTACCTTTACTAGCCATACTAAAAATACGTTTGATCACAGCCATATGGCTTGCAGGAAAATAGCGCTTGTTAAACTGCCAGATATCAATGATATCGCCGTTTAAAATAAGGGTCCTTGGTTCAATGCTTTTTAAATAATTAAGTACTTCTTCTGCCTGGCAGCCAAATGTGCCTAAATGAATATCACTAATTACACATACATCTAATGGGCGTTTGTTCATGAGTGCTTGTTTAAACAAAATACGTAGTTCTATGTAATCAAATTGTTCCCTAAATATTATTTTAATATTAACTTTTTGTTAAGCAAGTAGATAAAAAAAACATATATTGTAGATTTACCAACTATCAATCAAGTCTTTATGAAACAAAAGCACATTCCTAGAGATATTAGCTGGCTCAGTTTTAATGCTCGAGTATTACAAGAAGCAAATGATAGTTCTGTTCCATTACAAGAAAGAATAAGATTCTTAGGCATTTTCTCTAATAATTTAGATGAATTTTTTAGAGTACGTGTAGCGACATTAAAAAGAATGGTGGAATATATAGATAAAAAGAAGGGTATCAATATTGATTTGATTGCATCTCCACAAGTGATTTTAGATGAGATCCAAAGCGTGGTATTGAGACAACAAAACGAATTCAACCGAATCTGGCAAAATATATTAAAAGAGTTGAAAGCGAATAAAGTGCTCATTGTAGACAATAAACAACTCAATGCCGAACAAAAGGAATTTGTAAAAACCTATTTTGACAATGAAGTGAGACATGATATCATTCCTTTGATGATTGAAAATCTGCCTCAACTGCCTTATCTGAGAGATAAGAGTTTGTATTTAGCTATTGTGATGGGTAATAAAAATGACGCCTACCAACAAAAATTTGCCTTAATTGAAGTGCCGTCTAGATCTGTAGGCAGATTCATCATTTTGCCATCTAAAAACGGATTTACAACCATTATGCTATTGGAAGATTTAATTGAATTTAACTTACCAATCATCTTCTCTCATTTTAAATTCAATCAATTTGATGCACATGTATTTAAAATTACAAAAGATGCTGAGATTGATTTAGACCAGGAAGTAGGCCTGAATTTTATTGATAAGATTTCAAAAGGGATTAAAAACAGAAGAAAAGGAAAGCCAGTAAGATTTGTATATGAAAAAGATATGAATCCAGAAATGCTTGAATTCCTGATTAAGAAACTAGGCTTAAACCGTAAAAGCAGTATTATTCCAGGAGGTCATATCCATAATTTCAGGCATTTTATGGATTTCCCAAATGTCATAAAGGAGCCCAATTATAATAGACCAAGGCCATTTATCCATCCTGCATTCAAGAAAAAAGTGATGGTCTTTGATATGATGATGCAAAAGGATATCATGTTGCATTTTCCATACCATAGTTACGATACGGTGATTGACATGCTGCGTGAAGCCGCCATGGACGATACCGTTATCTCTATAAAAATCACAGCCTACCGTTTGGCGTCCAATTCTAAAGTGATCAATGCCTTGATCAATGCCGCTAGAAATGGAAAGAAAGTGACGGTATTCCTTGAACTAAAAGCAAGATTTGATGAAGAAGCCAATCTAGAGTGGAAAACAATCATGGAGGAAGAAGGTATTACTGTTCTTGTGGGTATACCAAATATGAAAGTGCATGCAAAACTTTGTGTGATTCAGAAAAGAGTGAAAAATAAATTGGTACAATATGGTTTCATTAGTACCGGTAATTTGAATGAGAAAACCGCCAAAATTTATGCAGATCATTGTTTGTTGACCAAGAATGTGGCTTTAATGAATGAGGCAAACAGAATTTTTAATTACTTGGCGAATTGGGAACAAGGTGATAAACCGATTGTCAAAATGAGGAATTTGCTTATTTCTCCTATTAATATGCGATCTGCTTTATTAAGTCTTATTGAAAATGAAATTCAAATTGCAAAAAAAGGTTATGTCGCTTCCATTACAGTCAAATTAAATTCATTAACGGATACCATTTTATTAGACGCTTTATATAAAGCGGTGAAGGCTGGTGTAAAAGTAAATTTAATCATTAGAGGGATTCTAACACTCAAGCGTACAAATGAAAAAAATACAGCAAAAATAAATGCACTAAGTATTGTAGACCAATATTTAGAACATGCCAGGGTGCTTATTTTTAACAATAAGGGTAATCAAAAAGTATTTATATCTAGCGCAGACTGGATGGTTCGCAACCTAGACCATAGAATCGAGGTTGCTGTTCCAATTACTGATCCAGTCATCAAAAAAGAATTGATTGATATCATCCATATTCAATTAAAAGACAATCAAAAAGCAAGAATCTTGGATGGCGAATTAAGCAATAAATATGTACCTTCGGCCAAAGCAACTCGCTTTAAATCACAGGAGGAAACGTACAAATTTTTAAAAGGTAAAAGATAACATACATTGATTTTAGGAGCAATAGATATTGGTAGCAACGCTGCAAGGTTACTTATATGCGAAGTCGTTAAGAATGGAACTGAAACAGAATTTAATAAATTAAATCTAATCCGTATTCCTCTAAGACTAGGCTTTGACGTATTTGAAAAAGGATCTATTGGATTCAGAAAAAAGAAAATGCTCTTAAACACCATTAATGCATTTAGTGCCTTAATGAAAGTGTATGAGGTGGACCATTATATTGCTTGTGCAACGAGTGCAATGAGAGATGCTAGTAATTCAAAAGAAATTATCAGAGAAATTAAAGCGGATACAGGCGTAAAAGTGGAAGTGATATCAGGTGATTTAGAAGCTGAAATCATTTATGAAAACCATATTGCAGAACTATTATACGCTAATAAAAGCTATTTATACATTTACGTTGGCGGTGGTAGTACAGAAGTAACCCTTTTTCATAAAAACACTGTTGCTTTTCAAAAATCTTTCAATATCGGCACTGTTCGTATTTTGACCAACAAAGTGGAGGATGCTGTTTGGGAAGATCTAAAGCAAACATTAAAAGAGATTGGAAGAACCTATCCTAAATTGGTAGCCATTGGGTCTGGAGGCAATATCAATAAAATATACTCCATGATTAATTCAAAAAATCTAAAGAGTATACCTATTGAAGTGATTAGAGAATTTCATAGAGTTTTAGAACCAATGACTGTAGAGGAAAGAATGCACACTTATCTTTTAAAAAGAGATAGAGCAGATGTCATTGTTCCTGCATTGAACATTTATGCATATACCATGAAATGGGCCAATATAGATGAAATTTATGTTCCTAAAATTGGATTGGCTGACGGCTTAATCAATCACTTGTACGAACAAGTGAAATAATAAATTACACCCCCATCGGAATTTCCATCAATAAAATTTCAGCATCCTTAGTCAAAGCTTTTAATTCAAATTGATCAAAGTCAGTAATGCCTAATGCATCTCTTTCGTTTAGTTTTTTACCAGCAAGTTCAAAACTGCCATATAATACAAACGCATAAAGCCCATTACCCGCTTTTTTTACTTTGTAATTTATAGTAAAGTCAAGATCAAATTTACCTATATGAAACCAAGCATCTTGATGAATCCAAACACCAGCGTCATCGGCATTCGGAGAAAGTATTTGTTGTAAAGTATTGATTCGATTTGCAGGATCCAAAGTGATTTGATCATAACGTGGCGTTACATCTTTTTTATTGGGCATCACCCAAATTTGTAAAAATTTAACAGGCTTGTCTTTATTGTGATTGAACTCACTATGCTTAATACCAGTGCCTGCACTCATCACTTGAATATCTCCGTGCTGGATGACTGTTTGATTGCCCATGCTGTCTTGATGTGCTAAATCACCTTCTAATGGTATAGAAATGATTTCCATATTGTCGTGAGGATGTAATCCAAAACCCATACCCGCAGCTACAAAATCATCATTCAATACGCGCAATACCCCAAAATGTATTTTTTCTGGATTGTAATAATTGGCAAAACTAAAACTGTGTTTGCTATGTAACCAACCATGGTTGGCGTCTCCTCTAGAACCTGCGGTATGTAATACTGTTTGCATATAATAACTTTTCAATGTTTCAACATCAAAATTAGGCATTTTGTAGGATAAAAACCAAGGCGCCAGCTATAAATCCTATCAATGCGATCCAGCTGATGTTTTTGAGGTACCAAAAGAAGTCTATTTTTTCGATACCCATCACCGCCACACCTGCAGCTGAACCTATAATTAAAACGGAGCCGCCAGTACCTGCAGTATAGGCCAAAAATTCCCAGAAATAATGGTCTGTAGGATACAAGTCTAAACTATACATGCTTTGTAAAGCCGCAACCATTGGCACATTATCAACTATCGAAGACAACAACCCAATCACAATGGCGATTATTTTGATATCACTAAATTGATGATCAAAATAAGTTGCAAGACTTGTTAAAAGTCCTACTTGTTCTAATGCAGCAATACTCATTAAGATGCCTAGAAAAAATAAAATACTAGGGGTGTCTATTTTTCTGAGTGCATGACTAACAGATAAATTACCTTTTTCGTCTGACACTTTTTTATGATGCATGAGCTCTGTTAGTACCCACATGATTCCCAGGCTACATAACATGCCCATATAGGGAGGAAGTTCCGTGATGGCTTTAAAAAATGGAACGAATAATAAACAGGATACGCCAATAAAGAAAACTAAATTTCTATCAAAAGCATTAGAAATGACGTTTTGATTGATTGGCACTTTTTCTTCTAATATGATACTTCCTTTGATTCTGTAATTTATGATCAAAGTTGGCACAACCATACAAGCTAAACTGGCTAAAAATGTTTCTTTGATGATATTCAATGGCGTTATTTGATGTCCAATCCATAACATGGTTGTAGTCACATCTCCTATGGGACTCCAAGCCCCGCCTGCATTTGAGGAGATCACCACCAAGCCAAGTAAATGCCATTTTACAGTCTTCTCTTTTACTAATTTATTGACAATGGATATCATCACTATAGTACTTGTAAGATTATCAAGAACTGCAGAAAGAAAAAATGTAACAAGTGAAATAGTCCAAATAAATTTTGTCTTATTGGTTGTCTTGATTTTTTCTGTGATATTCTGGAATCCATCATGTGCGTCAATCAGCTCCACAATGGTCATCGCGCCTAAAAGGAAAAAGACAATTTCAGCAACACCACTAAAATGATGCCCAAGTGATCCTAATGCTGCATCCTTGTTCGTAGGATTCATTACTAAAATGGTCCAAGAAAGTACAGCCGTGATCAATGCTATCGCCGATTTATTAATATGAATAGCATGTTCTAAGGTGATTAAAAGATAGCCAATAATAAAAATGACAACTAAAGCAATAATCATGTATAATAGATTTACATGAAATTAATGATTAATTAAATGAGTTGGAAAATTAATTGTTAAACATAGCCCATTTATAAGGCATTGTAGTATTGCACTAAGGCTATTAAATGTGCTTCGTTCTTTAAATTTATTTTTTGATCCTCCATGTATTTTGCAATGGCCTCTTTTTTATCTTGGAACAATGCAAGCAAACTAGATTTATCTTTCTTAATGCGACTCATTGTGCCTTCTTTTAACAAGTACATATTTTCATGGGTCGCAAACTCTTTATAACGCTCCCCTGACATATCATTGTTGCGTTCTTGTATGCTTTTATAAACAGATTTTAGCAAACTTGTTTTACCATTCAATAAAATTTGATAAAAAGAGATTCTATTTTGATTGTCTATTGGAGGAAATCCACATTGAAATACTTTTATATCCTGAGTTTCTGTTTTACTATCTATATACGCAATTTCTGAAGCCATCCCTTTACCAAGAAAACCTTCTTGCCCGTTGGATGCGATAAAATTAACTTCCTGTTCTAGCAAATTGATTCTAGTTTTTACATCATTATACACCCTGCCATCTTTTAAAGTAATTTTTGCTAATTGATATTCTGTTTGATCATACACTGAGCCTGTAATGCCTTCGTATTTATTTACGAAAGCTTGCCCATTCACATCACTTAGGAAAATTTGTTGCCCCCATTTACCAGTGGTTGAGATATTGTTACTTTGAGCGAAACTAATTTGGAAGCTTAAAAAAAAGATGAAAATATATAATGATGATTTTTTCATGGCATTAGGTTTATACCTTAAAGGTACAATAGGAACATAAAAAAACAAGACCCCGAGGGGTCTTGTTTCAAAATATTACCTAAATAAAATTATTGCTTAGGATTCTTAGTTGGAGCAGAACCTGCTTCAGCTGGATTATAAGCTAACTCATTATCTGGAACATCCCAATAGTCTAAGAAACCATAGACGATTGTTGCATTTGTACTTACTGCACCAGTAGATGAAATTACCACAGCACCAGTACGAGACTTGTCTGGAGCAATGATATCCCAACGACGTGCATCATAAAAAGATAAGCCTCTGAATGCCAATGCAATTCTGCGCTCTCTTCTTAATTGCTCGTAGGCAGCAGCTTGAGTTAAGCCTTTTGCTAATGCAGTCAAACCTGCACCTTGGTAAGTTCTTACTGCATCAATAACTGTTGCACCCGCGTCAACTTGTCCTGTCATAATCAAAGCTTCTGCTTTCATTAATTCGTTTTCTTCATAGGTACCTGCAATCGTAATTTCATTTGCACCAATGTCGTTTTGAGAATAGACAGTTACACCTGTCAAACCAGTACCACCGTACTTTAAGCTAAAACGTGTATTGAATGAATTACCACGGTCAGTATTGAATAAAGCAACAGATGCCAAAGTGATTACGTTTTGATCTTTACGCTTATCGCCAGCAACGAAGTCCTGTACCCAACGCTCACTTAATTTATAAGTATTCGTTGTCGAAGTTGTCGAAGTTTGGCCAGTCTTGTCAGCAACAGTATTTTCGATGAAACTTCCGTTTACATCTGTACGTGCTGTGAAGATTAAATCTGTTGATTTAACGCCATCATTTGCTAAATTCAAAATAGAACTCCATTGAGAAGCAGACATACTAGCTCTAGGGGTATTTACCAAGATATTACGCGCCTTCATTGTATTGATACTACGCTTCCACATATCGATAGTCAAAACACCCCCTTTACCTTTTTGTAAAAAAGCAGGAATTAATTTTCCTAAAGTTGCTGTATAATCAGCAGTAGCTGTTGCAGCTCCTAAAGCAGTAACCGCTTTATCGAAGTTGGATGATGCTTCTGTAATAATTGCTTCTTTAGTTACATACTTGCCGTTGGTTGAAACTGCATCTGTAGGTTGATTTTGGATCAAACCTGCATAATAAGTAGAACCGATTCTGCTATAAGCATATCCTTTCCACCAATAAGCCCAAGCCTGTATAGTTGCCTTTTTAGTTGCAGCACCAGTACCAGTGAATGTAGTTTTATCTGCCAACTCCAAAATTTTATTTGAAGCAGCAATCATATTGTACATATAAGCCCACTCGTAAAAAGTCGTATTACTACCACCTTGTGCGTTTTGGTTTGCGTAACGTACTAATTCATACTGTGTTTTAGGATTACTTGGATTCGTTACGACTGTACCGTTATCAAAAGTCACCTTATTAGGGCAACCAATTTGGTTCATAAACGCATTGGCTGCTTCCGCACCAATGACGTCACCCATTAGTTCGTGAAAACCCATGGCACCAGCCCAAAAACGGCCGTATACACCATCAGAATATTTCAAGTTGTAAAATCCATTTAAGTAAATGGTACCCTGCGCCAAAGCTATTGCACCATTTTCATTTTGTGCACTACCTGGAGTAGGTGCGTTTACGTTGGTAATATCAAGATCTTTCTTACAAGCTGTTAAGCTTAAAGTAACCCCTAATATTCCAACCAAAATTTTATTATTCTTCATTGCTAAAAATTTTATAGTTAAGGTTTAAAATCCTACGTTCAAGCCTATAGTGTAAGATTTTGTGTTAGGAATAGTATTGTGGTCAAGACCGCGATCAAATGCAGAGTTCGTAGAATAGTTTACCTCAGGATCCATACCAGAGTATGGAGTGAAAGTTACCAAGTTACGACCTGATAATACTAATTGTAAGCGATTTGCAAATTTGATCTTAGTCAATTTTGCGATATCAACACCTACAGAAAGATTTCTTAAACGCCAGAAAGAAGCGTCTTCGTAGAAATAGTTCTTAGTACCATTTGCAGCACCGCCAGCATACATACTACGGTAGAACGAAGTAAATGCTTGCGTCTCACCATTGATTGTAACAGGAATGTCATAATCAGAGTGAATACCATCACGGTACATCCATTGCTTTGTTTGGTTGTACATGTGTGCGCCTGCAACCCAATCCCATTGCATATTGAATGTAACGATTCCTTTGTACTGTAAGTTATTAATAAAGCTCATGTTGAACTTAGGGTTTGGATCACCTAAGCTAGATTGACCTGGTAAAGCCACCGCTTGTCTTGTTGCTTTGTTTACTACCCAGCCATTGCTAGCTACTTCATATAAAGATCTTGAAGCTTCAGGGATCATTGGTAAACCAGTAGTTGGATTTAACTCTGTCAAAGACTTCATCATCTTAAATCCAAAGAATTGTCCAATCTTATAACCTTGTTGTAATGTAATACCTACACTACCTGCAGAAGATAATAAAATAACTGGAGGTCCTTTTACATAAGAGATCTCAGAATTTTGTTTAGAGAAATTGGTGATGAAATCCCAAGTCAAATCTTTACCAGAAAATACATTCAAGTTTAAAGAAGCTTGTAAACCATTAGATTTTAAACCAAACGCGTTATCTAATTTTCCACCCACACCTGTAGAAGGTGCAGCGTCAACTCTGTAGATTGCGTTAGCAGTTTCTCTCTCCCATAATGTAGCAGAAACGTTCGCTGTTTTAAACCATTGTCCTTTACCTAAAGTCAATGTGATATCTGTACCATATTCAAGCTCTTTAGATAACTCTACAGATAAGTTTGGATTTGGATTCGTTGTAGGGAAAGTAAATACGCTAGTTCCACCTAAGTTAGCCGCACCCAACACTGTAAAACGTTGGAAGGCACCTGGTTGGATACCCGCTTCTCCATAACCTGCTCTTAATTTGATTTCAGAAATCACATTCGATATTTTCGAATCCTGCCAAAACTTTAAGTTAGATAAAGTCAAGAAGAAATCACCTCTAGGGAAGGTTTGTGCAGTTGCACCAGAACCGAATGCAGATGAGAAGTCAGATCTAACACCTACAGAGAAACCTGTAAAGTTAGAGTACTCAAATCTTTGGTTTGCTAAGATACCATAAGTCACAAATGGCTCAATATAATCAGATAAGACTTTGTAAGTAGCTGCTTGCGACATATTCCATGGTGCATAACCAGGACCATCAAAACCTGATGCAGCAAAAGACTTTAATTGATTACGACGGTAATCAAATGCAGCCGTTGTGAAAGTTTTTAATGGAATTTTGATATTGAAATCCTTTTCAAAATCGGTACGGAAGTTTACCGTTCCAATAAAGTTTTGGAAAGTTGTTCTATTTACGAAATTATCAATCTCGCCAGTAGTGAAGGCAGTAGGTCTTGGAGAATAGGCATAGGCATAACTATTATTTAAGACTCTATTTTTGTTACCCCATTGCTCATCATATGTATAAGTTGTATTAGAATTATTATAGTTCAATGCATATTTAGCATCGAATTCTAAAAACTTAGGCAACTTATAATTTAAGTTAAAGCTTTGGATCACATCTACTGTTGCAATCAAAGTCCTAGAATCTTGATTGGTAGCGAATGGGTTTGAGTGGTTTACACCACCAGCACCGCCAAAGTATGTAGCATATCTACCATCTTCGTTCTTTTGATCAAACGGAAGAAAAGGACGCGCATTGTTAATCGCAAATACGATACCACGACCAGTTTGGTCATTCAATGTATTTTTTGTGTATACCAACTGCGTTGTACTTGTGAATTTCAAACCTTTAGCTAATTCAAAACCTAATTTAGAAGTTAAGTTAGAACGAGAGAAAGCGCCATTTTCGATGAAGTTTGAATTCTGCTGGTTGTTAGAAACAGAGAATAAGAAATCAAACTTATCTTTTGCACCAGAAAATGTCAATGAATTATTTAATGCATTACTTGGTTGTAAGAACATATTGTAGTGGTCGATGTACTTTAAGTTCTTATCATAAGGTTTGTTTTGGTAACTCGTTAAACCTAAAGAGTTATACTGAACGTCACCGTTGTAGACTAAAGTAGAAGGATCTAAAGTCATAATTGCTCCAGAACCAGTTAATACATTACCGTTTGCATCTGTAACGAATGCATGGTTTTTAGCTTTAGACAAACCACCAATGTTTAATAATTCATTGGTTGTTGCACTAGAACTAAATTCAATGTTTACTTTACCAGCTTTACCTTTTTTAGT
>CAXNMZ010000006.1:0-24690 GCA_964203125.1 Chitinophagales bacterium | reverse complement strand
GTATCAGCAAGAAAGTATCGTCCTCAAAACTTTAATACCGTTGTGGGTCAGGCGCATATCACAACTACATTAAAGAATGCGATCTTAAACCAACATCTAGCACATGCATTTTTGTTTTGTGGACCAAGAGGTGTAGGTAAAACAACTTGCGCGCGTATCCTTGCAAAAACAATCAATTGTACCCAAGTCACAAAGGAAGGCGAAGCTTGTAACCAATGTGAAAGTTGTGTGTCTTTTGAAAAAGGGGCAAGTTTAAATATCCATGAATTAGACGCAGCAAGTAACAACTCTGTAGACGATATTAGAGCACTTGTGGAACAGGTTCGTTTTGCACCACAAGCAGGCAAATACAAAGTGTACATTGTGGATGAGGTCCACATGCTAAGTGCTAGTGCCTTTAATGCATTTCTAAAAACATTAGAAGAGCCCCCACCCTATGCTATTTTCATTTTAGCGACCACCGAAAAACATAAAATTATTCCGACCATTTTAAGTAGATGTCAAATTTTTGACTTTAAAAGAATTGTGCCAGAAGATACCGTAAAACACTTAGAGGAAATTGTAGCAAAAGAAAATATTAAGGCCGAAAGAAACGCATTGCAACTCATTGCTCAAAAAAGTGAAGGTTGCATGAGGGATGCATTGAGCATTCTTGATAAAATTGTTAGCTTCTCAAACGGCGCATTGACTTACGACAATACTTTAGAGCACTTAAATATTTTAGACGAGGGTTATTTCTTTAAATTATTAACCCACCTTACAGAGGAAGACCTAACAAGTGCCATGTTGTTGTATGACGAAATCAATCAAAAAGGTTTCGAAGGGGATACCGTGTTATATGGTATGGCTGCATTTATTAGAAATATCCTTGTTTGTAAAGATAAAGCCAGTGCGCATTTACTTGAATCTATAGAAGGTTGGAGAGATCAATACCTAGCTGCTGCCGAAAAAATTGGCACTCCTTATTTAGTGAGTGCATTGAACATTTTAAATGAATCCGAGATTCAATTTAAGATGGCCCGTAATAAAAGATTGCATGTAGAATTAGCTTTAATTAAACTCAATTTTTTACAACAAGCAATTGAATTAAGTATGGAAGACGGCCAACTAGTAAAAAAAAAACTAGTTGATGCGCATTACCCTATTCGCACTAAAAAGATCATTCCTTTAAGTAATATTGTTGTGAATGCTGAGGCTAAATTGATCATTGAGACTGCAGCGCCAGTATCGAATCCAGTATCCAATTCAGTTGCTCCACCAAAAGCAGTCACAACGCCTTCAGTTCAAAACACTCCAATTGTCACTCCAGTTGTAAATACGAATCTTAATTCAGACAATGCGACTAGTCAACCAGTTGCCCCTAACGTTGGAGGAAAGAAAAGTCTATTAGCTGTATTACAACAGAAATACGGGAACGACTACAATATCGAGGAAGTGAAAGATGCGATTTCTCTTAATTTAGAGACCTTGCAAGCATGCTGGAACGACTATTCCAATAAAATGGAAAAAGACCTGAAACACTCGGTAGCAGGGACTTTTAGAATGGCCACACTACAAATAGAAGACCCTACCCATTTTACCATTACCGTACCGGCTTTGACTGCTCAAAAATTTGTAGAACAAGAACGCATGAGTTTAATGGAAACCATTTGGGAGCGTTTTCAAAACAGAGCTATACAATTTAGTATACTTGTAGATGCGAGCGAAAAGGAAGATGTGCCATTGCATTTGAAACTCAATAGCAAGCAAAAATTTGACCATATTGCAAAGCAATATCCTTTGGTGCAACAGTTGAAAGAACGCTTGAATCTAGAGGTGAATTTTTAATACCGCTTTACTATTTATAATTTTGCCTTCGCAAAACCTTTCTGCTTCAGGTATTGAAATACTTTTTGACGGTGATCTCCTTGAATAATTATTTCCCCGTCTTTGACCGCACCACCTGTGCCACAAAAGTTTTTGAGCGCTTTGCCTAATGCTTCCAAATCTGCATCTGCACCTTCAAATCCATACACAATGGTCACCGTCTTGCCCGCTCTATGTTTGGTTTCTAGAATTACCCTTAGCAATTGTTCACCTGAAGCTAATGTCTCTTTTACTGCTTCCTCATTTGGCTGCATATAATCCGGATTGGTACTATACACCAATGGAATGCTAGAAAAACTATTCAAGGTATTTTTTGGCTTCTTACTCATCTTCTTTCTACTAAAAATTAAGTAACTAGTTTACCCGCATGCTCACAATCATGAATCCTTTTTTAGTGGATTGTAGCAATAAGGTCAAATTGTATTTTTGTTGGCTAGATAATAACTTACCAGTGAGGTATAAAGTATTGCCTAATTTTCGTTCTGCACTTTTTTCAAAACCAACAATATTTTTTTGATTGAAAAAAGCTTGTAATGTTTGATTGGCTTGTTGCGCATTCAAAGGCTTGGCAGCCACTTGGTCTAAAATACTGGACTCTACTTGGTTGTCCCAAAAAATTTGCAAAGCACTAAAGTTGCCTGTTTGCAAATGTTGCATCAATTGCTCTGTTTCATTTTGTGCATTCACGCCAATGCTGCAGTGCAAAAGGGCCAATACAACTAGTATTTTGGATATTAACTTCATTTTTGTCTATTATAGTAGGATAAAGTTTGTAATGTGCCTAGTATTTTGAAACTTTGCGATATAAAAATAAACAAATTATAGGCAACCCTATACAAAGTTAAAGAATATGTCAAAAAAGGTAATATTAGTGATCATGGATGGATGGGGATTGGGCCAGGTATCAAAGGCAGACGCAATTCAACAAGCGCATGTACCTTTTGTAACGAGTCTCTACCAGCAGTACCCTAATACTACTTTAGTGACTTGTGGAGAGCCAGTAGGTTTACCAGATGGGCAGATGGGCAATAGCGAAGTAGGCCATTTGAATTTAGGTGCTGGCCGAATCGTATACCAAGAATTACAAAGAATCAATGTCGCCATTAAAACAGGTGAATTCGCAAGTCATCCTACATTACTTCAGTCTATCCGTTATGCGAAGGAAAACAACAAGCCTTTGCATTTAATTGGCTTAGTGAGTGATGGAGGCGTGCACGCACACACAGCACATCTAAAAGCTTTATGTGATGTTTGCAAAGTAGAAGGTTTGACCAATGTATTTATCCATGCATTCACCGACGGTCGTGATACAGATCCAAAGAGTGGACAATGCTATATAGAATCTTTAGAAACACATTTAAAAAAATCTGTGGGGAAAATAGCCAGCATAAGCGGTAGGTATTATGCTATGGACAGAGACAAGCGTTGGGAGCGCGTTCAATTAGCGTATAATGCCATGGTGAAAGGGACTGGAAGTACTGCTGCTAGTGCACTTGAAGCCATTCAAGAAAACTATGCTAAGGACACCACAGACGAATTTATTTTGCCCACTGTGCTTACTGAAAATAGACAGCCTATTGCAACCATTCAAGATGGAGATGCGGTGATTTGTTTTAATTTTAGAACAGACCGTTGTAGAGAAATCACAGAAGTCTTGACACAAAAGGATTTTCCAGAATTGGATATGCATGCATTGAAATTGCATTACACTACAATGACTAAATATGATGAGACATTTAAACATGTGCATGTCGTATTTGAAAACGATAATTTAATCAATACATTGGGAGAAGTATTGGCAAAAAATAATAAAAAACAAATTCGTATTGCTGAAACAGAAAAGTATCCCCATGTGACTTTCTTTTTTAGCGGCGGACGTGAGCAACCCTTTGAAGGGGAAACAAGAATCATGGCCGCATCTCCTAAAGTGGCCACTTATGACTTAGAACCAGCAATGAGTGCAGCGGAATTAACAGCTAAAATCTTGCCTGAAATCAATGCAGGTAATCCTGACTTTATTTGTCTTAATTACGCCAATGCAGATATGGTTGGCCATACAGGTGTTTTCAGTGCCGTGGTCAAAGCAGTAGAAACGGTGGATGCCTGTGTCGAAAAAGTGGTGACTGCAGGTTTAGAAAATGACTATACGATTTTCTTGACTGCTGACCATGGCAATGCGGATTATATGATGAACGAAGATGGCAGTCCAAACACAGCCCATTCATTGAATCTAGTCCCTCTCTTTATCATTGATAAAAATTGGAAAGGCACCATTCAACCAGGCAAACTAGGCGACCTTGCCCCTACTATTTTACAAATGATGGAATTGACCATTCCAAAAGAGATGACAGGAACGGTTTTAATCCAAGCGTAGAAAAGCTTCTTTAAATAACACAATGAAAATACATAAAGCCACTTACCTTATTTCAAGTCCTAATTACGATCAATGTCTTGTTTTACAAGCACCTGAATACGCATTTATAGGAAGGAGTAATGTAGGTAAGTCCTCCATCATCAATGCCATTTGTGGTCAAAAAGGATTGGCTAAAACCTCTTCTGCACCAGGGAAAACGCAATTGATCAATCATTTTGAAATCATCAGCAATGAAGTGGTGAAAGGGCGTCCAGAGAAATGGTATATCGTAGATTTACCGGGTTATGGGTATGCTAAAGTATCCCAAAGTAGTCGACGTAGATGGGAGCAAATGATTGAAAATTATTTACGTAAAAGACCCAATTTAAATATGGTCTTTGTATTGATAGATTCTAGGCATAGTCCTCAAAAAATTGATATTGAATTTGTTGAACAATTGTTTCAATGGCAGATTCCTTATACCCTTATCTTCACCAAATCCGATAAAGAAAAACCAGGTGTTGTGAAACGTAATGTAGAAGCGTTTTTTGATACATTAAAAACCTTACTACCTTATTTACCAGAAGGATTTGTGACAAGTGCAGAGAAAAAATTAGGTACCGAAGAAGTACTTGATTGTATTGCCCGCTACAACCTACTATACAACGAAGACAAAGCCTCCCATTAATATGAAAATTCTTATCCAATACATTAAGCCATTCAAAGGCTTAGTTTTTTTAGCCTTTTTACTTGCAGCAATCAACCAAACTTTTTCCTTATTCGATCCAATGATCTTTGGAAAACTGATTGATGAATTTGCAAAGAATCCATTTTTAGACCCAGCAGGCAATGAGCGAACTCAAGCTATGTTCTTAAAAGGCGTGGGCAATATGTTATTACTATTGGTAGGTACCGCCATGGTGAGTAGAATCGCCAAAGCTTTTCAAGACTACATTGTGAATGTAATTATTCAAAAATTTGGAGCAGCTTTATTTACAGATGGTTTAAAGCATTCTATGCAATTACCTTATCAAGCTTTTGAAGATCTTAGAAGTGGAGAAACCTTATCCATCCTTACCAAAGCACGTGCTGATTGTGAAAAATTCATTAGTTATGTCATCAACGTGGTGTTTGGTATAGTAGTAAGTGTGGTATTTGTTTCTATCTATGCGACTCGTTTACACTGGTCTATTGTGCCAATCTATATTGGAGGTGCAAGTATGATTGCTTATGTCACTAATTTATTAAGTAAGAAAATCAAAGTCATTCAAAAGAATATCGTTAAAGAAACGACTAGTTTAGCAGGCACGACAACAGAAAGTTTAAGAAATATCGAATTGGTAAAAAGTCTTGGCTTGACGACTCAAGAAATTAATAGACTCAATAACAATACCTATAAAATATTAGCACTTGAATTAAAGAAAGTAAAAAACATCCGTTCTTTAAGTTTTATACAAGGCACGATGGTCAATGCTTTAAGACAAGTGATTACCTTCACTTTAATGTGGTTGATCTTTAAAGAAATCTTGACAGTAGGTCAATTAATCTCTTTACAATTTTATAGCTTCTTTATTTTTGGACCTTTACAAGAAATTGGAAGTATTATTCTAAGTTATAGAGAGACCGAAGCGTCTTTGAATAATTTTGATGCCTTGATGAAAAAGCCCATTGACACGCCACCAGCCAATCCAATTGCGATTGGAGAAATTGAACAATTGGCATTTAAACAAGTAGGCTTTCAACACCAAACTGCTAATTTTAAAGCCATCGATCAAATTAGTTTTGAGGCGAAAAAAGGGGAAACCATTGCATTTGTTGGTCCATCTGGCGCAGGTAAAAGTACATTAGTCAAATTGCTTGTTGGTTTATATGAACCTCAAGAAGGTGAGATCTTAATGAATGGCGTGAATACGGCACAGATTGACATGAGTGCACTCAGAAATCAAATTAGTTTTGTGACGCAGGATACACAGCTTTTTGCAGGAACGATTCAAGAAAATTTAGCATTCGTTGCACCAGCTGCTACTGAAGAAGACATGTTACTCGCTTTAACCAAAGCGAGTTGTGCCAATATTTTAGACAAAGGTGGTAATGGCTTAGCCACTGTGATTGGCGAAGGAGGATTAAAATTAAGTGGAGGAGAAAAGCAAAGACTCTCCATTGCACGCGCATTACTTAGACATCCGCATTTATTGATTTTTGACGAAGCCACTTCTTCATTAGATAGTTTAACCGAAGAGTCCATTACAGATACCATCCGTGACCTGTCTAAAGAAAGAGAACAAATCACCATCATGATTGCGCATAGACTAAGCACCATCATTCATGCTACTAGAATTTATGTATTAGAGAAAGGTGCAGTGATTGAATCTGGGAACCACCAAAGTTTATTAGAAGAGAAGGGATTGTATTATGCGATGTGGAGACAACAAATTGGAGAACGTAAAGGGCATTAAGTACAATAAATATTTTACAACAAAATATTTTACGATAAATAATTAAATCAATAAATGATTATTTTTTATCGTCTCTTTCGAATCTCTTTTTAAAGTACTCCATGATTGTAGGGTCTTCTAGTCCTTCCATGTCACTTAATTCTAGTTCGAGTGCTTTTGTACTCAAACGGATTTCGACCAATGAGATAAAAATGGAAATTGAAAAAGTAATTAAACTAACTGCAAAAATAAATTTTGCAATGTCTTGGTATTGAATAAAAATAAAAAACATCGAAAGTAAAGATAACAATAAGGAAGCTACTCCATAGGTTTGCATTCTCTGAATGAGTTTAATTCTATATTTTAGGTTCTTAATCTGACTAAAGATTACTAAGCGATTTTCCTCTTGTTGATACTTATCGTGCAAAGCCCTTACACGGTTAGACAAAGCTAAAAACCGGTTGGTATAGGCCAACATGATCAAACTAATGGCCGGGAATAATAAAGCTGGGATATTGACTGAAAGTTCCATGATATAAAATTAGTAAAAATAAACCGGTATTTTTGCATTGACCCTATGGAGAAAGAGCAGTTTAAGCATATACAATCTAGCATCCCGCAAGAACCAGGCATTTATCAATATTTTGATGATAAAGGCAAACTACTGTACGTGGGTAAAGCAAAGCATTTGAGAAACAGAGTAAGCTCTTATTTTCTTTCCAATCAGCATAATTTAAAAACCATTGAACTTGTACAACGTATTGCTGAGATCAAGTTTACCATCGTCAATTCAGAACATGATGCTTTTATTTTAGAGAACGAACTCATTAAAAATTACCAGCCCAAATACAATATCAATTTAAAGGACGACAAGACCTATCCTTATATCGTTATTAAAAATGAGGCTTTCCCTAGGGTGTTTTTAACCAGACGAAAGTTTAAAGACGGATCAAACTATATTGGTCCATTCACGCATGTATTTGCAGTAAGAGAATTGATCAACCATATTCAAGAAACCATTCCTTTAAGGACTTGTACTTTACCCCTCACCCAAAAAAATATTCAACAAGGCAAATTTAAAGTTTGTTTGGAATACCATTTGGGCAATTGTAAAGGGCCTTGCCAAGGTTTTCAAACAGCGGCAGAATATGATCATTCAATTGATCAAGTAAAGCATTTGTTAAAAGGGAATGTAAAACCATTGGTGCAAAATTTAAAAGAGACCATGCAGGCCGAATCAGCTGCACTTGCTTTTGAAAAAGCCAATACCACCAAGAAAAAAATAGATGAACTGGAACGTTACCAAACCAAGTCAGAAATTTTAACAAAGCAACAAGAAGCCATGGATGTATTCAGCATCGCTATGGAAGAAGATCAAGCTTATGTTAATTACCTGATGTTACAAGAAGGCCGTATTGTGCAAACACATATGTTGCCGCTAAGTACGCCATTGGAAGAGTCCAAAGAAGCCGTACTTGCATTTGCCATTCATTATTTTAGAACCCAACTTGATTCCCAAGCCAAAGAAATAATTGTCCCTATTGAACCAGATGAAAAAGAGCAAGGGGTAAAGTATACCGTTCCAAAAATGGGAGAGAAATTGCATTTATTAGCGCTCTCTCAAAAGAATGTAGATTATGCATTAAAGGACTGGAAGCATCGACAAGCATTGGTGAAAGTGAGCGAGGCTGCGCCAGTCAATGAAGTATTGATTGAATTAAAAGAATTACTATCCTTACCAGCAGTACCAAACCATATTGAATGTTTTGATAACTCTAATTTTCAGGGGGCCTACCCTGTTTCTGCGATGGTTTGTTTTAAAAACGGGATAGCAAGCAAATCGGATTATCGCAAATTCAATATTAAGACCGTGGTGGGTATCAATGACTTTGCAAGTATGCATGAAACCGTTTTAAGACGTTATAGTTCAGTCTTGCAAAAAAAGCAGCCTCTTCCTCAGTTAATTATTATTGATGGTGGCAAGGGACAATTAAACGCTGCATTAGATGCCTTAAAGGAATTAGGCATTCAAGATAAAGTCACCACAGTAGGCCTGGCTAAAAATATAGAAGAACTATTCTTTCCAGGAGATACACGTTCCATCTTATTGAACTGGAATAGTGCCGCCCATAACTTAGTTCGAAATATTAGGGACGAAGTGCACCGTTTTGGTATCACTTTCCATAGAGCCCAAAGATCTAAAGGAGCATTGGAAAATAGCTTAGACCATATCGAAGGCATTGGCCCAAAAACAAAAGAGACCTTATTGACCTATTTTAAATCGGTCAGTAAAATAAAAATTGCCAATCCCAGCACATTAATTGAACTGATTGGAACTGCAAAAACTAAAATACTAATAGCTGCTTTTGAAAAGGAAAAGCAATAAAAAATGCGACATCAAGATGTCGCATTTTTTATTTCAATTTATTTTGAACTAGTATACCCAACGGTCTTGTTCAAAATCAAATATTTTTTGTTTGATCTTCTCCCCTTCTTGTAGTCTTTTAACAGGGTCTTTAAATAATGCACTCAGCATCTTGTCATTGTAATTGTCTAAAGTCGACTTCACGACATACCCGTTGAAATAACGACTCTCAAATAATTCCTCCCATGTAATACGGCTAGAGATATTTCTTGGATTGTACACTTCGGCTTTTGCAAGGCTCATCCTTAGTTCTGGATAATACACCCAAAACAATGGACGCTTCACCACCTTATTGCCTATTTGAATCGCAGCAATTGGTGCGATACCAATGATTCTGCTATACATTCTGCTTGTTTTGCTATCAAAAATCCATTGTTCCTTTAATCTGAAAGTATAAATAGAATCTGGATTAGGTGCTAAATTGGTATTATAAATGATGCTGGTATCATACACATTTGGATCCAATACATTTTGAACCAATTGCGTATCCAAACTTCCTTTTAATGAAGCATTCACTTCGTCTAAAGTGATTGGTGTAGTAAAACGATCGTCCACTGTTGAAAAAGGCACTACGCCGTCTTTTTCTATAGCACGCAATAGTACAGCAAAGAAACGTTGGTCTCCATTTTCATCATAAGATTGATACATGAATGTTCTGTTGATCTTTTCTCTTGCATCAATTTCCTCCCAAACAAATTCACTAAATAAAGCATCTTCCTCTCTTAAATTTTCATAAGGTAAAGGCACTCTCTCTTTTACCCCTTTTCTAGAATTGGTTTCAGAGAAAAAAGCATACCCATTTCTTAAACTTCGTCTATTGTTGGCATTGAATCCGCCAACCACTGTTGTGTCAATAGATTTAGTAGGCTTAATGTCAGAAATAGTAGGCGCTGCCACCACTTGATTGTTGGTTACAGGTTTGCTCACAGGCTTTGCGATCACAGTATCTTGTGCAGTTTTAGCAGGTGTCGTTTTCTTTTTACTTCCATAAGTAAACCCTGTTTGTGCATTTATAGATACAGTCATTGCCAAAGAGGCAAAAAGGATGCAGCTTGTTTTCATTATTTTTTTCATAAGTACCCATTTATTAATTTCAAATCTATTTTGTCTTTTACGTTATTCCTATTGTAAAATAAAAGTGATTGTTTGATCTAATCTTCTTGATCCACCACCTGGCTCTGACACTTTAATTTCTCCAATGGTTACCGTTGTACCTGCTTGGCATTTTCTAATTAAAGCAGTTGCGCCCCCTGAAAATGCAGGACCATTCACTTCAGCAAAATCTGGCTCATCAAATCCTTTGCCAGTTGCGATTACAATGTAGGAAAGTACATTGAATTTTACGCCTTCAAAAACAAAGTCTCTTAAATCTGCAATCACCCCGCCCTGTGCTCTAAACTTACCAGCTGGCATATTGCCTCCTGCACTTCCTCCTACAATTGCAATTGGATCTGGTACTCTCTTTACAGGGATCGCTAATTTTTGTGATTGCTTGCCATCATTAACAGTCACTACAGCTGTTCCTGTTTGAGCACAAGTCACAATATATTGTCCAGAACCAGCTTTTCTAATAATCGCACCTGCGCCTTCTACCGAAACATTGATTTTTTCACCTCCACCTCCACCAGTGATACTTAATGGATTGTCTAAGCCCTTATAAAATACCCTTGTTTTATCTGTAGACACCACTAATCCAGAAGGTGAACCAACTGAAAATTGTACTTCTTTTTCAACCACGGCAGTTTCTCCATTTGGTTTAATGAAAGAAATACGAACACGCTTTCTTTGAATTCCTGGAGTTGAACCTGCAACAGATTTATACACTGCAGATCCGTCTGCACCCACAGGTATTACGACGCCGTCTACTGAGATCGTTGGTTTTGCTGCACTACTAAATGCGCCAACCCCTGCAGTAATGACTAATTCTTCGCCAGACATTAAATACTGTGAATTGGATGCTGCAAATGCATTGAACTGGTCGTAGACCAATTCTACTTCGCCAATTTCTTTATGGCAAAACTCTACTACCTGTGCTTCACTATTACGAATATCGTTTTGAAACTTAGTTAATATCGTAATGGCAGCTACCGAAGGTGTCATGTTAAAATAAGCATAAGCCCAATCCTTTTTACCAGCAATACTTGAAGTAGTAGGTATCGATAAGTCTAATGGTAAGTTAGGAATCACATCTTTCGCAATCAATGGGTCAATAGCAGATAAATCGGCTTTAAATTGTACTAATTTATTGTATAAATCCTTTCCTTTAGATGCCCCCTCTTTGCTATTTAAAAATAATCTTGTAGTAGCGTCTAAATCATCTTCTTTATATTCCTCTTTACCCTCTTTTATTTTCAAACCTGACTCTACTTTTAATTCCTGCTTCAATGATTCTACATAAGCGAACATGACATCGGCATAAGCATGTGCTTGCTCTGCCTTAGGCGCCCAAATAGCAGCTTTTTCTGCCGTTTTTGGATCGGCCAATTTTTTCTTCAAAGATTTATAGATATCTGCATTCTTTCTTACTATAATATTACTAGCGCTGTTTAAACTTTGCTCAATCGTTTTAAATGCATTGAGAATCTCACTAGATACATTTAATGCCAACAACGCAGTTAACACTAAATACATAATGTTAATCATCTTCTGCCTTGGCTCCTTAGGTAATGACATGTATACTAGATTTTAAAAAATGAAAATTTGAATAATTAAATTAACGTCCTTGCATTGCAATAATCATATTGCCATACACTTTGTTTAACTGCGTAAGGTTATCGGCTAACAATGCAATTTGTTCTTTCGCTCTAATCGCATCTTGCGCAGAACTTGACATAGCATTAGAAGCTTCCGCTAACTTTGTATAATAAGTATTCATGGCTTCCATACTTTTACTCATCATTGCAAATTGATCATTCAAGTTTTTAACACCATCTGTAGCCAATGCAAAACTTCCTAAATTGTTTGAAACTGAACCTACGGAATCCTTGATAGAACCCAATGCAATAGCCGCGTCCTTTGTGTTATTTGTAAAGTCTTTACTTGCTTTTGACATATCTGCTAAATCACCCAAATTCATGGCAGTGTCATTTAAGCGCTTGAAACTGGTACTTAACTTTTCAAAAGCAGCACCGTCTAATTTGGCCGCTTCCAAATGCGCCATCACCGAATCCACTGCACCCGCTTGTGGCGCATGCGTTGAATCTCCTATTTCTGGCGGTGGCAAGAACGCATAAATAGTAAAAATCACAGCCTCTGTGACAAAACCAAGAATTAATGCATAATCAGCCCATGCTAGATGTAATATTTTTGCTAAAGTAGCAATAATAACTACCGCAGCTCCTAAAGAGAAAATAACATTAATGATCTTATTTGTTTTAGGGGAAATAGAATTTGACATTTGAAAAATTTAAAAATTTTAAACGATACTTTTAGTTCGAAACGATGATGATAAAATGATGATTATAATTAGAAAACTTTTTAATTAACTCTTGGAGCCATAGAAAGCACACATCTAAATCCGATATATGATTTTGCAGTGTCTTGGTATTCGTAGTTGCGAGAACTTACTTGACAATTGTACGCAATGTCTTTCCATGAACCCCCTCTGATGACTTTTCTTTTCATCAATATAGGATCTGAATCTTTTGCATTGTATTGTACATCAGGACTAAAGTCTCCAATAAAGTTATAGCCGCCTTCATAGAATACTGAACTTGTCCATTCAGCTACATTGCCTGCCATATCAAATAATTTGAAATCATTTTCGTTGTAGGCTTTGACTTTAGTAGTATAGATATTGTCATTCTTTGCATCCCCGCCAAAATAATCCCCTCTTCCTGGTTTAAAATTGGCCAATAAACGACCTTCTTTAGTTCTAGTATAGGGAGATCCCCAAGGGTACATTGCATTTGATTTTGAATTGCCTCTTGCAGCATATTCCCATTCAGCTTCTGTTGGCAATCGATAGATACCGTCAATTTTTTGATCTGCTCTGCCAGGTTTCCCAGCATAATAATCACTGTTATTTGTTCTCCAGTGTGTGAAAGCAACCGCTTGTTTCCAAGTCACACCCACCACCGGATATTCATTGTAGGCTGGATGACTAAAATATAATCTAGTCAATGGTTCATTGTAAGAATAAGAGAAATCACGCATCCAAACCAATGTATCAGGATATACACTTTGATTTACGGTGATTAAATAATCACCGAGTGACTGTTCTAATCCTTTTGAAGCTTTTGCTGCTGCTTTTAAATCAACAAAAGAATAATTGTAAATTAATTTATTGGGATCGATCTCGATTTTTCCTTGAATGCGATTGTCTGGGCTTAATAAAAGTTCATTTAATTTTTCTAGAACCGCTTTGCTGTTTAGGTTAATTCTTCCAGCTCTTGCCCAATCCACACGAATCGTGTCTTCGTTTTGATTGATGCCTCCACCATAAATTGCCAAATATTTCAAGGAATCAGCTACATATTGCACAAATCTTCTATATTGTTCGTTGGTCACCTCAGTCTTATCCATCCAAAAGCTTTGAACCGAAACTAATTTCTTTCGATTGACCATCGATAAATCCATCTGTTCGTCACTTGCTCCCATATAGAAAGATCCGCTTGGGATAGACACAGCCTGAGGATCTATTCGATTGCTATTGCTTTTGCGTTTACCTTTTTTTGCAGGGGCAAAAGCAATCATAGCAAGTGATAAAATCAAAATGCTCAAGGTCGCAATGGGGAAATTGATCCTTGTATTTTTAAAAAATGGTATCATATTGGTTTAAAACGTTTTTTTTTACAAAAAATTACATCACAGCATTAAATAAAACACATAGTTTTTAATGCTATTTGTAACTCAAAGGCACTGATATTCATCTATTTTGGAACTGCAAATTAAGATATTAGATGTTAGATATTTGCTAAAATCAGGTCGATACGAGCCATTGGTGGAGAGCAGGTCTTGTTTTTACAAATAAAATACTGATTATCATCGCATTTTTTGTCTTTTAAGAGGGGAATGCGGTCATCCTGAACCTGACTCGTAATGCGAATTGTATTTGGCAAAAAGACAGCATTGAAGGCTGGCAGGCTTTCGTGCACAGTTGGCCCTACCCCAACCAATTCTGTCATTCCAGTGGACATTTGGTAAAAGCTTTGGGCCCAACAGCCAAAAGAGCTAGGATATTGAAGTAAAGCTGGTCGCATAGAATGTATCATCTTTTCGGCGTGCAAGGTCCAATTAGATAGGTCAAAAACATGACCTAGATAATGTAAGCTTGAACAGATAAGGGCATTACCACTTGGCTGAGCGCCATCATAACTTTCTTTTTTTCGAATAATCACATCTTTTTGATAGGATGCAGTGTAGTAAAAATAGAGCCCCTCCTCATCAATAAAATGGAGTAGCACATAGTCCATCCATTTTTTTGCTTGAATCAAGTAATGCGTTTTGCCTGTCGTTTCCTGTAATTGAATATATGCTTGAATCAAATTAGCATAGTCATCTAAAAAAGCTGTTGCTTTTGGTGTGCCATTTGCAATGCTATGGTAAAAATAATGTGCATCCTTATGGTACAAATTTTCTTCCAACCATTCGATACATTTGATCGCAGCATCTTTGTATAATTCAATCCCTGTGGCGGCATTCATTTTACAGAAGCCTACAATCAACAATGCATTCCAACCCAAAATAACTTTATGATCCAAGGCTGGACGAATCCTGACAGCCCGAGCATCAAATAATTTTTTGATTTCGTTTTGCCATGCAGGTTCCCATTCTTTTTCAATGTCGTTTTGTGTCCAAAGAATATTGGTATGTTCCCAATTGCCGTTTGGTGTGACTTGATAATATGCAACAAAAGCATCAAAGATAGCAGGGTCAATAGTTGCCTTGAGTGCTTCATAAGACCAAGTATAAAACTTACCTTCAACCCCTTCGGAATCTGCATCTAAAGCAGCATAGTAGCCCCCTTCTCCATTGTATAATTCTCTTTGTAAAAATTCAAATGTAGCCTGTATTATATTTTGGTAGATAGATTTTTTTGTAATTTGATACCCTTCGGCAAGCACCCCCAAAATCAATGCATTGTCGTACAACATTTTTTCAAAATGGGGTGCCTGCCACATGGCATCCACACTGTACCTTGAAAATCCACCACCCACATGATCATAGATACCACCTTGAATCATTTTATCAATCGATCTGATGGCATGCACAATCGATGCCTGATCTTTATTTTGAAAATAATTTCGAAATAAAACTTGTATGGAAAATGTTTGTGGAAATTTTGGTGCTGCACCAAATCCACCCCATTGTGTATCTGCATTTTGTAAGATCCTTTGTGCAATCAATTGAAATTCTTCTTTTGTAGCCACAGATGCTGCCTCTTGACTTTGCAATGCTTTGATATTGCTATTTAAAAGATGCTGTGTTAAATGTGTGGCCTGCTCCTCTAGCTTAGCTCTATTGTTATCAAAAGCGGCTTGAACCCCTTTTAATACATCCATCCATGATGCACGATTTTGCATGGCCTGAGGCGGGAAATATGTTCCTCCATAAAAAGGCTGCCCATTGGGTAATAAAAATATGTTCAATGGCCAACCACCTGATCCAGTCATCGCCTGCAAAGCATCCATATAAATATGATCGATATCGGGACGTTCTTCTCGGTCCACTTTAATATTGATAAAATGCGCATTCATGAAATCAGCTACTGTTTCATCCTCGAAACTTTCACGTTCCATTACATGACACCAATGACATGCGGCATAACCAATACTCAGTAAAATAGGTCTATCTGCAGCGGTCGCTGTTGCAAACAATGCATCTGACCAGGGCTGCCACTGCACTGGATTGTGTGCGTGTTGCAATAAATAAGGACTCGTCTCCTTGATTAAATCGTTGGTGAAATTTTTATTGACACTCATAGAGTGCAATTTAGTTTATTTCTTTTTAGTGCCTTGGGCTAAAAACTGATCAAGACCAGCGAACATACTGGACACTTGAGGGCTTGGAACTTTAATATGTAAATGCAAACCTGCATCTTCAATTGCTTTGCAAGTGTTTGAACCAAATGCCGCTAGTGTAGTACCGTTTTGTACAAAATTTGGTTGATTGTCATATAGACTCTTTAAACCACTCGGAGTGAAAAGACATATGATATCAAATTCGTTTTCTTTCAAAAGTGGTTTAATGTCACTACTTACTGAACGGTACATGTACGCCAAATTAAAAGTACATTCATGGTCTTTTAACCAATTGACAATTTCATTGTCTTGTTGGTTCTCACTACATACATAAAGAAATTGCTCATTGGCTTTATGTTTGTTCAATACATCGAATAGTTTTTTATTAGATCCATCCGCCCCAAAAAATACTTTGCGCTTTCTGTACATGATAAACTTTTGCAAATACAAAGCCACAGATTCAGTAATACAGAAATATTTTGTGTCTTGACTAATGTTGACCTTTAGCTCATCACAGGTTCTAAAAAAATGATCGATGGCATTTTTACTTGTAAAGATAACAGCAGAATAAGAAGCGATTTCGATTTTAGTTTTTCTAAATTCTTTTGCGCCGATTGGTTCCAATTCAATAAAAGGTTTAAAAAATAAAGTCACTTTGTACTTTTTTTCTAAATCAAAATAAGGGGATTTTTCACTCTCAGGCTTTGCTTGTGAAATTAGAATTTTTTTAATGGTCTTAGTCGCAGTTGCCTTTTTTTCTACACTCATTTCTTTTGCCATTTTAAACTTTCTACAATTAGTAAGTTCCTCCGAAATATTGGACTATCAATTTATATAAAATCAATAGTGGTATTACTTCGAAAGCACAAAGGTAAAGAAAAAAATGAAAAGAGGAGACATGTAATTTGTTCCTAACAGATGTTAATGAAAATAAGTACCTATATAGTATTAAAAGGACCATTAATAAGCCAGCCCCAGCTATCGCAAAAGGATGTAAGAAAGGCTTGGCGAATGCCAAGATTCCAATGAAGGGGATGAGTAGGATACCTAGCACTTTATTGATCATGAAAACCACAAAAATATAGGTCTGGACAAGTTCATTGGTATTAAAAATATAGCCTGCAATCGTTAAACAAATGTACTTTCCAAAATACAACCCCAAAAAGAATAAACACATATATAAAAATCCTTCCCAAAAATTGATGGGTAGCAGATGCTCATTAAAAATAACCAATGTCGTCATTAAAGAAAAACTCATAACAAAACCAATGTTCATGATAAAAGAAGCCAAACTATTTTGTAAAAGCTGCTCTCTATTTTGCATCATCCTTAATGAGGATTGACTAAATTGACTAAATAATTTCGCAATATACTGTGGGGCAATTTGAATCAGAAAACTATATAAAAAAATTAAAGCAATGATGGCATAAAAAAGAACGTCTTTATTTGGCAATGAGAACTTTTGTTCTATTTTATACAATACATCCTCTGCATTAGATGATGTAAGTTTTTGATTGTACAACTGATAAGTATTCTTTTTCTTTGCAAAGAAATTTAGATACAATTGTAGAATATTAAAACTACTATCTTTTGGATCTCTTGGTATGGATTGCAAATACCATGCATCGGATTGAATAAATGTTTTTGGAATAATGGGAACATACTTTAGCCATAAAGTGTCTTTAACCATCAAACTATCTTGTAGGATTACGATTGTATCCTTTGCAACCAATACAGTATCTATTTGACTTGCTTGCTTCACGAGGGTGAAGCTAGACAATACAAATAGTCCAATGAAGGCAAATGAAAATTTCTTAAGTTGGGCTAACATCTGCTGCAAAAATAAGTATACTAATGCAGAATTAAAGAACAATGCCTAGCTTTGTTGGTAATTCAACTTATGGCAGGCATCTACCTACATATTCCTTTTTGCAAAAAAGCATGTCATTATTGCAATTTTCATTTTTCTACACAGACAGATACTATACAAGCTTTTGTAGATGCACTCATTCGAGAAATTGAACTTCAGAAAAGCTATATCAAGGAGCCCATTGAGACCATCTATTTTGGCGGTGGAACACCCTCCCTTTTAAATGAACCACAATTAAAAGCAATTATAGCAGCGATTTATACCCATTTTAAAGTTGCAGCCACCATCGAATTTACTTTAGAAGCCAACCCAGACGACATCCATCCAATTAAATTGGCTGCATGGAAAGCATTAGGCATTAACCGATTAAGTATTGGTATTCAAAGTTTTCAGGCCCCTGCTTTGACTTGGATGAATCGTGCGCATACAGTGGAACAATCACATGCAGCCATTGAAATGGCAATGCAAGCTGGAATTCATAATGTAAGTATTGATTTAATTTATGGTACCCCCACTTTAACTGACCAAGAATTGATAGCCGATTTAGATTGGATTGAACATTACCAAATTAACCATGTCTCCTGTTATGCATTGACAGTAGAAGATAAGACCGCATTAAAAAAGCTGATCGAAAATGCGCAAATTGAAGCTGTGGACCCAGAAAAACAAGCAAGACATTTTGAAATCGTATCCACAAGATTCATGGCAATGGGTTTGGAGCATTATGAAATTTCAAATTTTGCAAAGCCTGGTTTTAGAAGTCAGCACAATAGCAACTATTGGTCTGGCAAACATTATCTTGGACTTGGCCCATCCGCACATTCATTCAATACCACTTCTAGACAATGGAATATTGCAAACAATGCACTATATATTCAAAGCATTGCGAATGGACAATTGAATTTTGAGATTGAATACCTCACAGAAGAAAACCGCTACAATGAGTACATGATGACGAGTTTAAGACGCATAGAAGGATTTGATCTGGACTTGATAGAAGCAACATTTGGGAAGCGCTACCTTGATCATAGCATTGAAATGATTCAGGCAATGCGTTCTAAAAATATTTTTCAGCAAAATGGAAATCAATACAGTTTAAAAAACGAAGCAAAATTTTTGGCAGACGGCATTGCTTCAGATTTCTTTATACTAGGATCAGCTCTATCTCCTTAAAGGTTGTATCTGGTGCTGCTCCTTCCCATAATATTTGATACACTGCATCCATAATTGGAAGCTTTACGTTTAAAGTTTGATTCATGGTATGGATACACTTGCTGGCATTGTAGCCTTCTGCCACCATATTCAATTCTAATTCTGCAGCTCTAACAGAATACCCTTTACCAATCATATTTCCGAAGGTTCTATTTCTACTATGTAAGGAATAGCAGGTCACCAATAAGTCACCCAAATAAACGGATGCATTGTGATTCATTAAAGCTGCTCCACTTGATTCCTTATTTGCAATCTCTTTTAATAATACTTGCATTTCATTGGCACAATTTGCAATAAATACACTTAAAAAATTATCTCCATACTCCAATCCATGTGCAATACCCGCACCAAGGGCGTAAATATTTTTTGCAACCCCGGCATATTGAACCCCTATCACATCCATATTAACAATGGTATTGATGTACTCTGATTTAAAATAACTTGCAATGTTTGTGGTTGCTGTTTCATCCAAGCCAGAAAAAGTCAAATAGGACAATTGTTCCGCTGCTACTTCTTCTGCATGGCTTGGCCCTAATAGGGTATAGTAAGACGAAAGTGGAAAATTAAATTTTTGTGCAAGCCATTGATTCAATAAAATATTATGCACAGGCAAAACACCTTTCACTGCCGAAATGATTGACTTATTTTTAAGGTCTTCCGTTTCTAAGGATGCAAGCGTTGTTTCAATGTGGATGGATGGGACAGCAATGATAATGATATCCGACGCTGCCACCACCAATTTGATATCTGTTGAAAAACTGATTTTTTGTAAATCAAAATAAGCATTTCTTAAATAATGCGGATTGTGTTTACGTTTTTCAAAATAATCAATATTGGACTGTTGTCTAAGACACCATGTAATATGGTGGCCATTTTCTGTGACAATTTTTGCTATTGCTGTAGCCCAACTTCCACTACCAATAATACCAATTCGCTTATGTTCCATTCTACAAACATAAGAAATTCATAAAAAAAGGGGCGCATTTTTTATATGCGCCCCTTTTTAAGGTCAATTTTATGTTTCCCCTTACTTTTTCTCTTCAAATAACTTTTCTTTAGTAACTACTTTTACCAAAGAACCCTCTTTTAAAGTCTTGCTTACGATACTATAAGGCCCAGTGATCACTTGGTCTCCCACTTTTAATCCAGCCACTTCGATATAGTTTAAGTCTTGAATATCTGTTTTTACTTTAATCATTTTCACCTTATTGTCTTTTTGCAAGACAAAGACCACTTCATTTAATTCTTGCTCTTTTACAGGTTCTTTTTCTGTGTTATTATTTGAAGTGCTAGACACTTTGGTATCTTTTCCTTTACCATCACTGTCTCTTGTTGTCACTGCATTCAATGGAACTGTAATCACATTCACTTTAGACTTGGTTTGAATGTCTGCACTTGCAGTCATACCTGGTCTAAATGGAAATATGGCATTCTCTTGAATTAAGTCAGCATAACTATCCGTTAATAAACGAATATGCACTTTATAATTTGCTACTTCTGCAGCTGAACTAACACCTGATGCTGCTGTGATAGGATTTGCAATCTTATATACAATCCCTTTGAATTTTCTATTATTATACGCATCCACTTCTACCAATGCCGTATCTCCTAATTTCACTTTAGTGATATCATTCTCACCTACATCAACCCTTACTTCTATGCTCTTCATATCCGCCACACGCATCATTTCGGTACCAGCCATTTGCGCGGTTCCAACCACACGCTCTCCTTTCTTTACATTCATCAAACTAATGATACCATCCATTGGAGATACAATGGTTGTTCTAGCCAAGTCCTTTTCTGCTCTAGCCAATTGTGCTTTCACACCTTGTACTTGCGCTTCTCCACTTTTAATAGACTCTTTTGCTGCATTAAAGCTTGATTCTGCAGAACGGAAAGTTTGTTCTACTTGCTCGTATTCTGCTCTTGACACAATCTTGTCTGCAAATAATTTTTTATAACGCTCATAAGCCGCTTTTGAACTTTCATACCCATTCTTTAAGCCACTCAAATTTGCTTTTACATTTTCGTATTGTGCTTTCACTTGATTCACCGAAGCGGTTACTTGATCTCTTTGAGAAGAGTAAATATCTGCATAGATCTTAGCTAAAATCTGTCCCTTAGTTACTTTCGCGCCTTCCTCCACAAATAAGCTTACGATCTCTCCAGAAATATCTGGACTTACTTTTACTTCGATTTCTGGATATACTTTACCACTAGCATTCACCGATTCAGTGATGGTTCTTAGTTCCACCTTCTCTACTGTGACTTCGGTACCTTCGTCTTTACCAATGACACCTGCTTTTTTAAGTCCCACTAGAACTACTACAAGTAGAACAAACCCTACGATACCCCAAATGATTTTCTTATTCATTTTATTTATTTTACGATGCGATTAATCAATTAAAGAGAAAGTGCTTCTCCTTTATAAAACTCAAGTAATTTAATTCTAAACACATACTCATACTGAGCAGCTTTATAATTTACTTTAGCCTTTAAAAAATTATTTTGATTGTTTAACAATTCTATGGTGCCCAATAAACCTAATTCATAACGCTTTGTAGCAAAGCTATAGGCTTTCTCCGCAGATGTGACTGCCTTTTGATTGGCATTCAGTTTATTAAATGCAACCACCGCATTGGTATAGGCAGCATAAATATCTTGCTTTAACTTTCTTTGTGCATTTTCTTGTTGTAAACTAGCAGATTGGTAATTTAATTTTGACTGCTGGTACGCTGTTTTAGATTGATTGGCATTGAAAATTGGAATCGATAATTGTAATCCAAAATTCTGACCAAAGTTATTATCTAATTGCTTGCCCCATCCTTTCCAGATATTACTAAAATTTCTGTTGGCAGTAACGGTATTGTACAAAGGACTTTGCACAAAATACTTTGCAGAACCTACTGTTACAAAAGGACTCGTTGGTGAGATATTACTGAATCCTGCAGGCTCAACGCCACTAATGTATTTAAATGAATTGGAAAAATTAGAACTTAATGAATAGCCAAAGCTTAAAGTTGGATAAAATCCAGCTTTAGCAATCAATTGATTTTTTTCAGCTGCTTTTACACGTAGGTTTGCCGCTTTGATATTTGGAAGATTTTGTTCAGCTACACCAAACACATAATCTGGTTGCAAGTCTGCAAAGGCTTGTAATTTAATTTGATCTACTGGTTGCACATACACATCAAATGCTTCAGCAGCATCTAAATTTAACAATGCCTTTAAACTTAATTTGCTTTGTTCTACATTAGAAATAGCAGTGATATAATTACTACTATCATTTGCTAATTGGGTTTCTAATTCTAATAAATTAATCTCTGGTAACAAACCAACTTCTACACGCTTCTTCGTAGCTGCCAATTGCTCACTTGTTTGTGCAATTTGTATTTTAGCTATTTCTGATTGTTCAATGGTGGATAAGACTTGTAAATAAAATGTAGCCACATTTACCGAGATATCATTAGCCGCCGTTTTAAGGTCCGCGATACTTGCCAACCAGCTATAATTATTTGCAGCCGCCGTATTGCCTAGTCTATTATTATTGTACAATTGAACCCCTCCATTCATTCCAAAATTATTGTATAAAAATTGGGTGGTGGTAAAGGCGTTGGTCACAGGGTCAATGGAACGTCCTAAACGCATCCCTAAACCAGAAGAACCAGACATAGTAGGCAATTGGTTATACTTAGCTTGGTCTGCCTGAAGTTTGGCCAATCTTGCTTGAATATCTGCTTGTTGAACCGACATATTATGCTTGATGGCATATTCCACGCAGGTTCTTAGATCCCATTGCTTTGGATTTTGAGCCGTCAAGGACATAGTGAACACTAGAAAAATAAACGAAAAAATGTATCTCATTGTCTGTATTGATAATTAGAAATTCCTATTTTGCTTTACAAAAGTAATGCAAACAGAAAGCATTGTCTAATTTTTAGACAAACGGACTTCTAATTGGCTGAACGGCGCTTATACCCCTTTTTTATAGTAAAATAGGCGGTACAATACCAAAACAATCGCCACCAAGATGACAGCTGTTCCTGCGGCATAGGGTTTATCAATCACCACAGCGACTGCCACAAAAGCATAAGCCAATACAAAAATGGACGCAAAAATAGGTGTCCAACGCTTTAGTCCTCCAGTGACAGCCGCATCTCCCTGACCCTTGCGTCTTAATATGAATAAAGTAGCTGCCGAAGTACTCATCCCCAAGCAATCCAAGAAGATACTAAAACTCAATACATCGTCTACCCCTTTCCCAAAAAAAGTAATCAAAATAGTAGTGATCGCAAAAACTGTAAGACCAGGCACTAAGGCATCAGTTGTAGCATGCTTTTTTTGAAATACTGCAGGCAATACTTTATCCTCACTCATCGCATACATTACCCTTGGATTGCTCATTAAAATAACATTGACATATGCGAGCACACTTAAGACCATTGCAAAATCAAATACTTTGGCGCCTAATTTTCCAAACCAGGCTTCAAATAAAAGCGATCCAATGGCATTGGCATTTTTAATATTATCAAACCCAATCACTTTTACATAAGTATAGTTGATGGCTAAATATAAAAATAAGACCAATAAAATTCCAATTACAATACCTCTTTGCATCGTCTTGGCAGAACTCACTTCTGCCCCAAAATTAATCGTTTGTTGATAGCCTCCATAAGTAAAAAAAACAGATACTAAACTCACTAGTAAAAGCAGCATCCCATTGGTACCATCATACACATATACTTTACCATCATTGAAACCGTGTGGTGCCACACTCACTCCTTTGAATAAAGACGTGATGAGTAATAAAATCAAACTGATTTTCACAATCATCAACACATTCTGCGTCCGACTACTTGTTTTTAATCCTAGTAAATTGACGATATAAAATAATCCGACCGAAAATGAAGCCACACCAATATTGAACAAAGTGCCAGATGGCCTCCCAAATAATAAATCACTAACATAATCTGCGCCAATTAATGCAACCACTGCTAAAGAAGCTGCATTGCTAATTAAAATCAAAACATTTATTGTAAAGCCAACACCTGGATGGTAACAATGTGCAAACACTTTATAATATCCGCCCATCACAGGTAATCTTTGTCCAATCTCCGCATAAGTTAATGCACCAAATAAGGCAATGATCCCACCAATGATCCAAGCACTAAAAAATATGAGTGGTGTGCCCGATTTTGCAGCAATCGTGGCTGGAGTTTTGAAGATACCCATCCCTATCACTAAGCTTACCACAATCATGGTTAAGCTAAAAAAATTGATGCTTTGTTTTGCTTTGGTACTCATATGAAATGCTTTACACTTTTCTTAAATATAAATATATCAACTTATTGGGAGTTTTCAACAAAGGGTTGATAATTAAATGAACAAGCTATTTTAAAAGTGAATAAGTTTGTGGCTGATTAGGTTCATGCAAATGATTAAAAGGGAATCCTGTTCAAACCAGGAGCTATTCCCGTAGCTGTAAGTTCGATGCGCAAGCATTAAGTCAAATCCACTGAAGCAATTTGGGAAGGATGACTTTGAGAAGAACGAGCCAGAAGACCTGC
>CAXNMZ010000005.1:0-26529 GCA_964203125.1 Chitinophagales bacterium | reverse complement strand
TTTTTAATTATGGCACTACCCTATCTTGTTAAACATATCTATAGTTACGGCACTGAAGAAGTGATTCGTCGTGGTAAACGCATTTTTGCATTAAAAAATATCGAATTGGTTAAATTCGATCCAATGATTGGCAACATTCATTGTCGCGTAAAAGACGACGGGTATTCCACTTATTATAAAGTAACCATTGAAAATTTTACTTCTGCAGCCACCTTATCTTTAAGATGTGGCTGTCCTTATAATTTATCTGAAGTTTGTAGACATAAAGCAGCTGCTTTATTTTTCATACAAGATTTAATGGATAAGAACCAATTGGAATACCAAGCGGCTTCTTACAAGACAACCCATACTTTACTTAGAACAAAAGCCATCGATTTAAAATCGATCAAAATGCTATGTTCTGCTGATACCTTTGATCAGGCTGAACAAACATTAAAAACAATTCGTCCACATATCCTTTCAAGTGAAAATGAAAAAGTAGTCGCAGAGTTAGACATGGATGGTAAGACACATCATTTAATTATTCAAAAAAACGAAGAGCGTTATTTTGATACTTCTTGTGATTGTTTGTCAGAGACTGCTTATGCTTTATGTGTTCATAAGACCATGTTATTATTGCAACTATTTCAACTAAAAGGGGCAGATTATTTTGAGACCATTAGAAACTGGGATAGAGAAAAAAATAAGTTATTGGCTTTGTATGGGTATAGCCTTACGGATGACATTCATAACAAATTTGAATTCATCTACCATGATGGCAAACCTTTTCTAAAGGTTATTGATTCAAGTATCCAGAGAGTGAATGGTGGAGAAGCTGTTACCAAAGCGCCTCCGATAGAATTGCATCGCTTCACGCTCCCTAATAAAAAAGTAGACAGTTCTGATATAGATGATAGTTCTTTGAATGGCGCACAAAAAACTATACAACGTTATGGATTAGTCATACAAGAAGACGCACATAATTACCCTTATGTATCTTTTCATGTGGTAAGAGGGGAGACCAATGAACTTGAAAATGCATATGTAAGTAAAGTAGAGAAGATTGATATCTTAAAATTTGTCACACCCTATGATATGCATGAGGATGACAAAATCTTATTGCAATCTGTCAGAAAATTACAACCGGTAGAAATGAGTAAGTACTTGAATAAGAATTCTCCTTTTCAAGGTATCTGGGATACAATTGTGCATGCAGACGAAGCGAGTTTACCCGATGAGACGAAGGAATTGATGCAAGAGTACTTGCATCCTAAAATGGAAAAACTATGGCGCGATTTATCAGAACATCCATTTACTTTCTTTGTTGGGCATAATAAAAATTTTACCACAGCAAATTTGGCAAAATTAGATTTGATTTTTCATCCAGTTCAGCCAAGTTTTAAAGTAGAGAAAGACGGCGAAGATTATATTGTTCATGCGCAGGTGTTATTGCCATCAGGACCTGTTGACTTAGTGGACAATCTTGCAAAGTCTTATTTTATATTCCAACAAGCACAGCAATTTTTTTATTGGAAAAATAGGGCAGACCTAAATTGGGTTGAACAATTTTTACCCAATGGGCATCAAAAAGTGTCCGCAAAAGAATGGCCTAATTATTTGCAATCCACTGTATTGCCTTTGTCTAAAAATTATGTGGTGGCATTGGAGCATGTCTCTCAAGAAAAAGTAAAAGGGGTGAAGCCACAATTACAAATTCTATTGAAAGAAAACGGAGATTATCTATTTTTTGAACCCCTGTTTGTTTACCATGATATTGTCGTGCAAAAAGAAGATGGTCCATCTGTGATTCAACAACTTGGCGATAAGCTCATGATTTTGGAACGTGATTTAGCTGCAGAACGTCAATTGGTGGGTGTTATAGAACAATTGCATTCAGGGTTCATTAGACCAAATGAGGGCAATGTATTGGCATTAAAAGGTGCTGAAGTGCTAAAAAACAATTGGTTCTTCTTATTCATTGATACCCTAAAGGAAAAACAAATTCCATTGTTTGGCACAGAGCAATTGAAGCAATTTAAATTCAATACGGCTAAGCCAACGACTCGATTGTATATTAGTAGCAATACGGATTGGTTTGATGCTAAAGTGGAAATTTCATTTGGAGAACAAAAAGTGAGCATACAAGACATCAAAACGATGTTGATGAATAAGCAGCAGTTTGTCCCTTTAAAAGATGGCAGTTTGGGTGTATTACCAGAACAATGGCTAAACAAATATGCATTGTTATTTAAAGTGGGTGAAGGCAAGGCAGACAATTTAAAATTGAGTAAATACCATTTCTCTGTTTTAGATGAATTGTACCAACAAAGAGATGAGGAAGAATTGATTTTCCAACTAGAAGGTAAATTTGAAAAAATAAGGGAACATTATACCATCGCGGACGTCAAACCTCCAGCACATTTGGATCCAATTTTACGACCTTATCAGGCAAGTGGATTCCAATGGTTGAATTATTTACATGATGTAGGCTGGGGTGGTATCTTAGCAGATGACATGGGATTGGGTAAAACCATTCAAACCTTATCTTTCTTACAACATTTAAAAGAAAAACAAGGCAAGTTGTTGGCTTTGGTGGTTTGTCCAACGACTTTGTTGTTTAACTGGCAAAACGAGTTAAAGAAATTTACGCCAAGTTTGACTTATATGATCCACCATGGTGGTACAAGAAATAAAGCAAAATTAACAGATGGTTCTGTGGAAGTGATCATCACCACTTATGGTACTTTAAGAAGTGATATCAAGAACTTTGTGGAAGTTAAATTTGATTATGTGATTTTGGATGAAAGCCAAGCCATCAAAAATCCAACTAGTAAAGTGACTAAAGCTGCCTGCTTATTAAATGCTGGCAATAAACTTTGTTTAAGTGGTACGCCATTACAAAACAATACTTTTGATATTTATGCACAAATGAATTTCTTGAATCCTGGCATGTTGGGATCGGTGGAATATTTTAAGCATAATTTCTCGATGCCTATTGATAAGTTTGATGAGAAAGAACAAAAAGAACATCTTCGAAAATTTGTCTTTCCATTTATCTTAAGAAGAACGAAAGAACAAGTAGCAAAGGATTTGCCAGAAAAGCAAGAGATGGTATTGTACTGTGAGATGGGCGCGGCTCAACGTAAAATTTACGAAGCATACAGAAATGATTATCGTGATAAATTGATGGGTCTGGTGGAGGAAAAAGGTGTTCAAAAAGCACAATTATCTATCTTACAAGGCTTAATGAAATTGCGTCAAATTTGTGATAGCCCAGCCATTATCAAAGATGAATCCTATCCAAACGAGTCGGTTAAATTGGAAGAATTAACGCGTGAGATTTCTGAAAATATTGGAGAACATAAGGCCCTGGTCTTCTCTCAATTCTTGGGTATGCTAGGTTTGATAAGAGCGTCTTTAACTAAGCTTGGCATTGATCATGAATATTTTGATGGTAGTAGCACGATTCAAGAAAGAGAAAAAGCAATTGAACGTTTCCAAAATGATCCCAATTGTCGTGTTTTCTTGATCTCTTTAAAAGCAGGTGGGGTGGGTCTTAACTTAACTGCAGCAGATTATGTGTATATCGTAGATCCTTGGTGGAACCCTGCGGTAGAGCAACAAGCCATTGACAGAACGCATCGTATTGGACAAACAAAAAATATTTTTGCTTATCGCATGATTTGTAATGACACGGTGGAAGATAAAATTTTGAAACTACAGGATCGAAAAAGATCTCTAGCAAAAGAATTGATCTCTGATGAAGATGGATTTATGAAGTCCTTAACTAAAGACGATATCAATTATTTATTTAGCTAGACAAATAGTCATTATTTCATTTCGGCCGCCACGATATTTGCTTTCGGATTTTTCAAGAATTCTTCCTTACATCCTGCAGCACAAAAGCCTAATACTTTATTGTCATAATGTGCTGTGTCGCTAATACCAGCAGTCACAGGCATGCCACATGTAGGATCTTTTTTATTATCCACTAAGCTAATATCGTAGCTGATGACTGAATCTTCTGCAGCAGCATTTGCGGTACTATCCATGGTGGCTGTTGCTGTAGCAGGACTATTGCCACAAGCCATTAAAAAAATACTACAACTAACTGCCATCAAGCCTGCGCTCATTTTTATTGTTTTATTCATAATGAAGATTTTTACAAAGTTAGGACTTCCTTTAAATAGGCCAATCATCATGAACAAGGTTTCAAATAGCGCTATTAGCTGGCAATTTGTGCTTTCCGGGGGTATTTGGCGGTATTTTATGGGGTAAAGAATTCATTATTTATTGGCATTATAAGGGGATTCTGGTGTATTTTTGAGGTCTAAATTTGAATATCGTCAAGATGAAAAAAGCAATCTTTTTTGCCTTAGCAGCTACCTTAACAGTAACAAGCTGGGCACAAACTAAACAAGCGGTTCCAGTGAAGCCTGCTACTGCAGTAAAAAAAGTAGTAACAAGCAAAACGGTAGCAACCAAATCTACAGCTGCAACTAATATTTTTAAGAATACAAAGGATAGTGCTTCATATGCTTTAGGGTATAGAATCGCACAAAGTTTAAAAAGTCAAGGACTTCAAGATGTGAACATTGCGATGTTCAACAAAGGAATGGCTGCTGGTGTCAATGCAAAATCTGCAATTCCAGACAGCTTAATAGATTTATGTATCAAAAACTACCAAGATAAAATGAGTACAGAGAAAATCGCTATCAATCGTGCAGCAGGCGCTGCATTTTTAGCAGAAAATGCAAAAAGACCAGGTGTGGTTCGTTTAAGCAATGGCTTGCAATATGAAGTCATGGTTGCAGGTACAGATACTGCTAAGCCTACTTTAAAAAACACCGTTAAATGTCATTACCATGGCACTTTAATCAATGGTGAAGTATTTGACAGTTCAGTGAATAGAGGAGAGCCAATTAGTTTTCCATTAAACGGGGTGATTAAAGGATGGCAGGAAGCTTTACAGTTGATGACTGTTGGAAGTAAGTGGAAATTATTTATTCCTTCTGAATTGGCTTATGGCGAACGTTCTGCTGGACCAGTGATTGGACCAGGGTCTACTTTGATATTTGAAGTGGAGTTATTGGGTATACAATAATATTTGTAATACATCATTTATAATACAATACACTTCACATCTACTTGTGGAGTGTATTTTGTTTCATAGCCTTTTCAATTTTTATTATGCAAAAGATTTTTGTAGTCATCCTTTTAAGTATCAGTGCATTTGCTTGTACACCCAACAATGTAAAAATTAGTGCAACGATCGGTCAACAGATCGATAGTGCAGGGATGCAAGGAAGTTTTGCTTTGATGGAAAATAGTAGTGAAGCTTTTACAGTATATAATTTATCGGCCTATAAGGATAGTGGGTATGCGCCCTTGAATACATTTTTTGCATTACCGATTTTAATTGGTTTTGATCAAGGCCAACTCAATGCGGATACCAATACATGGGTATCACTTGACTCTACTGCGTATTATCAGCAGCTGGTGCAACAAATTGGTAGAACTACTTTGTTACAAGAAATTGATTCTATTCATTATGGCAAAGGGATCGTGAGTGCAAACATGGAAGGTTTTTGGAAGGATGAATCCTTATTGATCACGGCAGACGAACAGCTTGGCTTTATCAAAAGATTGTATTTTAAAGGCTTGCCATTTCAAAAACGCAGCCAAGAGCTTTTTAAAAAAATGATTTTAAAAGAGCAGAACTCGAATTATCAATTAAGTTATTTAGTGGCGACCGATACTGCGCTTGGTAATCAGGCTTGGGTGCTAGGGTATATCGAAGAAAACTTACATCCTTATTTCTTTGTCTTGCATACTAGTGCGACAGATGGCAAGGACTTGAAGAACAGAAATGTTAATTTATTAAAATCTATATTGGTTAAAGAAGGCTTCTTCAAAGGAGTTCGTTAAATTTAATCTCTATTCATTATTATAAGAAAGCTTTATGCAATACTATTCTGAATCATTGACATCTTATAAGCGCATCCAAACAAGACCAGTCAAAGTGGGCAATCTAATTATTGGAGGAGGCCATCCTGTTCGTGTTCAAACGATGACCACCACAGACACCATGGATACGGATGCAACAGTAGCGCAAGTCATTCGATGTATTGAAGCGGGTGCAGAATTGGTTCGTGTAACAGCCCCAAGTAAAAAAGAAGCAGAAAATTTAGCCAATATAAAAGCCATCCTTCATTCAAAAGGATACACTACGCCATTAGTAGCGGATATACACTTCACGCCCAATGCAGCAGAAATTGCTGCAAGAATTGTAGAAAAAGTAAGAGTGAACCCAGGTAATTATGTAGATAAAAAGAAATTTGAACAAATTGATTATACGGATGCGGAATATCTAGAAGAAATTGAACGCATCAGAGAAAGATTTTCACCCCTTGTACTTATTTGTAAAGAACATGGCACTGCAATGCGCATTGGCACCAACCATGGCTCTTTAAGCGATCGTATCATGAGTCGATATGGTGACACGGCAATTGGTATGGTGGAGAGTGCCATGGAATTTTTGAGAATTGCCAGAAGTTTGGATTACCACCAAATTATTTTGAGTATGAAATCAAGTAATCCTCAAGTGATGGTGCAAGCCTATCGATTATTGATTCAACAAATGCAACAAGAGTTCAATGAATTGTATCCACTTCACTTAGGCGTAACAGAAGCAGGTGATGGAGAAGATGGTAGAATTAAAAGTGCAATTGGTATTGGCACATTATTAGAAGATGGCATTGGTGATACCATTAGAGTGAGTTTAACAGAAGATCCAGAATTGGAGATTCCAGTATGTTTAGATCTTGTTAAGCGCTATAATGATTTGTCAGAAGTGAACACAGCCATGGTACCTGAACTAAATCAGTTGCCCTATAATCCTTTTGAATATACCAGACGTGCAACCACTGGGGTTCGTAATATAGGTGGTAAACAAGTGCCTGTAGTGATCGCAGATTTAAGTCATCTTGCTACAATTAAAACAACAGACTTAGTAGCGATTGGCTATACCTATGATGCAGCGACAGATAAATGGGCGATCTCTGATGCTGCTGCTGATTATGTTTTTATAGGCAATAAGCCTTTAGACTTTAACTTGCCTGGGACCCTTAGTATTGTGGCAAGTCCTGTAGTTTGTGCAATGGCAAACAATATCGAAAAGTACCATCCAATCATGGATGCTGCTTCTTATATCGCTTTCGATGCAAAACATCCCCAACTTAATTTTGTACAGATAGATTGTTATAGTGACCTTTCGCCTATTGCAGATGAATTATTGTTGCAAATTGCAAAAGATGACGCTGTTGTTTTTTGTTTGAGTAGTCAATGTAACAATGCCATGCAAGCTGTGAGAAGAATGGCTATCAAGCTGATGCAATTAGATATTCGCCAACCTATCATTTTAGTGACAGATAGCCAATGGCAAACGACGGACGAACACTTGATTCATTTTGCAATTGAAACAGGCGCATTGTTATTAGAAGGGATTGGAGATGGGATTTGTTTAGGTTTAAGTCAAGCTGCATATGATGCAAGCATCAATGGATCCAATGTATCTGGCCGTAATTATTTTAACAATGCAAGTATCGAACAATTATTGAATACCACTGCATTTGGAATTTTACAAGCTACTAGAACAAGGATTTCTAAAACTGAATATATTTCTTGTCCAAGTTGTGGAAGAACTTTGTTTGAGCTACAAGAAACAACGGCAAAAATAAGAGCAGTGACCAATCATTTAAAAGGATTGAAAATAGCGATCATGGGTTGTATCGTGAATGGCCCTGGAGAAATGGCGGATGCGGATTTTGGCTATGTAGGAAGCGGGGTAGGAAAGATTACTTTATATAAAGGCAAAGAAGTAATGAAGCGTAATATTGATAGCAATGTGGCAGTGGATGAATTAATTGTATTACTTAAAGAACACCATGCTTGGATTGAGCCAAGTAAATAATCATTTTATGTACTCCATTTTCTACGCTTTATTTTATTTAATCTCATTAATCCCCTGGCCTGTTATCTATGTATTAAGTGATGGAGTGGCTTTTTTATTGAGAAAATTTTTAAAATATAGACTGGATGTAGTGCAGCATAATTTAGCCATTGCATTTCCAAATAAATCCATCCAAGAACGCAATCAAATTACAAAAGAATTTTACCAAAAATTTACAGACACATTTTTTGAGACCATTAAGTTGATCTCTATGTCTGATGCAAGTTTTACAAAGCGCTTTACCTCCAATGTAGAAGTACTCAACGATATTTATGCCAATGGGCAAAATGTTCAAATTATGGCGGGTCATTTCTTTAATTGGGAATTTGCAAATTGGGGTGCTGCAAAATATGGCAAGTATCCTTTTATAGGCGTCTATATGCCTTTAAGCAATCGTTTTTTTGATCGTTTGATATTGGACATGCGAAAAAGATATGGTAGCATTTTGATTTCCACCACTAATTTTAAAAATCAATTCCACCAATATGCTAGCAGCGGAAAATATGCCTTGGCGCTAGCTGCGGATCAAAATCCGGGCAATCCAAAATCTGCTTTTTGGGTACCATTTTTTGGACAATTAACGCCTTTTGTGAAAGGACCAGAGAAAGGCGCTAAACTAAATAATACGGCTCAAGTATTTGTTCATTTTTATAGTACTAAGCGAGGTCATTATCATTCACATTACGAAGTCATGACCACTGCCCCAAATTATTTTAAAGACGGACAATTAACCGCACTGTTTGTAAAAACCTTAGAGGAAAAAATAAAAAAAGAACCTGCTAATTATTTATGGAGTCATCGTAGATGGCGCTATCCCTATGACGCGGCAACTTATGGACATTTAGTAGTAGAATAATTACGCTTAATCATTTTTTGAATCTACTGTATTAGTTATCTAAAAAACTATCGGAATTAGCGTCTTTCTTGGGCGATGCAACAATAGTGAATTTATTTTTCAAAAATTCCACCGCGTCCCATCCATCCTGAACAATTCTAATATTATGAATGCCTTGTTTTTTTAATACAGAGGCCGCAAGTAATAATTGTTTACCTAAATCGTCTATGATATAAATATTAAAATGCTCGTCTAGTTCCGACATCGCACCTGGGTCACCAAATTCAATTAAGGGAAGATGGATGGAGTCTTTGATATGGCCTTTGTCATAGACTTCTTCGGTACGAATATCTAAAATCATTAAGTACTCATCGAATGGGATATCCATTGCGAGTTCATCTACTTCTACTTCAATGATTAAATCAATTTTTTGATCCGCATCGGACCAGGTTGGAAAACCTCCTTGTAAATAACCTTTCACTTGGGTATATCCTAAAAGTTCAAATCGTTTTATCAAAATCTCTTCAGTGCCTTGGTCACACACTAAAATAATTGGACAATCTTGTTCAATTATTTTGAGCGCATTCAATGTTTTGATTTCGTCTAATGCAACGTGAATGGATCCTGGAATATAACCTTGTAAAAATTCAGCATCCGTTCTGGTATCAATGATTTGAACCGAATCCTCTTTAGATAATTGTAAAAATTGAGCTAAGCTTAACTCCATATTATCCAACTAATTGTTCTACAAATTGGTTCACTTGATCAAGACGATTGTAGTCCACCATATAAAAAATAAACTTTCCTTCGCGGATAGTTACAACAATACCGGCTCTTCTTAAAATGGCTAAATGCTGCGAGGCAACTGACTGTTCTAATCTAAGTTTTACATAGATCTCTGTTACCGTCATTTTCTGATGCTCGTCAATCAATTTTAAAATTTGTTGACGAAGTTTGTGGTTCAGTGCTCTTAAAATCATAGCAGCTTTTTTACTATGGTTTAAATCCACTTTTAATGGCGTGGCGCCATTGTCTAATTGTAGCAATGATAATGATTGATTCATGACAAATTACATATTGGGGGTTATGAATTTTTTTACATTGTAAAGTTAATGAATATTTAATACATAAATATTTAATAATATGTATTATTTACTTGGAAGGATGTAAACCTCTTTAAGGTAATTTGGACCCACATAGGCCAAGTCTTCAAATTGCCCTGCGGACCATTTTGCCATCGCCAAATCAAGTAGGACTTGGCTCGTGTAATTTCCATCTAAGTAGGTCACTTTATGTGTAGATGTAAAATCCTTTGTTTTTAGTTGGCCATTCCCAATAACGACAGTTGGCTGCATCACTATGCTGTTCCATTTTACTTGGTCAAGCACTATGGCTTGTTCTTGTAGGATTGGGTTACAAGATGGATCATAGACCCCTCCAAATACTTCCATTCTTCTTGCATCTATCATTGCAAAGATTTGGAATGGCGACTCCATTGTATTGGGTGCTAGTTGAATGGCAGCAGTTGCTAAAGCGCTCAAGGTGGATAAGCCTATGAGTGGCTTTTGTAAGGCATAGGCAATCCCTTTTGCAGTGGCTAGCCCAACCCTTAAACCTGTATAACTTCCTGGTCCTATAGTCACAGCAATCGCATCTAATTCCGTCATTGCCATTTGTTGACGCTCTAAAACAGTATCAATAGCGACTTGAATAAAGCTGGCGTGACTATGCGTCTCCTTATTGGAAAGCTCTGCGACGATCTTTCCATCCTTGCCCAATGCAATAATGGCTTCTTCCAAAGCGGTGTCTATAATTAATAAATTTGCCAAGTAATAAATTTATAGTGTAAAAATAGGTTGGATTTGCCCAAAAAATTAGAAATTGCAATTCTAAATAAAATATATGTCTAAACAAATCATCCAAAGCAATAAAGTACCTGCACCTATTGGTCCATATAGTCAAGCTGTGATTGCCAATGGTTTCTTATTTGCTAGCGGTCAAATCGCATTTGATCCCGCTACTGGCGAGTTGGTTTTGTCGTCTATCGAGGCTGAAACAACACAGGTGATGGAAAATATCAAAGCAATATTAGACGAGGCGAATATCAATTTTGAGCATATTGTTAAGACGAGTATATTTTTAAGTAGTATGGATTTATTTGCTGCAGTGAATCAAGTATATGGCAGTTATTTCAATGCTGATTTTCCTGCACGTGAAACCGTGGCGGTGAAAGGATTGCCTAGAAATGTGAATGTTGAAATTAGTATTACGGCCATCATAAATTAATTGTATACTATGCGTACTATTTTATTTTTCTGCTTCCTCATTTTTTCCGGACAATTGACAGGTCAAGTTTGGAGTAAATATGACAGCACTATGAAAATTGGCAAATCTGGATACCGAATTTCATGTTTAAATAGATCCTCGGAGAAAAATGTATTGAACATCAGGCCCATCGGATTTAAGTCTGAATCTAGAGAAGCATCTATAGAACTAAAAGCTAGAGTGCTTGGTGCTGAAATAGATGATTTAAACAATGATGGATTTCCTGATTTGATTATTTTTATTGAAGATGCAGCTGGTAAAAAAAGTATTTTTCCAATCTGTTCTCAAGACAATGAAAGAATTGCACCCATTTTATTTCCTGATATTTACAATGATATGGAATTGAGTAAGGGCTATAGAGGGAAGGATGAATACAAGTTAGTAGAAGGTGTTTTATTTAGAAAGTTCCCTGTTTATCCTGCAGATACGACCATCAAAGAACCAACCAATAAGATTAGACAGTTGATGTATCGTGTGGTACAAGGTGAGCGTGATTCTTGGAAGTTTAAAATGTTCAAACAATTTGAATTAACTTCCAACTAATAGCCAGCTGCGATCATTATTTTACCTACTGCTTTTTCGTTGCCCATCTCATCTCGTACGAAGATCAAATAAATACCTGAAGCAACTTTTTGCTGATACTGGTCTCTACCATTCCAAACTGCTTGACCTCCAAGCGCCCTAGTTTGCATTATGAGCTGCCCATTGATATCTGTAATTTTTACTAAGGCATTGTTCACTAAATTTTTAATCAAAATTGGCCCATTGTAATTGGGTGCGATAGGATTAGGATAAATTTTGATGGCTGATTGTGACTTTACACTTTCGGTGGCTTCTCCTTTAAAACTTATGATTTCGTTTTTAGTAAAGAAAAACACATCTCCATCAGTTGGTTCAATCCCAATGGATAAGACGGTATTGTCTGGAAGGGGACTATTTTCTGTGGTAAAATGTTGAAGCACTTCAGTGCCATCCTTGCTGATTAGCCAAGCGCCATTATTGGTACCAATCCATTTTTGATTCGCACCATCTATACTAATAGAATGAATGGTTTCTTTTTGAAATAAATAGCCATTGAATCCATTGCTTTGAACAATCGGTAAATAGGCGTCGCAGGCCTCGTTGATATTATTACATTGAAAAATTGCAATGCCATTGTCTGTTCCAACCCAGATGCTTCCATCCTTATCTTCCGTGATGGCGGTGACCTCCATACTTGGCAAATTGCCCGATCCTTTTCCAGTATTCAATTGTCTCCAAATGGCTTGGTTATTTTGTTTTTGAAATAATAAAATACCTTGTTGTTTAGGTCCAATGATCCAACTTAAATCATTGTTACCAAGGACAATTTTTTTCAAATTCGTCGCGCTAAAATCTTTTTGTATGGGATAATTATTCCATTGGTTGTTTTCTTTTAAAATAACGCCAAATCCTTCTTTCAATAACGCAATACTGCCATCTTTTTTTTGTTGAATCGATTTGATGGCACCAATGGGTGGATTCGGTATCGGTTGTTCTATTGTTTTTTTGTTGAGATCATAATGTATTAATTGGCTGCCCATTCCCATCCACCAACTTTGATCTATGGGGTCAATGGATACGGCTTCTACATAATTGATTTTTATATTTTCAAGTTGTGAAAAATTAGACCAACCTTTTTCATTTAAACTAGATATCCCAATTTTATTCGCCCCATAACTCATCAATATTTGGTGATTTGAAAATGCATTACTGCCAAATGCATTACTTAAAGGTCCTCCTAAAACAGTCCACTTTGATTGCTCATTTTTTTCATAGAGTCCTTTTCCAAAGTCCGCTACCCAAATAGTATTTCCGTCTTTAAGTAAACCAACAGGTTGAATCAATATACCAGAATCAATCAGTAATGTATTGGTTTGATTACTATTGAATTGGATCAATGCGCCTTTTTTCTGGTAAGTGATACCTGCTAAAATTCGATCTTCGTCAACAGCAATTGCCTCAATAGTACCTGTATTGATTTGATAGCTTGCAATATTGCTTTGGTAAGGATAAATTTTTTGTTGATTGTTAAAGTAGAGTTGGCTTTTAAATACAAACATATTTTTTATACCAGAGATACCCAATGTATTTTCTTGAATCCAATTATAATTTTGTCCCAATGTGGAGGACCAAATCCCATTCTCTGTAAGTACAAATAATTTATTTTGATAGGGTAGAGTTTGAAGGACTTTTACTGACTGACGATTGTTATTTGGAAAGATGGTGGACTTGATTTCTTTTTTTAATAAGTCAATAACAACGATTCCAAAATTACAAGATAAGTAGGCGTTATTATTGAATACAATGAGATCGTTGATTGTTTTATCGGAGTATAAATTAGTTAATTGAAGGTCGTCAATCAAGGTTACTTGATCTCCTTTTACAATATCTATACGACTATTTTTATAGGCTATTACAAGTTGATTTTCAATTGGGTGCCATGCAATTTTATGTATTCCAGTTGCATGTAATCCAGTGGTCGTATTGAGGTAGGTTATTTCTTTTTTTGCGTCAATTTGAATTATTTGGTTCGCTGCGGCAACATAAATTTGATCCCCTTTTACAACCTGTTGGATCGACTCATTGGAAAAATGTGCACGCCATGAACCAATTGGGCCTAATTGCAATTGTGCATCTAATGGCTTAGCTAAACCAATACATCCTATTAAAATAAGGATCCATTTTTGCATCTTATTTTTTTATCGCTTGATAAATTTGTTCTTGAATTTTTGCTCTCAAATTTAGTGAACTAAATGCTTTATTATCTCTTGTTGGATAGACTCTGTTTGAAAGAAAAATATACAATAGTTGATTGTCTGGATCTGCCCATACACATGTCCCTGTAAATCCTGTATGACCAAACACGCTAGCTGGAGCACTTAAGCTAGGATAAGGATCTTTTGAATTCGCGTTGTCTCTAGCAGTTTTATCAAATCCAAGTCCTCTTCTGCTTGTTGCAGACTGGTAACTTGTAAACAATTGTATGGTGGATGGTTTTAAATAGGTTTGACCATCCCATTGTCCTCCATTCAATAACATCATATACAATTTTGCTATATCAGTTGCATTGCTAAATAAACCAGCATGTCCTGCGATGCCACCCATGGTGGAAGCACCTTCGTCATGAACAGATCCTTGAATCAGTTCTTTTCTAAAATAGTTGTCTAATTCTGATGCCGCGATATTGGATTTATCTGTTCTTTCAAGCGGTAAATAACCAGTACTGCGCATTTGCATTGGACCATAAAAAGTCTTTGTACAATAATCCTGAAGATTCATTCCAGTCACTTGTTCTACGATATTACCTAAAAAAATAAAATCATTGTCACTATAAACGTATTTACCTGGGGTAGTTATTGGGCTATTCAAAATTTTCATTCGAATACTATCCATCCAATGATTGGCAAGATATTTGCCTGGTGTCACCATCAATTGGTGCGTCGCGTCTTGAACAGGTACAATCCATTTTGAATTGATGCTGCCGTCTGGATTTAAAAGCGATTCGTAAAACTTAATATAGGGGTACAATCCAGCTTCATGTATCAATAAATCTTTTAATCGAATTTTCGCTTTTGGATTACCCACTACCCAAGGTAAATAATCGCCAATTGTTTTTTCAATATCCACTTTGCCTTCCTCTACCAATTTCATAATCGCAACGGTAGTTGCACTTGTCTTTGTCATAGAAGCAAGGTCATATAAAGTTGCATTGGTCACGAGTGGACTTTGCGCTCCTGCAATGGTACCATAGCTTTTATTGAAAACAATTTGATTGTTTTTAGCCACCAATACTTGACATCCAGGAATCGCTGCTTGATTAATTGCATCTGCTACAATTGAATCTATTATTGCCAACTTTGCTTGATCAATAATTGCTGGAAGAACTTGTTCGGCTAGAATTTTTTTTTTAACGCAGCTTCAGAGGGCATTCCGTAAGGTAGTTCAGGGCTGATGGTAACTGGTAAAGTTCCTCCTGCTTGTAGTTTTCCTTCAAGCCATTTTTGTACTGCGGCATGACTATGCTTAGTGTCTTCAAAAGCAAATAAAATATTATTAATTGAATTAAAATCACTAACTGCATAGGGGTTCCCAAAAATTAAATGCATCCAATCTTCATGCCCTTTTTCGTTTAAGAATTGTAAGGTAGCTGCAGGTAGTTCAAAATGATTTGCAGGTCTTCTGTTGTATCCATGAAGACCAACAAGCACTTGATCATATGCTTTTAGGCTATCGTTGATGAAGGCTAATTCGTTTGCATCTTTTCCGCTAGTATAAAAAACTTTCACACCGTAATTTGAAGCGATGGAACTAGTAAGTACATTTGTAGATTTTGCATTAATAGCAATATAGGCCGTCTTATTATTTAAAATTGGACTATTTGTGGCTCTCAAAAAAGTAAGTGATTGTTGCGCCATGGCCGCATTGATGGTACCAACAGATTGATTTAAATCTGCAATGATATTGGTCGTGTCAATTTGTTGTGGCAGATCCAATCCGTATTTATATTTTGCCGTCAAGATTTTTTTAACCCTTGCATTGATTTCTGAACGTTTTAGCCTTCTTTCTTTAATGGCTGCTCTGATTTTATTGATGGACTGTCCAAGATCACCTGGCAAACATAACATATCGTTACCTGCTAGAATGGCTTGTACGTTGGCTTCTCCTTGTGGAAAGTAATTGGCAATCGCCTTCATATCCATCGCATCCGTCACACTAATGCCTTTAAAACCTAACTCTTTTTTCAATAATCCATTCACTGCATTTGGAGAGATTGAAGTGGCGTATTTTGGTCTATCATCTATCGCAGGAACCGATAAATGTGCCACCATAATGGATTCGATACCTGCATTGATCAATGCCTTGAATGGTTCAAGCTCAAGACTATCTAATGCAGCTCTTGACTTATTGATCACTGGCAAATCAAAATGCGAATCCACATTCACATCTCCATGTCCAGGAAAATGTTTCGCAGTGGCCATGATACCATTGTCTTGCATCCCTTTCATATACGCAACCCCTTGTTGAATCACTTTTGTTTTACTCTGACCAAAACTGCGATCATTGATGACTGGATTCAAAGGATTGTTATTGATATCAATCACTGGACCATAATTAATTTGTATCCCCAATCTTTTACATTGCTCAGCAATGGCAGCACCCATTTGGTACACTAAATCACTGGAAGCAAATGCACCCATAGAAAGTTGTCTTGGAAAAGATTCAACACTATCTAAGCGCATACCTAAACCCCATTCCGCGTCAATGGCAATGAATAAAGGAGTCTTAGCAACACTTTGATAGGCATTGGTTTGCATCGCTTGTCGAACTGGACCACCCTGAAAAAAACACAATCCACCTACATTGTATTGTTGAATTAAATTGGATATAGAATCAATTTTATTTTGAGACCAATTACTATGGGCTCTGATGACCATCAACTGTCCAATTTTTTGGTTCATGTTCAGTGCAGCAAATTGTTTCCTAACCCACTTTTTTTCACTCATTTTTTGTGCCTGAATGGTCGTGGTCAATGCTACTAATAATAAACTACTTAAAACTATTTTTTTCATATCGAATTTATATAGGGCAATTTAAGCATAAAAAAAGGCTTACCGATAATTGGTAAGCCTTTTTTTAGCTTTTTTATATAAGGGGCGATACTTTATCGTCGCTTGCTTATGCTTCAGTTTCCTCTTCGTCTAATTCAGGTAAGGTTGGGGTCACTTTATGTTCTTGTAATTGAGCAAACCATTTCACCATTTTCTTCATATCGCTTGCATATACACGCTCAAAATCCATATTAGGGAATACTTTCTTAAAGTAGGCTTGAGTGGCTTTTGCATCTTTTTCATTAGGAAGGACCTCTTTTGATTTACCCATGGCGATAAATACTTCTGCCAAAAACACATTTTCTTTCGTTGTAAACACTTCAATACTCTCTAAATGAGAGAATTGGTAAGCTCTAGAACTGATAAATTGGGTCGCATTGGTCTCTAAGGATCTAGCAATTGCACCATCACTTTTACTCGTTAATAATTCAAATAATCCTGACATGCCTGAAACGGAAATCAATTTGTTATACTCCATGGGTTCTGGTCTTTTTTTAGGAACGCAAAATACGGAAAAACCCTCAATTTTCATTTTTTAAACTACCTTTGTTTATCATTAAAAATCAAGCATATGCCCGGTTTTGAATTATTTGGAGCAGAAGAAAAGAAAGAAGTCAATGATGTCTTGGAGACAGGCATTTTAATGCGTTATGGATTTGATGGGCCAAGAAAAGGAATTTGGAAATCCAAAGAGTTAGAAGCAGCAGTTTGCGCCACTTTTGGATCAGAATATGCACAACTTACCTCTAGTGGAACAGCTGCCTTGACCACAGCTATGGCTGCGCTTGGAGTGGGTGCAGGAGACGAGGTGATCATGCCGGCATTTACTTTTGTTGCAAGTTTCGAAGCTATCTTAAGTATGGGTGCCATCCCTGTATTAGTTGATATTGATGAAAGCTTGACTTTATCACCAGCTGCTGTGAAAGCTGCCATCACTAGCAAAACAAAATGTGTGATGCCGGTGCATATGTGTGGAAGCATGGCGGATATGGATGCATTGGTGGCAATTTGTAAAGAACACAATTTGATTTTATTGGAAGATGCTTGTCAAAGCATTGGCGGTACTTATAAAGGAAAGCACTTAGGAACGATTGGACATGCGGGCACATTCTCATTTGATTTTGTAAAAACAATTACTTGTGGAGAAGGTGGCGTCATCATGACCAATGATAAAGAAGTATATACAAAGTCGGATGCTTTTACGGATCATGGACACGATCACCTAGGTGTAGACAGAGGTGCAGATTTACATCCAGCATTGGGCTATAATTTTAGAATCAGTGAATTACATGCTGCGGTGGGTGTTGCGCAAATTAAAAAATTAGATACTTTTTTAGCGATACAAAAAAAGCATAATCAAATTTTACGTTCTTATTTAGAACAAGTCCCAGGCATTCAATTTAGAGTGGTGCCGGATCCATCAGGGGATAGCTATAGCTTCTTAACTTGGTTCCTGCCAAGTCAAGCGCATACCGAAAAAGCCATTGCAGCTTTCAAAGAAGCGGGTATACTTGCTGGTAATTTTTATTGGTATGGAAATAATTGGCATTATATCAGAAAATGGGATCATTTAAAAAATGCAACAAGTTTATACCCATTGTCTGAAGCGCAACAAAAGGCTTTGATTGCATTACAGCATACCGATTTTTCTATAAGTGATGCCGTAATGAGTAAGTGTATTTCTACCGCAATTAGTTTAGTATGGACAGAGGAACAAGTCCATGAAAAAGGCGCAGCTTTTCTTGCTGTATTAAAAAAAGTGGTAGCATAAGCTAAGGTTATGGCATTAGGACAATCCATGCAGCAAAGACAATTACAAAGATTGTCACCTCAGCAAATCCAATTGATGAAGTTGCTTCAAATTCCTAGTGCACAGATTGAGCAAAGAATTAAAGAAGAATTAGAAGAGAACCCTGCTTTAGAAGTGGATATGGCGCTATTGGAATCGGACTTTACCTCCCCAGAAGAAATGAATGATGAGTTGTTACAGGATATGCATGACGATGAAGAAGCGGTGCCTGTAGACGAATTTGAAATGAGCAACGAAGAATTAAGTGAGTACAGTTACGATGATGAAGTACCAGATTATAAAACCAGAGACGATTTTTACCCTGAACTCGATAATGACAAAGTGATCCCGATTAGAGCGGAACAAAGTTTACACGAAGTATTGATGGATCAATTAAGTATGCTTGCACTGGATGAAAGAGGATTTAAAATAGCAGAACAAATTATAGGTAGTTTAGATGATGATGGTTATTTAAGAAGGGCAATGCAATCTATTGCAGATGATCTAGCATTTAAGCAAAGCATGTCGGTGGAGGAGAAAGAAATTGAGCAAATATTAAAACAAGTTCAAGCCTTTGATCCAGTAGGTATTGCTGCAAGAGATTTAAAAGAATGTTTATTAATTCAATTACGCAGAAAAGGAGAAGGGGAGTCGGCACATTTGTCGGATAGTAGAGGCAAATTGTATTCAGATGATGAAGCAAGAAAAATCGCCATGCTCATTCTAGAAAAATATTTTGAAGAATTTACAAGAAAGCACTATGATAAAATTCAAAAGAGCTTACACTTGGATGAATTAGGGATGAAGGAAGTTTTACATCAGATTCTAACCCTGAATCCAAAGCCAGGAGCGGAGACGAGCTATACCAACGAAGCAGAAATGTATATCATTCCAGACTTTACAGTTTTGATTAATAACGGTAAATTAGAATTAACATTGAATAGTCGTAATGCACCTCCATTGGTGATTAGTGATGATTATAAATTGATGCTAAAAGAATATGAGGGCGGAAAAAAAAAGGATAAGTCTCAAAAAGAAGCTGTCTTTTTTATCAAGCAAAAAATAGATTCAGCAAAATGGTTTATTGAGATGATCTTGCAAAGACAACAGACTTTACTATTGACAATGAATGCTATTTTAAATTACCAGTCTGCTTTTTTCTTGAGTGGAGATACCACAACCCTTCGCCCAATGATTTTAAAAGATATTGCAGAAAAAACAAATTTAGATGTCTCCACAGTGAGTAGGGTGGCCAACAGTAAGTATGTCCAAACCGAATTTGGCACTTATTTATTAAAATATTTCTTTAGCGAGTCTTTAACCACAGATAGCGGCGAGGAAGTAAGTACCAAAGAAGTTAAAGCGATCCTTCAGGAATTAATAGAAGGAGAAGATAAATTAAAGCCATTGAGTGATGATGAGTTAACCGATCAATTACAAGAAAAAGGCTACAATATTGCAAGAAGAACAGTCGCTAAATATAGAGAACTTTTAAATATACCTGTCGCAAGACTTAGAAAAGAATGGTAGCCAATACAATTATGAAAAATCCCCAACCTAAAATAGTACAATACATAGCACATTTATTGTCTTATGTATTTCATCCTCTATTTATTCCTACTTATTTTTTTCTTTATTTAATGCAAGTATTGCCATTTGAATTTGTGGGTATTACAGATTGGCAATTAAAAATGCGATTATTCAGTGTGGCTTGGTTGACTGCGTTTTTTCCAGCTTTTGCAGTTTTCTTATTATGGAGATTAAAATTAAGTGACAGTATTTTCTTAAGAACTCAAAAGGAAAGGATTATTCCTTATGTGATTACCATGTTTTTTTATTGGTGGATGTATTATCTCAGTAGAAATTTCACAGACCAGCCGATTGCTTTAAAATTCTTTTATTTAGGCATATTTGTGGCAAGTGCCATTGGCATGACGGTCAATAATTTTATGAAAGTAAGCCTACACGCAATGGGTATCGCGGGCTTGACGACTGCTATCATTTTAGTCAGTGTGTTTTATCCAGTCAATAATGCAATTTGGGTACTATTGGCTGTACTTATAATCGCACTAGTAATTAGTGCAAGATTGGTTGTAAGTGATCATACAAAAAAAGAATTAATTGTGGGTTTGTTCATAGGGGTGTTCACTCAGGTGGCTGCTTATTTATGGGTTGTCTAATTTAAAATATAGATTATGTGGTATCGTTTAGGTCAAAATATATTAAAGTATAAAAAAACGTATTTGTTTTTTATGCTCCTTAGTACGGTTGTAATGGGGTATTATGCTGCTCAGGTTAAATTAAGTTATGAGTATACCAAAGCCATCCCTTCTGATAATTCTAAGTTTATTGTTTACAATGATTTCATAAAAAAATATGGAGTAGATGGAACGACTGTTGTAATTGGGTTTAAGACAGATGAATTTTATACAAAGGATTTCTTTAACCAAGTAGATGCTTTGCATAAGGTGCTTAAACAAAATACTTCAGTAGCCGAAGTCATGAGTATTCCTACTGCCTATACCATCATAAAAGATAGTGCTGATACTAAGTTCAATGCTGTGAAGATCTTTCATGCACCTTATACAAGTGATAGTTTATTGCTTGCCGATCAAACTATTTTTGAAAACCTACCTTTCTATAAAAACTTGTATTACAATCCAGATAGCAATAGTTATATCATGGCTGTCTCCTTTATTGCCGATTCTATCAATAGTAGTTCTAGAACAAAAATCATTGGTAGCATTCAACATGAATTAGATCGCTTTAGTCAATCTGCCAAAACAGATGTGCATATAAGTGGATTGCCATTTATCAGGACCATCATGGCCGATCGTATTAAAAAAGAAATGCTTTGGTTTTTGATTGGGTCGCTGGTTTTATCTGCTATAACTTTATTGATTTTCTTTAGGTCTATATCGGCAACCATCATGAGTTTGGCTGTTGTGTTGATGGGTGTGATTTGGAGTTTAGGAACCATGGTGTTGTTGGGTCAAAAGATTACCTTATTGACTGCATTGATACCGCCTTTGATTGTGGTGATTGGCATTCCTAACTGTATTTATTTTTTAAATAAATACCATACTTCGTATAAAGAAACAAATGACAAGGACAAAGCACTTGTACAAATGGTTGGTAGGATGGGGGTTGTGACTTTATTCTGTAATATTACTGCAGCCATTGGCTTTTTTGTATTTGCATTAACCAAAAGTCCTTTGTTGAAAGAGTTTGGATGGGTGTCTGGTTTAAACATTATGATTTTATTTTTCATAAGTTTATTTTTTATCCCCCCAGTACTTTCTTATTTGCCTGCACCAAAAGCAAAACACATTCGTTATCTAGACAATCCATATTTAGAAAAAATATTGCTTAAAATAGAACGTTGGGCATTTAACCATACCAGGTGGGTTTTTGGCATCACCATTATTGCAGTCCTTGTCTCTTTATTAGGGGTATTGCAAATTAAAAAAGAGGCCTTTATTGTAGACGATTTACCAAAGCAAGATAAATTATATACCGACTTAAAATGGTTTGAACAACATACAGGTGGGGTGATGCCTTTAGAAATTTTAGTAGACACGAAAAAAACAAATGGTTTAATTCGATCTATCAAACCTCTAGAGCAAATAGAGGCATTCAATACTTTCATGTTAGAACAACCGGAATTAGGAAAGCCCTTAGGCTTATTAGAAGGTGTGAAATTTGCTAAGCAAGCATTTTATGATGGAGATAGTTTATCCTATGCTGTCCCAACAGGAACAGAAATGGCATTTATTGGTCCTTATTTTGCAAGTGCCGCTCCAAAAAAGGGTGTAAAACCAACTGGGAATAATCCAGCCCAACTTTTGAATAAATTTATCGATTCTGCAAAGCGTCAAACTAGAATCAGTGTCAATATGAAGGATATTGGAAGTGCTAAGCTTCCAGTTTTATTGAAAAAAATAGACAGCGCCTCCTATGCCATCTTTGATACAGCAAAATACAATGTGGTCGTAACAGGTAGTAGTGTGACTTTTTTAGAAGGCAGTAATTTTATTGTAAAAGGATTGGGAGAGTCCATCTTCTGGGCCTTTTTATTGATTGCAATCTGTATGATTTTCTTATTTAGATCCTTTCCTATTTTAATCTGTTCTTTAATCCCCAATATTGTGCCTTTGTTCATCACAGCTGGTATCATGGGCTGGACGGGTATTTCATTAAAACCTTCAACGGTTTTGGTATTTAGTGTGGCATTGGGTATTGCAATAGATGTGACCATCCGATTCTTAGTGAACTATAAACAGGAATTGCCTCATTTAAACTATCAAGTACATACCACATTGGTGCAAACAATCAAGCATACAGGTATCAGTATCATCTATACTTCCTTGGTATTGGTTGCTGGCTTTGTCATATTCTGTTTTAGTGATTTTGGCGGGACTAAAGCACTGGGATGGTTAACTTCAATCACCTTAGTCGTAAGTACGTTAACGAATTTAGTACTACTACCAGCATTGATTAAGTCCTTTATTAAGTCAAAGTAATGTAGATCGTTGTATAGGGATGATCACAAAAAAGCGCTTCAAACTAGAAGCGCTTTTTTATTAAATGAATGTTTCAATTTAATTGAACATAAATTATTTTTTCAATGAACTAGGGAAGCAATTGCTTTAATGTGTTTTGTAAAGCACTTCCTCTTAAGTCGGTCGCAATAATTTTTCCTGTTGGATCTAAGAGTACATTGAATGGGATGCCTTGAATTTGATAGGCGCTCACAACAGTACTTTCCCATTTCTTTAAATCACTTATATGTAACCAATTTAAATTGTCTTGTTGGATTGCTTCAAGCCAATCTTCTTTATCATCATCCAATGAAACTCCAAGAATCGTAAAATTCTTAAGTTTGAATTGCTCATAGGCGGCAACCACATTTGGATTTTCTCTTCTACAAGGGCCACACCAGCTTGCCCAAAAGTCAACCAATACATATTTCCCTTTTAAGCTACTCAATGTCATGATTTTTCCTGTAGGATCTTGTAATGCAATTTCTGGAGCCATTGAGCCTACAGTGATTGCACTTGCTGGACTTGCTGCCTGTACTTGTCCATTTAAAATAGAAACAAATTCAACTAAAGGGACTGCTTTTGTTTTTTCAGCAACGGCCTTTGCCATAGCAAGTACTTTATTGATTTCCATCGACCTTAAAGCCATCCCTAAAGCAAAATAAATGAGCGCTGGACTATTTGAACTATTGATCGTTTGTTCAACATGGTCATTGAGTGCTTTGATCTTTTTATCTTTCTGTTGTTGTAGATAAAAAATAGTACTGTCTTTACCATTGCTTTGTTGCAAATTATCTAAAGCATAGAGTGTTGCAAATAAAGAAGAATCTTTAGATCTGTAGGATTTCATGTATTCAATCATAGCGGAACTATGTGGAGATCCTTTGACAGTAAAGCTTGCAAAATTAGTTGCATCTGCATTGATCTGTATTTGTTCCTCATCATTGATAAAGCTAATATCTAATTCTTCTCCACTGCTTAGTCTATAAATTCCCTCTTGGTTTGCAATGAATTCAAAATTATATTTACCATTGGCGTCCAAAGTGATAGAGTCCAATGTAATGATAGGTTTTCCGCCATATGGGATTTCTTGTAACAGAAGGGGCTTATTCGCTGCATTTTTAATGGTTCCAGAAATACTATAACGCGATTCTTGACTTTTATCTTTACATCCAGAAAGGATGAAAAGTAAAAAACAAAAAAATGAGATGCTTATATTTTTTATCATAAAATAAATTTCTATTTTGAATACTTTTTTACAACCTGTAATTTTTTATAAGAGTGATTTGATTGTAGACAATACTAGCTCTAATTGACTACCATCCTGTCCACCAGCAGCTGCTAAGGTCTTTTGACCACCACCACCTCCTTTAATCAATGTGGCAATATGTGTTTTAATTAATTGCGGCGCCTCCCAGTTTTTAGCAGCAACCAATGCATCACTCATGGACAATGCGGCAAAAGCTTTTTCTCCCTCTGTGCCAACTAGTAAAACCATGACCTCGCCTGTTTTTGTTTGAGTGAGTAATTGAGCTGCTTTTTTATACTGATCCATTTGACTTAATTGTACTCTAAGTCCAAGGTAATTTACCCCACCAATGATTTCGAAATTATTTTGTTGTGCTTCCACCAATTCGTTCACCAGGATGGCTTCCCTACTTTCTAATTGTTTCTTGAGTTCCTTTTGTTGATTTTGTAACTCAACGATATAAGTTGAAAGTTGATCCATCGAATAAGCACTGGTATCTGTGGATTTCCCTGTATTATTTAAGCTAGCTGCTATGAGCGCGTTTGCTTCTTCTAATTGATGAACTTGTTTTCTTATTTTATCTTTTGCTTCCTCTTGAAATGTGGCTGCTGCATGTCCCACAACGGCTTCAATTCTTCTTACACCTGCAGCTACTGATGATTCTGCTTTAATTACAAAATGACCTATTTCGCCTGTATGGCCTACATGTGTTCCACCACATAATTCAATGGAATAATTTGGATCCATCACCACCACACGAACACTGTCTCCATATTTTTCTCCAAATAAAGCCATGGCGCCTAATGCAATCGCTTCGTCCTTACTCATTTCTTGAATGACCACGGGTACATTTTCTTTTACTTTCTCATTCACTAATTTCGTTACGGCTTCAATTTCCTCGTTGGTCATTTTCGCAAAATGAGAAAAATCAAAACGTAATTGGCCCTCATTTACTAAGCTACCTTTTTGTGCCACATGCTTTCCCAATACGGTTCTTAAAGCGGCGTGCAATAAATGCGTTGCAGAATGGTGTTGGGTGGTATGTGTTCTTAAAGTTCCATCCACTTCGGCCTTTACATGCGTGCCAATAGTAGTTGGCAAGCTGTCTGTAAAATGAATGAATAAATTATTTTCTTTTTTGGTATCTGTCACAGCAAGCACAGTACCATCTTCAAATGTAAGTTTACCCTTGTCGCCCACCTGACCGCCACTTTCGGCATAAAAAGGCGTTGCTGCTAATACCCATTGGTAAGCTTCTTTACCTTTTGCTTTGATACTTCTATACTTCACAATCTTTGTAGTGGCTTCTGTGTTTGTATATCCAATGAAACTTGTTACAGCATCTTCACCCACTTGAATCCAGTCGCCTGTGTCAATGGCTGTTGCAGCTCTACTTCTGTCTTTTTGTTGTTGCATTTCTTGCTCAAATCCTGCCTCGTCAATACTGAGTTCATTTTCACTGGCAATCAATCTTGTTAAGTCCACTGGGAATCCGAAAGTGTCAAACAATTCAAAAACCAATTGACCTTCTACTACACTATTTTTAGCTTGCGTATGAATGATGTCATCCATACGTTTTAATCCTTTTTCCAAAGTTCTTAAAAAGCCTTCTTCTTCCTCTTTAATCACTTTGGTTACAAATTCTAATTGTTGTTTTAATTCAGGAAACACATGCTCAAATTGATTTGCCAATAAGGGCATTAATTGAAATAACAAAGGACGCTTATAATCCAAATAAGAATAATAGTAACGCACAGCCCTTCTTAAAATTCTTCTAATCACATAACCTGCACCTGTATTAGAAGGCAATTGACCATCTGCAATCGCAAATGCAATAGCACGAATATGATCTGCTAATACACGAAATGCAACTGCTTCTTTACTATCCCCAAAATCATAGACCTTACTTGTGATGGCAGCAACCGCATCAATTGTTCCAGTAAAGACATCTGTATCGTAATTGCTTTTTTTATTTTGTATTGCACGAACCAATCTTTCAAAACCCATACCTGTGTCTACAGGTTTATTTGGTAAGGGTTCGAGACTTCCATCTTTTTTACGATTGTATTGCATGAACACATTGTTCCAAATTTCAATGACTTGAGGATGGTCTTTATTCACTAATTCACGTCCTGGAATCAACGCGATTTCTGCATCCGTTCGCATATCT
>CAXNMZ010000004.1:0-26804 GCA_964203125.1 Chitinophagales bacterium | reverse complement strand
TACCTGCGTATGACATAACTAATAATTTTAGTGCAATTTACTAATTATTTTAGTTTTTCCAAATTTATTTAGCAATTTCTTTTTTTGAGGCCATTCCCCTTCTTGGTAACTTGCAGCATGGCTAAAGTAAAAAAGGAACAACCCGTTATCTTAATCACCAATGATGATAGTATCGGTGCACCTGGCATCCATGCCCTTGTAAAAGCAGTCAAAGGATTAGGGAAAGTGGTGGTAGTGGCGCCAGATAAGCCCCAAAGTGGAATGGGTCACGCCATTACATTAGGTCAACATTTGAGATTGACCAAAGTGCATTGGGAAGATGATCCTACCGTAGAAGCATATTCTTGTAGTGGCACCCCAGTGGATTGTGTAAAATTAGCGGTAGACAAAGTGTTGCATCGTAAGCCAACCATTTGTCTTAGCGGCATCAACCACGGCGCAAACCACTCCATCAATGTGATTTATTCTGGCACCATGTCTGCGGCTTTAGAAGCCTCTATCGAAAGTATACCAAGTATTGGTTTTAGTTTATTAGACCTTGGTAATGATGCCGATTTTACTGCAGCGATCCATTATGCCCGCATCATTGTTGAACATGTGTTGGCTGATAAAAAATTGGACAAACATTTATGTTTGAATGTAAATATTCCTAAAGTGGCTACTAAGCTGATCAAGGGCATTAAGATTTGCAAACAAGCTTATGCTAAATATGATGAGAAATTTGTTGAGCGTACCGATCCTCATGGTAAAAAATATTACTGGCTTACAGGTGAATTTGTGAACTTTGATAAGTCAAAAGACACCGATGTTTGGGCACTTAAAAACAATTATATAAGCGTGGTACCTGTTCAATTTGATTTGACCAACCATGTATTGAAAGCGCAATTAAGTAAAAAATGGAAATGGTAAATCAATGCAATTAGAGAAAGATAATTATATCATTGGCGTACTGATAGGTTTAGCACTTCCTTTCTTAGGCTTTGCTGGATTCTATCAATGGAAGTTTAACATGCTACCTGTACAAACCTTTATCGATTTATTGGCTAGTCAAAAATCCATCCTCTCTGCCATGATCAGTGTATCGCTTTTACTCAATGCAGCAGCGTTGACTTTCTTTTTTCAAAAACAAATTGATAAGACGGCGAAAGGCATATTTTTTACCACCTGTATTTATGCAATAGTGGCAATTGCAGCTAAATGGTTTTTATAGATGAAATATTATATCATAGCTGGCGAAGCTAGCGGCGACTTACACGGATCTAATTTGATCAAAGCCATTGTAAAGAATGATCCCTCTGCAGCGATACAATGTTGGGGAGGAGATTTGATGCAACAGGCTGGAGGACATCTTGTGAAACATTATCGCAGACTCGCTTTCATGGGCTTTGTAGAAGTACTAATGAATTTAAGGACCATCTTATCCAATATTTCATTTTGTAAAAAGGACATCACCGCTTTTCAACCAGACGTTTTAATTTGCATCGATTATCCTGGCTTTAATTTACGCATTGCAAAATGGGCTAAAAAAAATGGCATGAAAGTGGTGTATTTTATTGCACCACAAGTATGGGCATGGAAAGAAAACAGGGTGCCTTCCATGCGCGCATCGATTGACCGTTTATTGTGCATCCTCCCTTTTGAAAAAAAATATTTTAAAGATAGATGGGATTGGGAAGTAGATTATATTGGACATCCATTGATGGAAGTGATGGATGCACTTGAACCATTAGCACATCCAATACCACAATTACAAAACCAAGCGTTGATTGCTTTATTACCTGGCAGTCGCAAACAAGAGATTCAAAAAAAATTACCGATCATGCTTTCTGTTGCAAAGGTATTTCCGAATGAACATTTTGTTGTAGCGCAAGCACCAGGCATTGATTCAACTTGGTTCAATACACTTATTCCTAATTTACCCAATGTGCATGTAGTCGCTGCAAACACCTATGCCATTTTACAACATAGTAAAGCTGCATTGGTTACAAGCGGGACCGCCACATTAGAAACTGCATTGTTAAATGTCCCAGAAATTGTTTGTTATAAAGGCAACCCCATTACTTTAGCATTGGCAAAACGTTTTGTCAAAATTAAATTTATCGCATTGGTTAATTTAATTATGGACAAGGAAGTAGTGAAGGAATTGATTCAAGAAGATTTAACAACCAGCAATTTAGCGATTGAATTGAAAAAATTATTGGAAGATCCTGCAAAACAAGCTGCTATTAAAGCAGACTATACAGCGTTAAAACAAGCACTCACCACTGGACATAAAGCCACAGAAGTTGCTGCTAATATTATTCAGGAGACATTGAATAAAAAATAAATTCTTATTCATCTTTCTGCCAGTCACTTTATTTAAAAAGCGGCAGGATAAATACCCTAAATAAAGTAAACAGGATTGCAAAAATAAAAATCAGTAATGAAATACGATTCATGCCATGCATGTATTTCATCCATTGTGTTCTCGGCTGATTTGGATCTCTTTTCTTGATAAATAAGTACTCTCCAAATTGTCTTAAAATTCCCATAGTCAAATTTATTTATTGTACTGTTTGTAATATTAAATGAAGCTATTAAGCCAAGCTTTTAAATGTGTTGTAATTTGTGCAGTTTCAATTATAAACCCATCATGCCCATACACAGAATCAATCGCTACCAAATTTGCATTTGGCATATGCGCTTCCATGAATTTTTGTTCGGGCAATGGACATAAAATATCACTCTTGATGCCAATAATTAAAGTTGGTGCTTGTATAGAAGCCAGGCTGGCTTTTAAATCTCCCCCACGACCTCGCGCAAGGTGATGACTATCCATGGACTTTGTGAGCAACCAATAACTATATGCGTTAAATCGATGCACTAATTTATCCCCCTGATAATTAATATAAGATGCAGCTTTTAAATCATCTGTTTTTTCTGCATCCGCATCGGTTTGTTTTTCTTTGAAGATGTCATAGTTGCGATACGTTAACATCCCTATCGCCCTTGCCGCTTTCAATCCTTTTGCACCTGCATTTGGCTTGGCTTCCTTCCATGTTGGATCTGCTTCTATTGACAATCTTTGTGCCGTATGTATAGCAATCGCCCAAGCACTTTCAGCAGCTGTTGTGGCAATCAAAAACATTTTTTGAATGACAGTAGGTTCCATCATTGCCCATTCTAAAGCTTGGTATCCACCCATGCTTCCACCCAATAAAAGGTCGATTTTTTCAATCCCTAAATGTTGTCTCAATAAAATATGTGCCCTCACCATATCTCGAATGGTGATCATTGGAAACTGATCAAAGCTGGTGGATGGACCCGTTGACCCATAGCATGACCCAATGATATTCGCACAAACAATAAAGTAATCATTGGGATTGATGATGGCATCCTCCCCCACAAAGCCTTTCCACCAATCAGCCACATCGGAATTCGCTGTAAGTGCATGACAAACCCAGGCCACTTTTTTACCAGGCGTATATTCCCCGTAATAATGGTAGGCTATTTTGAGCTTAGGCAAACTGATACCGGATTCAAGGGTAAAAGGTTGATGGTATTTATAAATGACTGGGTCCATTTTATCGCTTTCTTGTGCTAACTAAGTAGCTATTTGAATTACCTTTGTAAAGGTACAATATTTATAATTCCTTTTCAAGACCCAAATCAATCAAATGGCAACGATCACCCTTAAACGCACCGATAACGATTATCAATTTCAAACCTTGGACGAAACTGGCCAAGTGATGACAATGGATATTCCAGCAGACCAAGGTGGTCATGGCAATGGCGTAAGACCAATGCAAGCTTTATTAAGTGCATTAGGTGGATGTAGTGGCGTGGATATAGTGATGATTTTAAACAAACAAAAAGAAATCCTGGATCATTATGAAATGGTAATTAGTGGAGAACGTGCAGAACATAAAGAACCCGCTTTATGGGAGACCATTCATATTGTTTTTAAATTAAAAGGATCTATGACAAAAGAAAAAGCGGAGAAAGCTTGTGCTTTGTCCATTGATAAATATTGTTCAGTGGCTGCTACGCTCAGAGCTGCTGGTGCGGTGATCACTTGGGAGGTTGAAATTTTATAATTTTTTATATTGTATTCATGAAACACGATCAGTCTAAATTAATTCGTACACAAATAGAAAGAACTGCAGAGGGTGAACATTCAAGCCCTCTTTATTTAACAAGTAGCTTTTGTTTTGATGAAGCAGAGAGCATGCGTGCAGCTTTTGCAGACGAATCAGATGCGAATATTTATAGTCGATTCTCTAACCCGAATGTGCAAGAATTTATAGATCGTTTGGCAGTGCTAGAGCATGCAGAAGCAGGCTTTGCGACAGCGAGTGGTATGAGTGCGGTATTTGGTTCTTTCATGGCCTTGTTAAAAAAAGGAGATCATCTTTTATCTTGTAATGCTGTTTTTGGTAGTACCCATAATGTAGTGACTAAATACCTACCTAAATATGGCATGGAATATAGTTATGTATCTGCAAATGCTTCTGCTGCTGAATGGGAAGCTGCGATACAACCAAATACAAAAATGATTTATTTAGAAACACCTACTAATCCAGGATTAGAAGTGTTAGATATTGCAATGATTAGTACCATCGCCAAGAAACACAATGTCATTTTAAATGTAGACAATTGTTTTGCCACACCAATTGGCCAAACTCCCATTGATCTTGGTGCAGACCTTGTGGTGCATTCTGCCACCAAATGGATTGATGGACAGGGACGTGTATTAGGTGGTGCAGTAGTTGGTAGAAAAGATTTGATTCATGAAATTTATTTATTCTGCAGAAACACAGGACCATCCCTATCCCCTTTCAATGCATGGGTATTGAGTAAGAGTTTGGAAACATTAGAAGTAAGAATGGAAAGACATAGCAAGTCTGCTTTTTCGATTGCACAAAAATTAGAAGGCCATGCAAAAATTAATTTTGTGAAATATCCATTCCTTAAATCCCATCCACAACATGCCATTGCAATCAAACAAATGAAAGATGGTGGAGGTATAGTTTGCTTTGAATTAAAAGGTGGATTGGAAGCAGGACAACAATTTTTAAATCATTTAAAAATGCTTTCCTTAACTGCAAATCTTGGAGATAGCAGAAGCATCGCTTCACACCCAGCCAGTACCACCCATTCTAAACTTTCCGAAGCAGAAAGACAAGCCCTTGCAATTACCCCAGGACTCATTAGAATCTCAGTTGGCTTAGAACACGAGGAAGATATTTTAAACGATATCCTTCAAGCACTAGAGGCCTAATTTAAATTGATATAAAAAGCCCTGCTCAAATAGTTGAGCAGGGCTTTTTTTTGGTAGGTATTGGTGTATTATATTGAATTTTAGCCCCTTCATTGTGTCCTTTTTACAATATAGTTTGTATATTGAATTCGCTTAAAATAACTAAAGATTAAAACAAAACCTATGAAATTAAAAACAGGTGTATTATTATCTCTAATGATGTTTCTCCAATATTACATTTGGGGTGCTTGGTATGTAACAATGGGCACCTACATGGGTGAAAAATTAGGTGCATCAGGTGTAGCCATTGGCGCTGCATATGGTGCAGGAGCAATTGCGACTATCATTTCTCCCTTCTTTGTAGGGATGATTGCGGACCGCTTTTTTGCTGCTCAAAAAATTATGGGTGTATTGCATCTAGTAGGTGCAGCTTTACTTTTTTATGCAACCAAAGTGGATAATACTAGTTTTTATTGGGTGATCCTTGTGTACTCTTTATTATACATGCCAACTATTGCTTTAAGTAATAGTGTTGCATTTGCACAAATGACCGATCCAGGAAAACAATTCCCGTGGATCCGCGTTTTTGGAACCTTAGGTTGGATCGCTGCTGGTTTAGTCATTAGTCAATTGGGTATTGAAAAAACCGAAGGCACTTTTGTGGTTGCTGCTGGTATTTCTGCCGCTTTAGGACTATTGAGTTTTGCTTTACCAAATACGCCTCCTAAAGCAGCAGGCACCCCATCGTCTATGGGTGCTATATTAGGGAAAGATGCCTTTGTATTATTAAAGAATAAATCATTCTTAATCTTCTTTATCTCAGCCATCGCTATTTGTATTCCATTGTCTTTTTATTATGGATTTGCAAATTCTTTCTTAAATGAAATTGGATTAGACAATGCGGCTGGGAAAATGACGATGGGTCAAATGTCAGAAGCCATTTTTATTTTAGCGATCCCTTTCTTATTCAATAAAATTGGCGTTAAGAACATGTTGATTTTTGGTATCTCTGCATGGGTATTACGTTATGTATGTTTTGCATACGGTAATATGGATGCAAGCTGGATGTTGTATGCTGGTATTATTTTACACGGTATTTGCTACGACTTCTTCTTTGTGACTGGTTATATGTATACAGAAAAGAAGGCAGGTGAAAATATCAAGAATGCAGCGCAAGGTTTATTTACTTTTGCCACTTATGGCGTGGGGATGTTCATTGGAACCAACTATAGCGGATTTGTTGTAGAGCAAAATAAATTAGCAGATGCCACAGGCCATAACTGGACAAGTATCTGGTTAACGCCAGCAGCAATTGCAGGGGCTGTATTGATTGCTTTTATCTTATTCTTTAAAGAGAAAAAAGAAATAGCAGCTGCTTAACTCAATATTTTAAAAGCCTATCCCCTGGGGTAGGCTTTTTTATTTATATTATTTAATTATATTTTTTCATTCTTCATTCTATCAATTATGAGAATCGCAATGTTAGGTGCCGGTTTTATTGGCCGTTTTTATGCAGATGCATTACAAGGCTACAGAAGTAAAGACAAAGTAGTAAGTATTTATGCACGTCGTGAGGAGTCTGCGAAAAAATTTGCTGCAGATTACAACTGTGCACACTGGACTACCGAAATGGAGGAAGCCATTGCACATCCAGATGTAGATATTGTATGTATCTCTTTACCCAATAATTTACACGAAGCCGCTGTGATGATGTGTTGCAAACATAAAAAAGCAGTCATGACCACCAAGCCGCTTGGCCGAAATGGCGCGGAAGCAAAACGCATGTTGATTGCTGTAGAAGAAGCAGGTATTTTCAATGGTTATTTAGAAGATCTTGTCTATACCCCAAAATTTATCAAAGCCAATCAAAGTGTGAAAGAAGGTGCATTGGGTCGTGTATTATGGGCGAAGTCTCGAGAAACGCATCCTGGCCCGCATAGTGAATGGTTTTGGGATATAGAGCAAGCAGGTGGTGGATGTATTTTAGATTTAGGTTGTCATTGCGTAGAGATATCAAGATCTTATATTGGAAAGGATATCAAACCCATTGAAGTCATGTGTTGGGCAGATACGCAAGTGAAACCCATTGAAGCCGAAGACCATGCCATTGGATTAGTAAAATATGAAAACGGTGCGATTGGTCAGTTTGAAGTGAGTTGGACTTTTAGAGGTGGTTTAGATTTAAGAGACGAAGTCATGGGTACAGAAGGTACTATCTGGATCAATAGTTTTTTGAGGACAGGCTTTGAGATGTTCACCACCGGAAAAGGCGGGGATTATATTGCAGAGAAAGCGGAGAGCGATAGAGGATGGTTGTTCCCTGTCGGCGATGAATTGAATGAATTAGGATACAACCATATGTTCATGGATATGTTCAACTCCATCGAAAAAGGGGTAGCACCAAAAGAAACATTTTACGACGGCTATGTGGTGAATTGTATTTTAGATGCAGCCTACAAATCGGCTAAAACAAAACTATGGGAACCTGTTCAATTGGATTTCTGGAGAGGCAAGACTGGCTTAACGAAAGAAAGTCATTTAGTTGAATACGATGCCGATCATTATTTGGTAAAAGAAGAGATGACCCATTATGGTGCAAAGAAATTAATTCTGAAGCACAAGACGACTGGGAAAATAACAGAACAAACAATTAATTAAACAATTAAAAAGCCCTTAATTTATTTAAGGGCTTTTTAATGACCGGTCTATATATATTATCCGTTAAATAAAGGACTAATAAATTATAGTGTCTTTTTAAAATTATTAAAGTTATTCATAGAAGTCACAATGGCTTCAAAAGGTTTTTGTGGGAAATCTTGTTCAAGGAAAAAATAATCCACACCAGCAATATCTAAATTATTGAAAGTTGCTTTAAAATCATATACCCCGTTTCCAAAAGGGACCATTGCACCAGTAGCAGTCATATCTTTTACGTGTAGTAATGGAATACGACCCTTATGTTGTTTAAATAGATCAACTGGATTTTTACCCGCTTTAAATACCCAGCCCAAGTCCAATTCTAATTTTAAAAGATCGGCAGAAATTTGTGAAGTGAAATAATCATATGAAACAATTCCATCCGTTACATCAAACTCAGAAGCATGATTATGATACGCAAATTGCAAGCCTGCTTTTTTAGCAAGCTCCCCAGTTTGCTGTAATATTTCAGCTGATTTTTTGATCTCCTCCCCTGTATCTATGCCAATGCTAGCACATACGATGTAAGGAATGCCAGCTTCTGCAACTAAGTCAACTAATTCCTGGCCATTGTCTTTTAAAGTCATCATCTTAGGAAAACTCATTGGTTTCCCATCAGGTCCCATTGGTATTTTAAAATTAGGAGGTGGTTTCATAGGCGAACCCACTACATGATGTGAACGCCATTCCATTCCCATATCATGTACAAGCGCTTTAAACTCTTTAGGTTTTTTGCCATAAAAACTGCCTGGTTTATTAAAAGCAGATTCAATATTTTTATACCCTGCTGAAGCTAATTTTTGTAAAGAACCAACAGGATCCGATTCCATTTGCATTAAAATGGTAAATAATTGGATGCCAGTTTCAGGCATTTTTTTTGTGCGAAAAAAACTTTCAGCCCAACTGGTATGACTTAATAATGCCCCTCCCAGCGTGAGTGCTGTGGCTTCTTGTAAGAAATTTCTTCTTGATTTCATTTTAGCATATTTATATAAACAAGGCGATCATTGCGTTGTTATGACACAATATAAAAAAAATAAGACATTATATCAAAATATTTTTATCTTTAAAACATGGCTAAAAGCAACCAAATTTTAGGTAATAAGAAGAATTTATTAGAAAAAGGAGATAAATTATACCAGCCTGGTATTTCAGTAGATTGTGTTATTTTAGGATTTCAAGAGAACGTATTGAAAGTGCTATTGTTGAAAGTAGAACATTCAAATAAATGGGCTTTACCCGGAGGCTTTATTAAAAAAAATGAGCCTATAGAACATGCAGCCGATCGAGTTTTACAGGAAAGAACTGGCGTTCAAAATATTTTTTTACAACAGTTTAATGTATTTGGTGCTCCTGATAGGTCTGATGCGAGTATTCATCAAAATAGATACCTTGAATATGGTATTAAAATTCCGAAAGACAACTGGTTATTACAAAGGTTTATTACTATTGGATTTTATGCATTAATTGATTTTTCTGACGAAAATTTAAAAGAAGTAGTTTCAGATGAAACGACCGCATGGATTGATATCAATAAGTTAAGTCATCTTATGATGGACCATGAGGCAATTGTGTTGAAAGCCTTAGAAGCGCTTAGATCACAGCTTGCCTATTTACCAATTGGCAGAAATTTGATGCCAAAAAAATTCACGATGCCTGAATTACAAAAATTATATGAAACAATTTTAGATCGCAAATTAGATCGTCGAAATTTTCAACGAAAAATGTTAGGCTTTGATATTTTGAATAAATTAAGTGAGCTCCGAAAAGGAGGCGCTCATAAAGCCCCTTTCCTGTATTCCTTTAATGATAAGAAATACCAAAAAGCACTTAAAGATGGCTTGTATGGTAGCTGGTAATTTGGCTGAATTGATTCCCCTTACTTCACCCAATTTACTTTAACCGCTTTTACATCTCTTGAATTTGGCCCAACCATGATTTGAAAATCACCTGACTCCCAATCAAATTTTAGATCTGAATTATAAAATTTAAGTAACTCAGGCGTAATCTCAAAAACAACTTCCTTGGTTGCACCTGCTGCTAATTCAATTTTTTCGAACCCTTTTAATTCTTTGACAGGTCTTGTAATAGTTCCAACTTCGTCTCTTATATACAATTGAACCACTTCTTTACCTGCATAATTACCTGTATTTTTAATTGGTATGGTTACTTTTAATTTTTGATTGCCCTTTAATTGATTAGATGACAATTGCATTGCTCCATACTCAAAATTAGTATAGCTTAATCCAAAACCAAATGGATATAAAGGTTCATTAGACACATCTATATAATTAGATTGAAATTTAGAAAACCATTTTCCAGTCAATGGTCGGCCTGTATTTTTATGATTGTAATACAAAGGGATCTGCCCTACATTCTGAGGAAAGCTCATACTTAATTTCCCTGAAGGATTTACTTTGCCCAATAAGGCATCAGCAATGGCATCTCCAGCTTCAGATCCTGCAAACCAAACATCTAAAATGGCAGGTACATTTTCATTTTCCCAATTCAAAGTCAATGGACGACCATTGAACAAAACCAATACAACTGGCTTTCCTGTTGCAACCAAGGCCTTTAATAATCGCTTTTGCGCTTCTGGAATATCGATATTGGATTTAGATGCACTCTCCCCACTACTTTCTGCGCCTTCCCCTAAAGCAGCTACAATTACATCAGCATCCGCACTAACAGCCAAAGCCTCTTGAATCATTGCCTCAGCAGATCGATTATCACGTGCAATATCTTTTTCAAATAATGTTTGACGTTTTTGCATTTCAAGATCATCCTCTAAATTTGACCCAATGGCATAGACTACTTTACCATTATTACCTACCGCATCTGTAAGTCCTTTTAATAGACTAATTGATTTTGAATTATCTGCACCCACACTCCATGTCCCTGTCATATTTTCTTTGGCATTGGCAAGGGGCCCCACTAAGGCAATTTTTTTACCTGCAGCAATAGGTAATACATTGTTGTTCTTTAACAATACAAAACTTTGTGCTGCAATCCTTCTTGCTTCAGCTCTGTTTGCAGCCGTAAATACTTCTGTGGCAGATCTTTGTTCGTTACAATACCTGTATGGATCATCAAATAAACCTAATTGATATTTTGAAATCAAAATGCGCTCACATGCTTTATTGATTTGTGCTAAAGTCACTTTACCTTCTTGTAATGATTTTTTCATGGTGTTTAAAAAACCTTCCCCCACCATATCCATATCTACCCCTGCGTTCATAGACATGGCATTCACTGTTTGTGCATCCCCCACGCCATGATTCGTCATTTCAGGAATACCAGTATAATCTGACACCACAAATCCATTAAATTTCCATTGCTTTCTCAATACATCATCTACTAGCCATTTATTACCAGAAGCAGGAATACCATCCACTTCGTTGAATGACATCATCACAGAAGCAACACCAGCATCCACTGCTGCCTTATATGGAGGAAAGTATTCGTTGTACATTCTCACTCGACTCATATCTGTTGTATTGTAATCTCTTCCGCCTTCTGCAGCGCCATACAAAGCATAATGCTTTACACAAGACAAAATAGTATTTGGTGCAGCTAAATCATCTCCCTGATAGCCATGTACCATCGCTTTTGCAATGGCACTACTCAAAAACGCATCTTCTCCATTGCCTTCTGAAGCTCTACCCCATCTTGGATCTCTTGTTAGATCGACCATTGGAGAAAATGTCCACTGTATGCCATCTGCACTCGCTTCGCTCGCTGCAATTCTTGCAGAACGTTCTACCAATTCCATATCCCAGGTCGCAGACATGCCTAATGGAATAGGGAAAATTGTTTTGTATCCATGTATCACATCCATCCCAAATAACAATGGAATATGAAGTCTTGAATTGTTGACTGCAAATTGCTGTAATTCTTTAATCTTAGTAACAGAACGAATATTAAATACACCTCCCACTTTGCCCGCCTTTACTTTATCAGCAATATCAGAGCTACTCACTGCGCCTGTTACAAAATCACTAGAAGCGGGCAGGTTCAATTGCCCTAATTTTTCTTCTAAAGTCATTTTAGACATCAATGTATTCACAAACTGATGCATTTTAGCATCCTTATTCCCTTGAGCAAATCCAATCAAAACAAATAGTATTCCCACTATAGTTAAGTACACTCTTTTCATAGATTCCATTTTATAATTTCAATTAAAGTTTACCAGACAATTGTCGAAGCAGATTTTTCGGGCAGCGTAAAGTTATATTTTTTCTGTTCAAAATCAATTGTAAAAACTGCTTGCTTCCCTGTATTTAAAGCAACCAATACTTTTTTGCCATCGGGTCTTTTAAATCCAATGGATTGAATTTGCGTGTTAGATGATGTTGTTTGAATACGAACAGATCCTGCTGGTAGAAATGGCGCAACCTGTCCAATGATATAGTAACTCACATTGCGCTTAAAATCAGATCCAGTAATTGTTAAAGCACCCAGGCATTCAGTACATCCACCAGGCGTGTGCGGGCCATACGTTGGGTCATTGGACAAATTCCATTCCAATACCATACTACTCCAATTAGACATCGTACCAATAACAATATGCTGCATATGCCACATAAAATCTCCTTCAAAACTACCCTTCGCACCCGTCCATTGTTCCGTAAAATAAATCTTCTTGTCTGGATGTGCTTGATGCAGTTTTGACAAAGCAGATTCATGACCTAAGTATAAATGAAATGCAGAAGCACTTATAAAAGACTTTGCAACTGAATCATTCAAAATCTGAATAGGATAATTTGGATTGTCCGCATTATGATCCCAAATAACAATTTCAGTAGTGATTCCTTGTTTCTTAAATGCAGGACCTAAATGATTTTTTATAAATATTGTTTGCTCTGCAGCGGACATCAACATACTTGGATTATTGCCCCCATGTTCAGGTTCATTTTGAATAGTGACTGCATTCATTTGCAAGCCTTCTGCTCGCATTAATTGAATGTACTTTACAAAATATTGCGCATAGGTTTCATAATATTTTGTAAGCAAATGACCACCTTTTGATTTTCCATTATCTTTCATCCAAACAGGCGGGCTCCATGGAGAAGCAATTAATTTCAAATTGGGTTGGATAGATTGAATCTCTTTCAATATTGGAATTAAAAATTCCTGGTCTTTTGCAATAGACATCTTTTTTAAATCTGGATCTACTTCACCCTCCTTTAAATCATCATAACTAAATACAGTTGCATCCAAATCGGAAGCCCCAATACTTATTCTTAAATAATTAATATTTAAGTCATTAGGACCTTGCCCAAATAGCTCTTTTAAAATAGCCGCCCGATTTTGAAGGGGCATCTGATGTAATAAATAAGCACTGCCTCCAGTTAAAGTATATCCAAAGCCTTCTATTTTTTGATATTGAATCCCCTCGTCAATGAATACCGTATCTTTTGAAGTAAGTTGATTGAATTGATCAGACAATAACATTGGTTTTGCAATATGTTTGAGCAAGCTTAATCCATCTGCAGTCGTCACTGTTTGACTAAACTGTGCCGTACCCTCTGAGATTAAAAACAGTATCAAACCCAAAATAAAAATGCCTTTTTTCATACCTACTATTTAATACGAATAAATATACAATGAAATGCCCTAAAAAATGGTAAGTTTAGGTATGCAAAGCTTGGGCAATCCATTTCAGGTTCAATTACTAGGAGATCATGCCATCTTAATTAAATTAAGTAAGGGTTTGAATGGGGGTATTGACCAGGATTTACTTGCACTTGCACAATATCTTAAAGCACAAAAAATACCAGGGCTCAAGGATGTTATTTTAGCTTATGATAATTTAACCTTGGTCTATGATATCCTTGATTTTGACACCAACCCCTATTTATTTGTCAATCAGTTAGTCGCAACTTTTATTGCTGAAGCTTCAAATCACAATGCATCCAACAGCAAAGGTAGATTGATAGAAGTCCCTGTTTGTTATGATCCAAGCTTAGGTATAGATTTGGAGCATGCTGCTCAATTAGCTAACTGCAGTATAGAAACACTCATACAAGAACATACTGCGCATATTTATACCGTGTATTGTCTTGGATTTTTACCTGGCTTTGCCTATATGGGTGATGTCCCTAAAAAAATACAATTACCAAGACATCCGCAGCCAAAAGCAAAAGTAGTTGCAGGCAGTGTGGGCATTGCAGGAAAACAAACAGGTATCTATCCAATGGACTCCCCCGGTGGTTGGCAAATTATTGGGCGTACACCCATAAAAATATTTGACAAAATAAAACTCTCTCTTTTCAAAGCTGGAGATCAAGTAAAATTTAATCCCATTGACTTGGCATTGTTTCATCAATTAAACAAGCAAGAAGATGTCCATTAAAATCATTAAAAAAGGTTTGTCTGATCGCATTGTTGATCAAGGGAGATTTGAGTTTCAAGATCTTGGCATTCAACCATCTGGACCCATGGATTTTTTATCCGCTCAATTGGCAAATATAATTATAGGCAATGCCTTAAATCATCCTGTTTTTGAATTGCATTTTCCGGCTTCTGTTTTTGAATTCCAAGAGCCCATGTATATCTGTATTAGTGGTGCTAATTTTGTGCCAGTGATCAATGAAAAAAGTATTGCGCTTAATATAGCCATTCAAGTGTATCCTAAAGATCAGCTTAGTTTTCTGCAACCACTAGAAGGTCGATCCGCCTATATTGCTTTTAAAGGCGAGTTAGATGAAAATAAAAAATGGTTAAATAGTTATGCTAGTTTTCAAACCACTTTAAACAAGGAGGATCATTTTTCTATTCAACCTGCTCCTCTCTCTGATGGATCAGTCAATCCAATTCAAACTGATTTAGTTCAACAAGTTCAAAAGACGCTATTTAATGAACATGAAATTAGATTTATTCCTGGACCAGCCTGGAATGATTTAGCCCCTGCATCTATTCAAGTATTGATGCAACAAACATTTACAATTGATGCAAAATCAAATCGAATGGGCTTTTTATTGGAAGGGACTCCAATCCATTTAACTGAACCAAAACAATATGTTTCAAGTGCAGTTACAATGGGCACATTACAATTGTTACCCAATGGCCAAATCATCGTCTTAATGGCTGATCATCAAACCATTGGAGGTTATGCCAATTTGGGTCAAATAATTTTGGTAGATTTACCTAGGCTTGCACAATTAAATAACCATAGTCATTTTAAGTTAAGCATTACAAATGTTCAAACAGCCCATCAACTTTATCGATCAATACAGTCCTGGTTTATCCATTGACATTAATTGTGATATGGGAGAAGGTATGCAAAATGATGCCTTATTAATGCCCTATATCAGTAGTGCCAATATTGCATGTGGGTATCACGCTGGGGATGAGGCTACCATAAAAAGAACCATCGAATTGGCTTTAGAAAATAATGTGGCAATTGGCGCTCATCCAAGCTATCATGATAGAGAAAATTTTGGGAGGCTGACTCAACCCATTGCTTTAGTTGAACTCGCTGAATTAATTAGTGACCAGATATTTTTATTTGAAAAAATCACCAACCAAATGGGTTGTAAGATCCATCATATAAAATTGCATGGTGCTTTGTACAATGATTGTGCAATGGATGCTTTATCAAGTAAGATTGTAGCGCAAACAATTCAAGCCATTGATCCTTCCATCATGTTGTATGGATTGAGCGGAAGTCATACGATCAAAGAAGCAAAAGCAATTGGCTTACAGACTGTGCAAGAAGTTTTTGCAGATAGAACCTATCAGTCAAACGGACAATTAACACCAAGGTATTTGGATCATGCACTCATCACAGATCCAATTGAATCTGCAAAGCAAGTCTTGTCCATGGTGTTAGATCAAGAGATAAAGACAGTTGACGGGACAATGATTGCAGTCAATGCAGAAACAATTTGTATTCATGGAGATCATGAAGCAGCGGTTGAAATCGCAAAACACTTATTCAGTTCATTACAACAATACCAGATTGAAATCAAACAACCCTAATTCAAAAGCGACACTCCCCTCTTTAACTGGAATAAGTTTAGGTGCCGCTTTTTTGATGGCCAACTCATCTATTGGGCCAGGCTTTCTGACACAAACATCCTTTTACACAGAACAACTTCTTACTAGTTTTGGATTTGTTATTATCATTTCTATCCTGCTTGACTTTGGTGCCCAAATTAATATTTGGAGAGCCATTACATTAAGTGGGATGCGTGCTCAAGAAATTGCGAATCAATTACTGCCGGGTCTTGGATATATTTTATCGCTAGCGGTGGTACTAGGTGGATTTGCATTCAATATTGGCAATATTGCAGGATGTGGACTTGCACTCAATATATTAACGGGTATCAGCTTTGCAAAAGGGGCTATGTTAAGTGGTATCATTGCTATACTTATTTTTTGGATAGATGAAATTGGTAAAATGTTAGATCGTCTCACTAAGATTTTAGGAATTGTAAAAATCAGTTTGACCTTATTAATAGTGTATGCAGCAAACCCACCCATTTTGGATGCAGTACACCATAGTTTTGTGCCAGAACAAATTTCGTTATTGGCAATCGTCACCATCGTGGGTGGCACAGTGGGTGGCTATATTACTTTCTCTGGCGCACATCGATTGGTGGATGCTGGTATGGTTGGTCCAGAACACATTGGGTTTGTTACCAAAAGCGCTAGTAGGGGGATTCTCATCTCCTCATTCATGCGCTTTATATTATTCTTAGCAGTGGTGGGTGTGGTGTCTCAAGGGGTGCATCTAGATAAAAACAATCCTGCTGCCACTGTATTTGAAACCGCAGGAGGAAGATGGGGCTTATTTGTATTTGGTATTGTATTATGGAGCGCGGCTATTTCATCTGTGATAGGCGCATCGTATACCTCCTATTCATTTATCAAAAAATTAGATATCCCATTTTTAAATCATGAACGATTTTCCATTAGTGGATTTATATTGATTTCTACTTCTTTATTTATTTGGATTGGCAAACCAAAAGAATTGTTGCTTTTTGCTGGATTAATCAATGGTTTCATACTCCCATTTGCACTCGCCATTATGTTAATTGCAAGCAGAAGAATTCCTGTATTAAAACAATACAAATACCCCTTGTGGATCGAATTGGCTGGCTGGCTTGTGGTTGTATTGATGGGCTCGATGAGTATTTATGCCCTCATTGAATCCATCCTAAAATAGAATTGTCCTATAAATTTTAATCGACTTTCACATCTGAATCTAACATATCCAATTTTTGTTCTTTAGGTTTAATGCCAAAATTATAGCGGATATTGATCCCAAATCTTCTTGTATCATTTTCTCTAAACCCTTTTGCATAAATACTACCTTGTCTTAAAGTGAATGTATTTTTATTGGTAAAGAAGATGTCATTCATGGATAAAGTCACCGTTAATTTTTTATTTAAAAATTGTCTGTTCAATGAACTATTCAATTGACCAAAATTATCCAATTCATAAAATTGCTGTTGGCCATTGGTTCTCCAAAATCCATTGATGGTGAAGGTGGAAAGTTTATCTAATTTCAAAGATTGAAAAGTAAAAAATGTCCAGGTAGCTTTGTCAAACACGATTGGTTTTTGCTCATAGATTCCATTATAGACATTGTGGTTTAATTGGGCACCTACCACAGCAAAAAATGCTTTGCCAGGAGGTATCACTGCGATCCCTCTAAAATAGGTCTCTTTACTTTTACCTAAATTATCATAAGTACGATAAGAAATTTGTTTATTAGCAGGCGATTGATACAATACATTTGTAAAAATGTCTTTGGTCTCGTTGACCCCAAAAGCAAAAATCGGTTTGTCATCCACACTGATATTGGCCTCGTAATTAGATGTGAATTGTGGCTTTAAGCTAGGGTTACCTGTTTCATATAAAAAAGGATCAATGTATTTTGGAAAAGGATTCAGGATCTCATAACTAGGTCTACTAATGGTTTTACGATACACTAAATAGCCTCGTAATTCATAACCAGCAATTTTCAATAGTTTACGACTTAAAAATACATAAGGGAAAGCATCTGTTCGGTTCAATGAAAACGCCGTATCAGAAGGAATTTTTTGATTACCCTCCATGATGGTCTGCTCTACCCTAGTTCCAACTTTAAGCACCACTGCGCCCCAGGTTTTGGAGCCCTGAATATACCCTGCATTAATTTGTTCTTTGAATGAATATTGACTAGTTCTAAAATCATCTTTGATGTTCTTCCCATTTAACTCCTTTTGATAATTGGCTTGATTCTTAAAGTACAATAAACTTGATTTTAACCCTGTTTCAACGGTAACCCCTTCCCACTTTTTTTTGTAATCTGTTTGATAAGTATAAAAATCTCTATCATTGGAAAAATCACCAAATCCTTTTGAAACAAATCCACCAGCAAGTAGTGAATTATTATAAAGTTGATCTGTTGAGGCTCTTATAAAGTTATATGAAAAATCAATCGTCCATTCTCCACCTAAAGAATCCAATTTAAGCTTGGACCTTACGGATTGGTTCAGATTAAAATTCGATCCATCATTATTCACCAATGACCCAATCGCACTTAGGTTTTGCTTTGCATTTCTTACAAGCAAGGATTCATTATTGGTAGTATTGACAAAAGATTGTCCACTCAATCTTGCATCATAGTTCAATTCAAAACGATCTGTCCAATTTCTACCCAGACCAAATCCAATATAAGCAGATCTATTTGGACTCAAAGTTTTTGCAGTTTGTTTCAACACCGTGTCGATGGATAAAAAGCGATCTGTATTCACAATACTATACCCATCATTTTGATTGTACTGTGTATTCAAATAGGAATTGTATTTATCAGTGGTATTATTTAATGTAAGCCCGATAAATTGGTTCCCATAAACCCCTTGATTCATTCCAGTATTCACCGAACCATTCAAACCAATCTTAACCCCTTTTTTCAAAATGATATTCACCACACCCCCACCGCCAGATGCATCGTATTTTGCAGAAGGCGTCCTTACCAGTTCAATTTTTTGAATGGAACTTGGTGGCAAACTTTTTAATAAGGTGGCCATATCAGAAGCGCTCATCCTTAACTCTCTTCCATTAATCTGAATGCCTGCTGGTGACAATCCATTTAAATAAATATTTCCATCCTGATCAATAAAAATACCAGGAATTTTTTCCATCGTCTCATAGGCATTGGTCGACGCAGCTGCTAAAGGCTCTGGATCCACCACCGATTTATCATCCTCTTGTCTAATCAAAGGCTTCGTGGATGTCACTACGACTTCTTTCAACTGACTATTCGTTTCCTTCAGTTGAATCTTTACACTATTTAAATTTTCAAATTTGATGGTTCTATTGTCCACTTGATATCCTACTGCACTTGTTTTTAATTTGTACAATTTCCCAGGTTGTAAAATTATAGTTGCTATTCCATTGCTATCAGCAACTATATTTTGGGGCATCGTACTATCAATCACCTGAATAGTGATATTGGCAAAAGCAATGGATTGGCTTTTTTTATCTACAACAGATAACTTCAATTCTGTTATTTGACCAAAGCCGGCCTTTTGTATCAATACAATTAATAAAAAAAATATGACTCTTATATAACTTTTTTTAAACCGCATTATCTAACAATAAAAATTTTGTGGAGAATATCGGGTTCGAACCGCTGACCTCTTGCATGCCATGCAAGCGCTCTACCAACTGAGCTAATTCCCCTTTTATTCCTTTTCTTACAAATAAAAAGAGCAACGAGAAAATCGTTGCTCTTTTTTTATACAAGATTTTTTTAAATTAAGTTTTCTCCCACGCCGTCAATCCAATCTTTCACAGCTGCAGTCGTAACAGATTTAGGACGCTCTAATGGGAAGCCTAATGCACGATCCCAAGTCAAACTTGCCAACACGCCTAATGCACGACTTACTGCAAATAAAACAGTATAGAACTCATATTCGACAATGCCATAATGCACTAACAATGCACCACTATGTGCATCCACATTTGGCCAAGGATTTTTTACTTTGCCTAATGATTCCAATATTGGCGGTACCGTCTCATAGATATTCCAAACCGTGTTCACTAATTTATCATCTGGTAAATGCTTCTTGCCAAATTCCATTTGTGCAGTGAAACGAGGATCTGTCTTTCTCAATACTGCGTGACCATAACCTGGAACTACTTTACCTTCACTCAATGTCTTTTTAACATATTCAACAATCTGCTCTTTAGAAGGGCTATCCGATCCAATCTGTTCTTGCATTTCTAAAATCCATTTAATCACTTCTTGATTCGCTAGTCCATGTAAAGGACCTGCTAACCCATTCATCCCTGCTGCGTAACATAAATAGGGATCACTTAATGCAGAGCCTACTAAATGCGTAGTATGCGCAGATACGTTTCCTCCTTCATGGTCTGCATGAATGGTCATATACAAGCGCATTAATTCTTTTGTAGTCTCGTCTTCGTAACCCATCATGTAAGCAAGGTTACCAGCCCAATCCAATAAACCATTTGGATGAATATGTTGGTTGTTCTTATATTTTCTTCTGTAGATATAGGCTGCGATTCTTGGCAATCTTGCAATCAAATCCATTGAATCGTCATAAGTGTATTGCCAATAATCTTTTTTGTTCATGCCCTTTGCATATGCTTGCGCAAACTTACTTTCTGTTTGCAAAGCCATCACTGCAGCAACATACATGGTCATTGGATGCGCAGTTATAGGGAATGCATCTATCACGTCAAATACATGGGATGGCACATGGCTTCTTCTTTGCCAGTTACTAGTCACTTTTTTAACATCTCTATCATTGGGTAATTCACCAATCATCATCAGGTAAAATAACCCCTCTGGTAATGGCTCGTCTCCCCCTTGTACTTTTGGTAATTTTACTTGTAATTCTGGAATGGAATAGCCTCTGAAACGAATCCCTTCTTGCGCATCTAATAAACTCGTCTCTGTAACAAGACCAGTCATGCCTCTCATACCTTGATACACTTGGGCTAAAGTGATTTCTCCAATCTTCTTTTCGCCGTGCACTTTAAGCATTTCTTTAATCTCAGTAGCAGCGACTGATGCTTTTTCGCCAAAACGGTCTTTGATCTCTTCCATATACCCAATAATTATTGTTAAAGAAACGATTTAAAATTGGACACAAAGTTAACTAAGAAATGCTTATTTAGGGGCTTTTTTGTATAAATAATAGACCACAAAGACAAAAATAATGTTGGGTATCCAAGCCGCTATAAATGGAGGTAAATTGCCCTTTGTGGAGAAGATGGTAGAGAACCGATCTGTGATAATAAACAATGCTGCAATGGTAAAGCCCATTGCCAAATGCGCCCCACTTCCACCCCTGACTTTTCGGCCAGCAATGATGGCGCCAATCATGGTTAATAGCAATACAGTAATGGGTGTTGCATCGCGTCTATAACGTTCTATTTTTAACTCATTCAAGCCTTCTGAACCCCTTAAGGCTTCCTTCTTTATCTGTTTAATTAACTGAGGTGTCGTTAATTTGTCTTTGGCGTATTTATCCTTCTCCAAGTCAACAGGTCTGAAAGGATACTTTTTATGGATATTTGGCAGATAATTCACCAGTTCTTTTTTGTCTGTTACTTTACGCTCCAGCACTTCGGACAATTCCCAATCCTTCTTTGCCGTATCCCAAATAATTGCTTCTGCTCGGATATTATACACCACTTGATCCCCCTTGACAGTATAAGCAAAAAAGTTACTCCCTCTTTTGTAGGCAGTATCGTACCCATAAATTCCGGCATAAGTAAAGGAATCAATCCTAAAATAATAATCATTAGAACCTCTTAGTAAAGCGTTGTAAGAAGAGTTTGCATCAATATAAGTGGCTTCAAAATCTCCACGAATATTATTTGCTTTTGGTACAATCCACTGGTTAGATATCCATAACACCAACCCTAAAAATAAACCTCCTATCCAATAAGGTCTTAACCATCTATTATAAGAAGTGCCACTTGCTAAAATAGGAACAATCTCCGTTTGGCCTGCCATTTTAGAAGTAAAAAAGATCACCGCTATAAATACAAATAAAGGAAATAACAATGCAATAATATGAGGTATAAATCCAACATAATAATTATTGATGATCTCCGAGCTTGTTAAACCAGATCGTACAAAATCATCCGTTTTTTCACTTACATCAATCACCACTGCAATGATTGCAAAGAAAAAGATGGCAAAGAAAAACACTGCCAAAAATTTTTTTAATATGTACCAATCCAGTTTTTTCAATGCTTATAATCTTTTACTGATTTGTGGGATCATCTCGGTTTTCCATGCTTTATAATCTCCAGCAATAATATGTATTCTTGCTTGTTCAACCAACCAAAGGTAAAAGGATAGGTTTTGTATACTTGCTAGCTGCATGCCTAGAATCTCATCTGCAGCAAATAAATGTCTCAGATACCCCTTCGTGTAGTATTGACTCATTTCATTGGGTATACCCGGATCTATTGGACTAAAATCTTTATACCACTTTTTATTCTTGATATTGATGACGCCCTCAGAAGTAAACACCATTCCATTACGTCCATTTCTGGTAGGCATCACACAATCAAACATATCTATTCCTAAATCTATCGCCTCTAAAATATTCCATGGCGTTCCTACACCCATTAAATAACGTGGTTTTTCTTTAGGCAAGTTTTCACAACATAGTGCGGTGAACTCATACATTTCTTCCTCGGTCTCCCCCACACTCAATCCACCAATGGCATTGCCCACTGCATTTTTAGAAGCAATATATTCACAAGATGCTTTTCTTAAATCTTTATACAATCCACCTTGTACAATTGGAAATAAATTTTGTGTATGCCCATATAAATCTGGCGTTTCCGCCAATCTATTAAAACACCTGTCCAACCATGTATGCGTTAGATCCATACTTTTACTTACGTATTCATAGGTACTTGGAATAGGAGGACATTCATCAAAAGCCATAATGATATCAGCGCCAATGCTTCTTTGAATATCCATCACATTTTCTGGACTAAACAAATGCTTACTGCCATCAATATGCGATTGAAACACCACCCCTTCTGGTTTGATTTTTCTGTTATTGGCCAAGGAGAAAACTTGGTAACCGCCACTATCCGTTAAAATAGGCCGATCCCAGCCCATGAATTTGTGCAGCCCGCCTGCAGCCTCAAGCACTTCTGTGCCAGGTCTTAAGTATAAATGATAGGTATTCCCAAGGATAATTTTTGCGTTGATGTCCTGCTTCAATTGTTGTTGTGTCACTGCTTTTACTGAGCCAATGGTCCCCACAGGCATGAAAATGGGTGTCTGGATGACACCATGATCGGTCGTGATGGTGCCTGCTCTCGAAGCACCTTGTTGACTCTCTACTGCTAATTCAAATTGTAATGCCGCCATGAGGCAAAGGTAAGGTCAAAAATCTTTACTTTTGCCCTATGACAATCAACTTACCCTTTTCATCAACACTTATATCAGAAATACTTATAGGCTTTTTTGCAACTGTGATTGCCATTCAGGTTTTTTATTATTTATTCTTTTTTTTAAGACTCGCTATTTACAAGAAGCCAAAAAAAACAGGGCATGTAGAGCACCCCGTTTCTGTAGTGATTTGTGCCCGTGACGAAGCCCATAATTTAGCAAATACTTTACCAGGTGTTTTGGTACAAGAATATAGTACCACACATGAAGTGGTTTTAGTGAATGACAATTCGGAAGATGAGACTAAATATTTATTAGACGAATTTAAAAAGTCATTTAAAAATTTGAACCCAGTGTTGTTGACACAGGAGGCCAAAATGATTGCAGGAAAAAAATTCCCTCTTTCTATGGGTATTAAGTCGGCTAAAAATGAAACCTTGTTATTAACCGATGCAGATTGTTTACCAGCAAGTGAACATTGGATGCGCTTGATGCAGGATGGATATGATGAAGGGAAAGAAATTGTACTGGGTTATGGTGCATACAAAAAGAAACCAGGCTTATTGAATAAACTCATTCGATTTGAGACCTTTCAAACTGCATTGCAATATTTCTCCTATGCCTTAGCAGGATTGCCTTATATGGGGGTTGGACGCAACCTGTCTTATAAGCGTGAACTATTTATCAAGAATAAAGGTTTCTCCTCGATCAATCAAATTCCAAGTGGAGACGATGATTTATTCATCAATCAAGTGGCAAATAGACGCAATACTGCGATAGTGGTAGACCATGATGCACATACACTCAGTGAACCTAAGACCACATTCAAAGATTGGATGACCCAAAAATACCGCCATTATACCACGAGCAAATATTATAAAAAGAAGCATGTTTTTTTATTAGGCCTATATTCAATGAGTCAATTTTTAGTTTACCCAGCATTGATTGTTGCACTTGTGTTTACAAAAGAATATGTCATTATTTTAAGTATTTGGGGATGTAGAGCTATTTTACAAGGACTTATTTTACGTGGTGCAATGAAAAAATTAAATGAGCTAGACCTTTGGCCTTTCTACATTTTATTTGATATATGGTCCATCTTCTATTATTTGATTACCTTGCCTAGTGTATGGAAAGCCCCGCAGAAAAATTGGAATTAATCACCCGCTACTTTGCAGATTTTACACCTGCTCAATTAAGTCAATTGGCTGGGTTGGAAGCGGCATACCAGGAATGGAATGCAAAGATCAATGTGGTCTCCAGAAAAGATATTGATCAAATCTACCTGCACCATGTATTACACTCGCTAAGTATTGCTGCCATTGCAGAATGGACACCAGGCACACAAGTCATTGATATTGGTTGTGGTGGAGGTTTCCCCACTGTGCCGTTGGCGATTTTTTTTCCAGAAGTACAATTTTATGCAGTAGATAGTATTGCAAAGAAATTAAAAGTGGTAGATGCCGTTTGCGAGATGGTAGGCATTAAAAATATTGAGACCAAGCATACCCGTGTAGAAGACATTAAAAATAAAAAATTCGATTACGCAGTCAGTAGAGCAGTCGCTCCCCTAAAAGATTTATGGAGATGGGCGAACCCAGTGCTCGTAAAAAAACCAAATCAACCAAACGGTTTAATTTGTTTAAAAGGCGGCGACTTGCATCAAGAGATTTTTGAAAGTGGCACTAGACCTAAGATGATGCCGATCTATGATATCTTTAAAGAGGATTATTTTAAAGAGAAGTATATCATTCAGGTTAAGAAATAAAATAAGGCGTCCGATTGGACGCCTTATTTGTAAGATCAAGTTTTTGAAACAACACCTATATTAATTCGGGATTTCTATTTTGTTATTACTTCTATTGATGTCTGGCATTCTTTGACTTGGATCAATCTCAATTGATTTGATTGCGCCTAATGGTTGTGTCGACTCAAAAGTATAGGTTGGATGCGTCCATTTCCATTCAGGGTGATTGATTTGTTTCATTGAACCTTCCTGTTCCTTCCCTGCTAACATTAAATCTAATGGAATATAATGCAATTCTGAACTGCCATCTTTATAAGTGACTACAACTTCCACAGGCATTGGAAACTTCCCTACTCTTTGAATACTAATTAAAGCAGCTTGTCCACTTACTTGAATATCGTTTAAACCATAATCAATGGTCTTGGTAGAGTTCACCCAATATTCTTTTAACCATTGTAATTGCAAGCCACTTGTTTTTTCTGCTACTCTTATGAAATCATTTACATTGGGATGTTTAAATTTCCAAGTATTATAATAGTTAAGCATTAACTGATCACGTTTTGCTTCACCCATCATATACCCAAGTACACCCAAAAACGTGCCCCCTTTTGCATAAGCAGCACTACTATATGCGTAGTTAGTATTAAAATGATCGGCATGCGTTGACATAGGTTCTTCAAAACCACTTTTTGCAAGCGCTATATAACCACTATAATTGCTATTTTGAACTGCAGGTAACAATTTAGATTGTCTATCAAGATTCACTTGTATTTGCTTTTTAGCAGCCTCACTAATATAAGGAGATTGAGTGGCGAAATTGGTTTCATAATAATGGCTGACCATTTCCTCTCCATAACTCGTAAACCCTTCATCCATCCAGGCAAATAAACTTTCGTTAGTTCCTAAAACATGTTGGTACCAGCTATGTATCCACTCATGAAAAGCAGTACCTAAACTTGGCCCCACCAATAAAGTAGCCATAGCATATTCCATGCCACCATCACCACCTTGAATAAATGAATATTGAGGATATGGATAGGTCCCCATTTTTTGCTCCATAAAAGGCAACGCTTTTTCAGCAGCCCACAACACATTCGCCCAAGCACTATCCGCTTTCGCATCTTTTGCTTTGTAGTATACATGAAGAGTCAATCCTTTACGCACTTCTTTAGACAAATGTTTAAAATTATTGTCTGCAAACCATACAAAGTCATGAATCGTATTGCCTTTGAAGTTCCACACCTTATTGCCGTCTTTATCCAAAGGCGCAGTTGGATTTTGAAGTACACCAGTTCCGCCCACCATATAGTTTTTATCCATTCTTAAAGTCACATCATAATTCCCCCAAACACCATAAAACTCTCTAGCGATATAAGGGTTGGTGTTCCATCCTTGGTAATCATATTCCACCATTTTAGGATACCACTGACTCATAGAATATCGAACACCTTCTTTATTGTCTCTACCAGATCTTCTTATTTGTACCGGCACTTGTGCTTCAAATTGAACATTCATTTTAACAACTGACTTTGGCAATATTGGTTGCGTTAAAACCACTTCTAAAATGGTTTCATGCTCTAGTAATTGTTGTGCTTTACCATTGATTGTAATCGTATTCACTTTTTGAATACCATATTCTTCTGGCTTTAAATTTTGGATGCGATCACGCACACGCATGTCCCAATCTTTTACTTCATCCCCTCTTCGGTTAGTGAAAGTGGTTTTACCTA
>CAXNMZ010000003.1:0-27942 GCA_964203125.1 Chitinophagales bacterium | reverse complement strand
AATAGAATTCAAGCTGTTGGCAAATCTGGTTCATTGAAAGTGCCTGCCGGCGCTAAGCGCGTCAACCTTGCAGGAAAAACAGTGGTGCCAGGATTCATAGACACGCACTCACATATGTGGCCTAGCTGGGGCATCCATAAAAATCAAGTGTGGATTTATGCAGCCAATTTAGCGTATGGTGTGACGACAACACGTGATCCACAAACTGCAACTACGGACGTTTTAACCTATAGTGATTTAGTAGAAGCAGGTAAAATGGTAGGCCCAAGAGTCTATTCAACTGGACCTGGTGTGGGTTATTGGTCTTATAATTTGAAAGACTCAGCACAAGCAGAATCTGTGCTAGCACAATACAGTAAGTATTACAATACCAAGTACATTAAAATGTATTTAGTGGGTAACCGTAAGCATAGACAGTGGGTGATTCAAGCTGCTAAAAACCAAAAGCTAATGCCTACCACAGAAGGTGGTTTAGATTTCAAATTGAATATGACGAATTTGATAGACGGTTATCCTGGTCATGAGCACTCTATTCCAATTTATCCTTTGTACAATGATGTGGTGAAAACAATAGCAAGTTCAAAAATGGCAGTCACACCAACTTTATTGGTTTCTTATGGTGGACCATGGGCAGAAAATTTTTATTACGAGACAGAGAATGTATATGGTGATGCAAAAATGCAATACTATACCCCTTACGAAGAATTAGCAAGCAAGTCAAGACGTCGTGCTACTTGGTTCTTACCAGAAGAACATGTGTTTCAAAAACATGCTAAGAGTATGAAGCAGATTGTAGAAGCGGGTGGACTTGCTGGTGTAGGTAGTCACGGTCAATTGCAAGGTTTGGGCTATCATTGGGAACTATGGGCTATGCAATCTGGCGGTATGCGCAATTTAGATGCTTTGAAAACAGCCACTATTTTAGGCGCAGAAAGTTTAGGATTGGATAAAGACCTTGGAAGTATCAGTGCAGGTAAATTAGCGGACTTAATTATTTTAAACAAGAATCCTTTAGAAGACATTAAAAATACCAATAGCATCCAATACATCATGAAAAATGGTCGCCTATACAATGGCGCTAATTTAGATGAGCTGGTGACTGGTAATTCAAAAGTAGATCGTAAAGAATACTTGGATAAAAAACCAACTAAAAATACGAAGGTAGAAGACTAAACGCTTATGCAAAATTCAAGAAGGAACTTTATACAAAATACTGGGATCGCCCTATTAGGTGTGGGTATTGCCCCAACCACCTTGTGGTCAAAAAATACGATCGCGGATGCAAAGATTATAATTGGTATTCAATTGTATTTAGTGCGTGATGCCATGTTTAAAGATCCTTTGGGCACCTTAAAGGCGTTGTCAAAAATGGGTTATCAATATATAGAGCATGCTAATTATTCCAACCGAAAATTTTATGGCTATAGTGCAATTGAGTTTAAAAAAATATTAGACGACCTTGGTATGAAAATGCCAAGTGGTCATACTTCATTGAACGCAAGCCATTGGGACGAAAAGAAAAAAGAATTTACAGATGCTTGGAAATACACCATCGACGATGCCGTAACACTTGGACAAGACTATGTGATTAGTCCTTGGATTGATGAAAAAGTAAGAACCTCTTATGATGCATTGATGCACCAGTTAGAACAATTTAATTTATCTGGGGAATTATGTCTGGAATCAGGCATGCAATTTGGATACCATAACCACAATTTCGAATTTATAGAAAAAGTGAATGGGCAATTGATCTATGATATCATCTTAAAAGAAACCGATCCAGAATTGGTGATCCATCAACTAGATTTTGGAAATATGTTTGGCATTGGCGCAAGAGGTATGGATTGGATCAAAAAATATCCAGGCCGTTTTGTTTCAGTACATGTAAAGGATGAGATTAAAGTTCCGATAGGTGAAATGAACGACCAGCATGATAGTACTATTTTAGGAAATGGACTAGTAGATCCAAAAGCGGTATGTTTACTAGCCAAAGCCATAGGTGGTACAAAACATTTTATCATTGAACAAGAATCTTATCAAGGGATTGCACCACTTGAATGTGCTCGAATCAATTTGGAAAGAATTAAAACATGGGGATTGGTATAATTTAAAATTCGTTGTATGAAAAAAATGATATTACTAAGTAGCTTGGTATGGATTGCTATTGTTGCAATTGCACAAAAACCAACTAGTACAGAACTGACTAGATGGAATCAACACGCAAAACAAACCACCATCATACGTGACGAATGGGATATACCACATATTTATGGAAAGACGGATGCCGATGCGGTATTTGGATTGATGTATGCGCAATGCGAGGAAAATTTTCCGCAGATAGAAAAGAATTTTTTAGAGATGCTTGGGCGACGTGCCGAAATGGAAGGGCCTAAAGTTATTTATGAAGATCTAATGATGCAGCTTATACAAGATAGCGCAGAGGCAATACAAGATTTTGAAAGAAGCCCAATTTGGTTTAAGCAATTATTAATAGCACATGCCGATGGCATCAATTACTACTTATCAAAACATCCTGAGGTAAAACCGGTGGTGCTCAAAAAGTTTAAGCCCTGGTACCATTTGATGTGGACAGACGGAAGCGTCTCCCCAACAAAATCTGCTGGCATCACGGAAAAACATGTTGAAGCTTTTTATGGTCAACAACTCTATTCCAATCAAAATGCAGTCAGTAGCAATACAATTACTCCTATTCAAAAATCGATTTTCGAACAGACCAATTATGATATGGAAGACAAGACCCTAAGAGGATCCAATGGATTTGCGATTGCCCCAAAGCATAGTAAAACAGGGAATGCCATGTTGTATATTAATCCCCATGTACCATTTTATTTTAGATCAGAAATGCATATGGTAAGCGAAGAAGGATTGAATGCTTATGGTGCGGTAACCTGGGGACAGTTCTTTATTTATCAAGGGTTTAACGAACAATGTGGTTGGATGCATACAAGTGGCTATGCGGATGTGGCGGACGTGTATGAAGAACAAACCGAAAAAATAAACAATCAATTATTTTATACTTACGAAAAAGAAAAGAAGAAAGTTGGACAACGGAATATCAATATCCAATACCTAGAAAATGGTATTGTAAAATCAAAATCATTTGATACCTATTTTACACACCATGGTCCAATCATGGGTATGGAGAAAGGAAAATGGTTAAGCCTTCAAGAAAACAATCGTTCTTTAAACGCTTTGATGGAATGTTGGACAAGAACAAAATCAAAAAGCTTAGTAGACTATACAAAAGCAATGGAACTAATATCTAATAATAGCAATAATACGGTCTATGCAGATGCTGCAGGTAATATTGCTTACTGGCATGGTAATTTTATGCCAAAACGCAATCCAAATTTTGATTACACCATGCCCGTAGATGGTTCCACTAAAGCAACTGACTGGCAGGGCGTGCATCCTTTAAATGAAATTGTACAAAGTATCAACCCTAGCAATGGTTGGTTACAAAATTGCAATGCTACGCCGTTTACAGTCGCAGGTGATCAAAGTCCAAAAGCAACTAACTATCCTGCATATATGGCACCAGACGGAGAAAACGGAAGGGGGCTCAATGCTGTAGCACTATTGTCTAAAATAGATAAAATTAATTTAGACGAACTCATTGCTTTAGGCTACAATAAAAAATTAAGCGCTTTCGATATTTTATTACCTCGTTTTATACAAGCAGCAAAAACAGCAGCGCTTGCCCCAAGAACTAAAAAAGCCATTGACTATTTAGCGAATTGGGATCATGTTGCAGATAGCAATTCCATTGCAACAAGCATCGCAATAGAATGGGCTAGCAAATGGGGTGCTACCATTCCTCCTGCAAACACAGAAGAAGCAGCAACGCAAATTGTTTTAAAATACAATCGCATGGACCAAGAGGTTGCTTTTGACACTAAAATCAAATTATTAGAAGCCACTTTAGATCAATTCGAAAAATGGTATGGTGGTTGGGAAATTACATGGGGCGCCATGAATCGTTTTCAAAGAGTAGCGCCAGGTGGTAGTTTCAATGACAACCTACCTAGCTTAGCTGTCAATCAAGCCTCTTCTAAATGGGGCTCACTACCATCTTTTGAAAGTAGACGTTATCCAAATACCACCAAGCGTTATGGATATACAGGAAACAGCTTTGTCGCTGCGGTAGAATTTGGAAAAAGGCTGAATGCAAAAACCATTATCACAGGTGGACAAAGCAGGTTTGCTGAAAGCAAAAATTTTACAGATCAAGCTTATGGTTTTATCCATGGACAATTTAAAACTATCCATTACTATCAAGAAGATGTCTTGGCCAACAAAAAACTAGCATACCATCCAGGATTAGAAAGATAGTGTTCATAGAGCTGCGTGATAATAGCAATTTTAACAAGGCCTGCCACATTTTTTACGTCTAGTATTTGCATCAGCCTAGTTCTATGACCTTCAATCGTGCGTTTGCTATGACCAAGCTCTGCAGCAATCTGTTTACTTGAGGCTTCTTCGCAGATGCGTATTAAAATATATTTATCATATAGACTTAGTGCATTTACGCGTTCTACTAAATTAATTTTATCCATGACCTGAGTCAGTTTTAATACACGCTCAGCAGTATCTTGACAAAAATAGACCTTTTGCTGACAAGCCATTTCTACCGCTTTATTCCACTCATGACTTGACATATTTCTTGAAACAATCACATCTACTTCGAGATCAATTAACAGATAGAGGATATAATCGGGGGTATCTTTATTCAATAAAATAATCAACGGGAATAGTTGCTGTAGTGATTTAATTCTGTTTTTTACAGCGGATGCATCAAAATCAAACATGGCACAATCAATGATCAATAATCCTTGAGATAAGCCAACATTAAGATTGTTTAGTTCGTCTAAGGAGGTTAGCATACGATACCCGTTACACATGGGATGTGCTTGAACCATTTGGCCACATCCCATGGCATAAATGGGTTGTTGGTCATATATAAAAACTTGTCTTTGGTCTTGTTGGTTGAAATAATTTTTTTGCATCTATAAAAAAACAATAGATCCTACTGATATAGTCACAATTAAATCAATATTATAGGAATGGCTTAATTTGTAAAGGTATTTATCCCCTTCAAAAAAAATCTAACAATATAGTTTAATACCATAGTCGATAGAATCTACTCAGATTGACGTAAATTGCAGCATGCAGTTTGAAAAATCAATTACACTCGCCACTTTCTCTCCACTATGGTGGGAGAGTATTTTATGGATTGGAGGAAGCATCTTCTTATTGATTCAGGTGCCTAAATACCTCAAAAATATTCAAATCAAACAATACAATTTTTTCATTGCCCTATTATTAATTGCTAATCTAGGTATTGAGCAATTTTACAATTTTTATACTGGCTCATGGAATATTCAACAAAATATTCCTGCACATTTATGTAGTATTAGTAGTTTCTTATGCATCATCTACTTATTTAATAAGAATCAATTATTAGGAGAATTTGTTTACTACTGGGGATTATTGGGCGGGATTCATGCGCTACTTACGCCAGAATTTAACAATGGTATTAAGGGCTATAATTTTTATAGCTATTTTATTGAGCATGCTGGTTTAATAATGGTCGTATTGTATAGCATCATACACAATGGATTTGTACCTCGACCAAAATCTTGGTTGGTTATTTTTGGCTACTCTCAAATAGTGGTACTTTCTGTAGGCATCCTCAACTATGCCATTGGAACCAATTATATGTTTTTAAGGGAGCCTCCTTCTGCCAATAATCCACTCATTATTGGAGCATGGCCATTTTACCTCATTTGTTTTGAGATAGCTGCCATCGCGCATTTCTGGTTATTCTATTTGCCCTTTGCAAGAAAAAGAAGAATAGCCAACTCAGCGCTTTCTTAATTAGCATTATAAAAAGGCTAATTGGTTAATTTATAAAATGCTTTTTATAACTCTTCTATCCTTTTTGCTTTATCATCTATCACCAAATCAAAATTTGGTTTGACTGCACCACCGTTAGGACAATATCCAGTAATTAAATCATTGAACTTGCAGCCCCATTTTGTCAATTGTTCTAAAGTCAACGGTCTTAAGTCTCTTTTTGAACTTTCTCCTCTTCCAGTCCAATACGTAATATGCCAACCTTCGTCATAGAGCTTGTTGATTTTAGCAATATTATCAAAATTAGGTTCAGCTAATTCATACACGCGTTTATCGGAATAGAAACAGATGGTTTCATCTATATCAATCAATGCTTTTTTAGAACCGAATCTTTTTGACTCTATCATAGGTATATTTTTATTTTTACAATCTTGCAGTGACAATGGAACGATCTAAAAACGCCTTGGTGTCATATACAATAGCATCTGGACTTGATTTTAATGAGGCATAATCCAATGCTTTGAAAAAATCATGCGCCACTGCCAATAAAATAACATCATATTTTTCGAATGCCGTTATCAATTGTACTTGGTGTTTTTGAAATACTTCCATCGCATTGGCATAAGGATCAAACGCTGATACATCTGCGCCTTCTGCTTTAAGTTGATGGATGATCTCAAATACTTTTGAGTTTCTAAAATCAGGGCAGTTTTCTTTGAAGGTGACACCAAGCACTAGGACTTTTGCGTCTTTTATCTGTTTGCCTGTTTGTGCTAATAACTCTATGAGTTTATTACTTACAAAAGCACTCATCTGATCATTGACATCACGCCCCGACAAAATCACTCTTGGATCATAGCCAACTATTTTTGCTTTATGTGCTAAATAATAAGGATCTACACCAATACAATGCCCACCTACTAATCCCGGCTTAAATGGTAAAAAATTCCATTTAGTGCTTGCAGCGGCTAATACTTCCTGGGTATCAATACCCAACTTATCAAATATCAATGCCAGTTCATTGACAAAAGAAATATTAATATCACGCTGTGCATTTTCAATAGACTTAGCCGCTTCTGCTACTTTAATTGATGGTGCAGCATAAGTGCCTGCTGTAATAATACTTGCATATAATTGATCAATGTACTTTGCAATTGCTGGTGTAGAACCAGAAGTAATTTTTTTAATCTTTGTTAAGGTATTCACCTTATCTCCCGGATTAATTCTTTCGGGAGAATAACCACAATAAAAATCTACATTAAATTGTAGTCCTGAATTTTTTTCAAGTACCGGAACACAATCCTCTTCGGTACATCCTGGATACACGGTACTTTCATAAATCACGATATCTCCACGCTTTAAAATAGTAGCAATTTGGGATGTGGCAAATAATAAGAAGGATAGGTCGGGACTTTTATCTGCATTGACCGGAGTAGGCACTGTAACAATGTAAATTGTAGCATCAGCAATCAATGCTAGATCATTGGTTAGGATTAAATTAGTAGCAGCATTTAAATCCTCTTCGGCAGTTTCTAATGTAGCATCCTCACCTTTTTTAAGCGCATCCACCCTTGCATTGTCTAAGTCATACCCAATGACTTGATATTGCTTAGAAAATGCCAAAGCCAAGGGTAAGCCCACGTAACCTAAACCGATAACGGCAATCACAGGAGGATTGGATGGTGTCAACTGTTGCATTTGCCACCAAAGTTAATGGAGCGCTTAATGCTGTCCATATTTTTTTTCGCCAGCAGGAATGGCAATAGTTAATCTGTTTTGTGGAGGGGGAAGCGGGCAAGTGGCAAATTCAGTAAATGCACAAGGAGGATTGTATGCCTTATTGAAGTCGATATAGGTAAATCCGTCCGCATCTGGCTTATCTAGTTCTATAAATCTGCCCGATCCATACGTCGTATTACCAGAAGTGGCGTCTGCAAAAGTTACGAATAACCTGACTCCGCCCTCATCTATGGCATCCAATCGATAGGTTGTACCCTCTATGTCAAAGACCAATTGACCACCATGTTTTTGTGCTGTATTTTGTCCTAGCACATTCATGATCATCAAAGGATTTTGATTTTGAGGAATCACTTTTGCTTTGATACGCCATTTTGCATCTACAGGAAATCTTTCAATCCCTTTAAATTCCAATAAGGTTTTTGCTTTTAAATTTCTGAATCTTACTCCTACTTTATCTTCTCTTTGAATCACGATCCAAATAAAATCTTTCCACTGACTGGTATATTTACCTTCTGTTGCAGTTAATAAATTTAGTGTCCCCGCATTTGCAAGCACTAGATCACCGTCATTGATTATAATTTTATCTGTAATGCCATCCTTCCAATACACTTTTCCATCTTCATAGATAAAATCTCCTAGATGTTTTGGGAAAGCAGCATTGTCATATACCAAATCATTTGTTGAGGCCGAGCCAAAACTGTTTACCCCTTTTTTAAACCAAAACAATCCTTCTAAATTCAGCCAACCATTTGGATCTTTCAATGCGGCGATTCGAGTGCCATCCCATTGTTTCAATTCTTCCTGGTATAAATTTTTTTGTGCATTGGTTGGTCCAAAAATGGCCAAAGAAAGTATTGTTAAAATAGATAGGATAGAAATTTTTCTCATTTTATAATGTTGTTCAGTTAACTCGATCTGTATTCGATTTGTTGACTATTACTAGCTAGTCAAAGTACTCAAAATTAGACAATAATAGTTGTCTATTTGGTTAGTAGCGCTTATTTTTTCTTTGTGTTAACAATAGTTTGATTAAATTTATGCTGAAACATTTTAACCGTATGAAAAAACTACTATTTATTCTATCCCTTTCTGCTTTTTTCTTTGCTTGTAAAAAAGAAACTGAAGCGCCTAAAGTAACGCCGCCAACAACTACTGTTACCAATCCAAATTCGGCTCCTAATAAATGGATCCACGAAGTGATGGCATATTATTATTTATGGAGTGACAAAATGCCAAGCCTAGCGAATACCAAAACAGATGCTAAGCCTACAGATTATTTTTATACGCTTTTAAATGATTATCCTAAAACAGATCGTTTTTCATGGATCGACGAAAGTATGACCAATTTACAAAATCAATTAAATGGGATAAGTACTGTATTAGGTGTTAAAAACAATGCATTTTATACAGATGATACCAGGACTACTCTTGCATTTGTACTTGCTTATGTTTTAAAGGGCAGTCCTGCCGAAAAAGCTGGATTAAAAAGAGGGGATATCATTTTAAAAGTGGATGATCAAACCATCACGAATTCTAATTATACCACCATTTTATCCAATCAAACTTTAAAGCTCGGTCTTGGTGATTTTGTGGGTGGTGCATTTGTATCCAACGGTAGGTCTGTTAGCGTTACGAAAGTTGAATTACAAACGAATCCTATTTTAGCAGATACAATTATTGCATGGTCTGGTAAAAAAGTGGGCTACCTTGCTTATAGTCAATTTTTAACCAGCTTTGATGATAGCTTGAGAGCCATCTTTGGTCGCTTTAAAACTGCAGGCGTGAATGAATTGGTTTTAGACTTTAGATACAATGGTGGTGGATATGTGGTCTCTTCGGATTTAATTACCAATTTAACGGTGAAAGATGCAGCGGCAAAGGTGGGCAAATTGATGAATAAAAAAGTCTACAACGCAACTTATACTGCTTATTTGGAAAAAAATTCTACTTCAAGTGCTTTTGAAACCTTATTCAAAACCGAACCCAATAACCTCGGTACACTTAGTCGCGTCTTTGTTTTAACCGCAGGCAATACCGCTTCTGCAAGTGAATTGGTGATCAATAATTTACTACCATTTATGGATGTGATTTTAATTGGAGAGAATACTTACGGAAAAAATGTAGGCTCATTCACTATTACCGACCCTAATAAAAGATGGGACTATGGACTGCAACCAATTACTTTTCTTACAACGAATGCAATTGGAAAATCCGATTATGGTACAGTAAGTGGATTTACACCAAATTATATTTTAGCAGACAATGTATTACCATATAAGACATTGGGAAATCCAGGTGAAACCTATTTAAACAAGGCCTTGACCATTATGGGTTATGTTGCTTATCAACCAAGTTCTACCGAACGCAGTCCAAAATATACAAGAACTTTGGCTAGCAAGGAATCTTTTTCTGATAATAAATGGTTAGACAGAAAGGACATGTGGATGGACCCTAAATAAATAATACATGAATTTAAGGATACAAGTTTTTGTAACGGGTGGCACTTTTGATAAAGCGTACAACGAGTTAAATGGAAATCTTTTTTTTAAAGAAACGCATCTACATGAAATGCTTCATTTAGGTAGAAGCAATTTGGATTTATCGATTTCAACTTTGATGATGAAAGATAGTCTTGATTTTGTAGAAGCGGATCGTGCCGTCATTGCATCCGCTTGTAATGCGACTGATGCAGAAAGAATAGTGATTACCCATGGCACAGATACCATGACCATCACCGCGCTTTATTTACAAAAACATTGTCCCAATAAAACCATTGTACTCACGGGTGCAATGATTCCATATAAATTTGGTAGCTCGGATGGATTATTCAATTTAGGTAGTTCACTCGCCTTCACACAAGTTCTTCCAACAGGGGTTTATATTGCCATGAATGGCAAATATTTTGAAGCAGATAAAGTCAGGAAGAACACCGATAAAGGAGAGTTCGAAGCAATATAAAATTACTTTACGAATATGCTGATGATGAATTGTTTATGCAGTGACTGCATTCCAAAGCTTAGCGCGTATTTGTAAAGCCTCTATCGAAGCTTCTTCTGCTTCTTTCCACTTCGCATCGTCTGCTCCACAAAGCTCTGAGACCATTTCCAAAGCTAAGTGACTATGATGTCCTCCATCCACTTCGATATGTCGTTCGATATAGTATTTAAAAATGGATACTTTTTCTGGCGCTTCTGCTACTAATTTTTCTAGTAAGCGTGTAAACATATCTGGTATTAAATCCTCTCTTCCAAAAGTAAACACAGCCGCTTGCACATGTGCTGGTGCGTGGTTGACTATCTTAAATGTAAAATTCAAAAAATCTTTTACGGAATCGGCGCAATTCAATTGTTGAATGGCCGCTTCTATAGGCTTACCTGACTGAAGCGCAAGCATCAAGCTTTCTATGCCACTTGTAGACGCACCCATTTGACGCATCGCTTGTTGATATAATTCAAAATGGCTTATGCGATTTTCAAAAGCATCCACATCTGATTCTTCACCCAACACAATTTCATTGATTAAATACCTTGTATTGGCCGATCCAACCGGCACCCAAGGCGTTTGCACGCAGGTTAATTTTTGTTGTAAGGATTTTAGCAAACTCATGAAATCCCATACCGCAAAAACATGCACTTCTGCAAATTTTTGCAATTGAGCCAATGTTTGTATCTGATGGTATACAGCATGTTGTAATAACTTTGCTCTACTTGGCTCTATGGCTATTTTTAATTGCTGGATATGTTGATTCATACAGGGTTTTGAAGAGCGCAAAGTTAAGTAATTATGAAAACATTATAAATGCTGTTTAACTAATATTATTTTAGTACCTTAATGTTTAAACTATTATTCCAAACTCCTAATTTATGTTGAAAATAATATCGATTTTTTTATTCATGTTCAGTATGCAAACATCCAACGCCCAACAAACTAAAATCATTGCACATCGTGGTGCATGGAAAGAGTTTAACTTACCAGAAAACTCAATTGCCTCTTTAGAAAAAGCGATTGAGCTTAAATGTGATGGGGCAGAATTTGATGTTAGAAGGACTTTAGATGGTGTGCTTGTTGTGAACCATGACCCCGTGCATTTTGGTGATACCATTCAAGCCAATACCTACGCTTTTTTAAACAGAAACAAATTGTCAAACGGCGAATCTTTACCCACCCTTGAACAATACTTTTTAAAGGGAACACAGGATAAGCACAAGACCCTACTCATTTGTGAAATTAAAGCGGCTATTAAGGATAAGGAACAAGATTCTTTAGCAACCATTGAAACCTTGGCTTTAGCAAAAAAATTAAACATCGAAAAACGTATTGTCTATATTAGTTTTAGCAAAGACATCCTTTCATGGATAAAAGAACAACAGCCAAAAGCAACAGTATTGTATCTTGAGTCTGACCTAACCATTGACGCTATTGTACAACATAAATTTGACGGCATAAATTTACATTATACCTCATTTAAAATGAATAGTCAGCTAAGTGCAAATGCTAAAAATGCAGGATTAAAAATTGGCAGTTGGACTGTGAATGAATTATCCGATTTAGCCGTCTTACAAGAACAAGGTGTAGAATGGATCACAACCAATCAACCTCAACAATTTCAAAAACAATTAAAGGAGTTCAAGTAATAGGCCTTCTAAAAAATAATTGATTACTTATACTGTGCTTACTTATACCTTGTATCAATTAAGTATTGGATCTTCCAGCCTTCTTTTAATTTAACTAGCTGAAAACTATTGACGCCCTTGTGTGAATATTGCCCCTTATAATAAAAGGTATAAGGCGTCCATACTGTAGCCATTAAGGGGTCAATTTGTATTGCGCCAAATTCAATTCTTTCATCTAATACATTGGGTGTTTGTTTGCCAATACTTTGAATAAAATCATTGATAGACTCCGTTTTGATGGTTGCCCCTTCTGGTTTATTGACAATTGTTTGGAAAATAACTTTATCTGAAAAACAAGTTTTTAATAAACTGGTATCTGCTTGTAGCATGGCTTGAAACATATTTTGAATCACTTGCTTAACTTCCTTTTCAGAAGCATCAGCACCAGTTGCATTTGTAGTTTGTGCAATTAAAGTAGTTTGCGTTGTAAACAGCATACAAATAATATATAGGATTGATTTTTTCATATTTAAAGTTTTTGAAAATTAAGTGCATGTTATTTTGGCAAAGCCGTCAATACTAATTTTAAGAATCCGTCGATTGATTTGTCGTCCATCCATTTGATGACTGCAACAATATCGTTCTCCTTATCAACATAAATTGCATTGGTGCCATTACCAATATGCGCATAGGCAGTTGCTGGTGCAGAGGGATACATTTTTTTATCCGTGTTTAAAAAATAATTCATAAAGCCATAGCCCGTATTTGCTGTAGTTGGCGTCAATGATTGATTGATCCAATCCTCTGGGATAATTTGTTTGCCATTCCAATTGCCTTTTCTCAAAGTAAGCAATCCGAATCTAGCCATATCATACGCATTGATAAACAAACCACCACCAAAATGCCCACCACCGCTCACTGACTGAATCATTTTGCCATCTAATACAATCCATGCATTTTTATAACCTGTCCACGCCCATGTATTGGATGCGCCAATAGGTTGCATCACTTGTTCTCTTAGCACTTCTGGCAAAGGCTTTCTCCAAACTGCGGTAGCAGCTAATGCCAAAGCGTTGACCCTAGTGTCGTTGTATTTATAAACTGTGCCTGGTTCAAAACGTTTTCTGGTAGTCCACTCGTCTGGTTTATCAGAAGGTCTATCTGCCCAATCTGGCTTGCCCCATAAGACACCTTCCCAATCGCTTGTTTGTCTTAATAAATGATTCCAATTTATTTTTTGATTGTGTTCACTATCAAAAGGATAAATGAATGCAGTTTGATTGATCGGATTTTGATCTGTTGTTGGCGCATTTATAAGTTCAATTGGAGGAAGATAGGTATACACTTTATCTTCTAATGAATGAATAAGTCCCTTATGCACTGCTAAACCAACCACAGTAGATAACATACTTTTAGTAACACTGTTCACCATCTCCACCGCATGTAGATCACCCCATTCTGCAATGATATATCCTTTATAAACAATGATACCCGCAGCAGGACCTCTACTTGCCATTGGTCCAATAGGATCCGAAAAAGGTTCTTTCCCAAATTGCATGGCTTGTGAAAGCATTAAATTTTTTGGAAATTTTGTTTCATGCGTTAATGCATATTGAATCGCTTGATGGATCAAATTACTATCTACGCGTAAACTAGTGAGCGTTTTTATTTCCCAATTGTCTGCAGGAGGAAAATAAGTTTTTATTTGTGCACTTGCAGTGACACCAATACAAAGTAAAAAAAGTACAAATTGCTTTTTCATATAATCAGAAGTCTTTTAATTATTTTAGTTGCGAAGTATCTACTCTTGTTGGGGTATCTTTTCCTGCAACAATGGAACCAGCACTTAAAGCAATTGCTTTAATGATTTCATTCATGTTATCTAAGTCTAAGGTTTCTATTTGATCTGATGCTTTGTGGTAATTTGGTTCTGAATCCATTTTAGAAGTAGAGATGGTATGCGCCGCTACACCCAATCTAGCAAGTGTTGCATTGTCTGAACGGTAAAATAAATTTTGTTCTGTATAAGGATCTGGATAAAATTTAAAGCTGGACCCCTCTAAGTTTTTTTGTAAAATAGCGCCCATATTGGTCTTCTCAAATCCAGTGATATATGCACTATTTTTTCCCCACTTACTTTCTGTGCCAATCATTTCAATGTTGAACATCGCAACCACATTAGCTGGATCCAACTGCTTTGAAAAATATTGTGCGCCATATCCACCTACTTCCTCTGCAGTAAAAGCTGCGAATAAAATAGTGCGTGCATTGTTATTAAGTGCTTTATAATATTTTGATAACATAATCATGGCAGTTGTTCCTGCAGCATCGTCGTTGGCGCCATTGTAAATAGAATCTCCGTTAATCATATTTTTTGAATTAACGCCTATATGATCATAATGACCAGAGAATATTACATATTCATTTGGCAAAGTTTTCCCTGGAATCATGGCCACGACATTGGCTAAAGCCATTTTCTCTATTTGATGACTAGCTTGTATCGCATATTTAACTGGTGCTGTATTGGTCAAAATAAAAATGATGGAAGCTTGATTAGAAGCTAAATTATTTTTAAAACGAACTAGTCTTCCAAAGTTTTGTGTGTGCGATTCGTCTACTAGTACAATCGTTCTTTGATTTGCACCAATGATTTTTGCTGCTACTTGATTTAAATTTTCACCTGCTGCAATTTTAGCCACCGCATATCCTGTTGCTTCTGTGATTTTAATTTCTGGTTCTATGGTAACTACAATCACTTGCTTGGTGTCAATAGTGGCGCCATCGATACTTGCAGACAAGCTGATGAATTTTGGTCTATTGATAGAAAATGATTGTAAGAAATTATTATCTCCTTTTACTGACTTTAATCCTGAGGCTTCAAACTCTTTGGCTATAAATGCAGCAGCTTTATCGATGCTTGGACTAAAAGTTCTACGTCCCTCCATCTCGTCTGAAGCTAAAACACGCTCTATCCTTTCTGTTTCTGACTTGGTGATTACTTTATCAATAGATTGACTTATTCCTAAACATGGGATTATCAATGTGATACATATTAATTTAATCATTTTCATATTAACTATTTTAGAATTGCTTTAAAGATAATTTCATTTTCAATGCAAATAAAAAAAATGTGGACAGAGAAAAAAAGCAAACCTTTTAAACTTTTGAATTTGATAATTGTCTAAATTGCTAACAAATAATTTGCATGCCGCTAAGCCCAATTTCTAGCAGTTTAGGACTTGAAGTCTACAAAGGTCCTTGGACTAAGCAAACTACGACTCATTTATTAAATAGAGTGCTTTTTGGCGCTAAGCATGCGGAAATTCAACAATTTTTAGCAAAGGGGCTAAGCGCATCTGTGACTGAATTACTTAATCCTACAGCTCCTCTTCCTAGTCCTCCCCTCAATGAATACAATACAGCTACTGTCATTGATCCAACTGTTCCTCCAGGAACTACTTGGGTCAACAATCCAACCAATGACGGCACCATCAACGGCTATAGAAGGAATAGCTTAAAAAAATGGCTAACTGGCGTGATGATTCATCAAGATGTAAGTATCAGAGAAAAAATGACCTTGTTCTGGGGTAATCATTTTGGAACAGAAGCGGATACCATTTCATTTGCCAATTATGTATATCAACACCATGATACTTTAAGAAAAAATGCCCTTGGAAATTATAAAACAATGGTGAAAGCAGTGACCATTGATCCTGGTATGTTGAGGTACTTGAATGGCTATTTGAATTCTGCCACTGCACCAGACGAAAACTATGGTAGAGAATTACAAGAATTGTATACAGTTGGCAAGGACAATGCAGTTCAATATTCAGAAGCAGATGTGAAAGCAGCAGCAAGAGTATTAACTGGATGGCGTATCAATACAAGCTTCAATAGTTATTTTGATGCAACAAGACATGATACAGGCAGTAAGCAATTTTCTAGCTACTATAATAATAAAGTGATTACAGGAAAGTCAGGTGCTGCAGGGGCTGGCGAAACTGACGAATTAATAGACATGTTGTTTGCAAAAGAAGACATGGCAAAATATATCTGCAGAAGAATTTACAGATGGTTTGTCTTTTATTATATTGATGCCACAGTAGAAAAAAATATCATTACGCCTTTAGCTACTATTTTTAAAAACAACAATTTTGAAATTAAGTCAGTATTGACTGCGCTTTTTAACAGTGCGCATTTTTATGATCCCTTATACATTGGATGTCAAATTAAAAGTCCGATAGACCATGTGATTGGCACTTTGCGTAAAACCAATATAGTATTTCCAAATGCAATAACAGATTATGCAGACGCCTACTTGCACTTTAATAATATGGTAGGTCAATTAACAAATTTTGGACAAAACCTTGTAGATCCGCCTAATGTAGCAGGATGGCCTGCCTATTATCAGTCGCCTGAATTTGGTGAATTATGGATCAATGCCGATACACTACCAAAGCGAAATAAATTTACTGACTTGATGATAGAGACAGGCTATACCAGAAATGGTAAAAGGGTCATTATAGATTTAATCCCTTTTGCAAAAGCTGTTTCCAGCAGTCCTGCCAATCCCAATCAATTGATTCAAGATTTATTTGATCTTTTAATTTCAACAGAAATAGATCAAACGATCAAAGACAATTTAAAAAGACAAATTTTATTAAGCGGGCAAACTTCTGATTACTATTGGACAGAAGCTTGGAATAGCTATCAGTCTAATCAAAGTACAGTCAACTTTAATCTAGTGAATACCCGATTGAAAGCACTTGTAAAATATATTATGAACCTGCCAGACTATCAATTAAGTTAAATGAAAAGAAGCACTTTTTTACGCAATAGTCTTGCAGTATTAACGCCTACAGTCATTAGCGGTAACCCAATACATGTGTTAAACAACCACAGTATGGTTGAACCTGATGTATTAGCGAATGTAAATAATGATAGAGTGTTAGTCATTATTCAATTGAATGGAGGAAATGATGGACTGAATACGGTACTCCCAATTAGTCAATACGGCGCATACTATAATGCAAGAACGAATATCGCCATACCAGAAAAAAAGATATTGGGGTTAAATGGATATGATGCAACAGGATTGCATCCATCCATGACAGCCATGCAAAAATTATTCAACGAAGGTCAACTTGATGTTGTGCAAGCAGTGGGCTATCCTCAACCTAATTTTTCACATTTTAGAGCAACCGATATTTGGATGAGTGGCTCCGATAGCACCCAATATTTAAACACTGGATGGGTTGGACGTTTTTTAGATAATAATTACCCAGGCTTCCCAGACAATTACCCAAATGAGGTAGATACAGATCCATTGGCGATTCAAATTGGTTCCATTACATCATTAACTTGCCAAGGCCCAATCGTCAATATGGGCATGAGTATTTCTGATCCAAGTGCATTTTATAATTTATTTGATGCGAGTGAACAACCCGTTCCCAATACCAATGCGGGATATGAATTAAGTTTTATCAGAAGAATTTCAAAGCAGACCAATAAATATGCTACACGCATTAAAGCGGCATCTGACGCTGTGAAGCAACAAGTCACTTATCCCAACACAAGTCTTGCCAATCAATTAAAAATTGTATCAAGACTCATTAAAGGAGGATTGAAAACAAAAATATACTTGGTGAATTATGGTGGATTTGATACGCATGCTGGTCAAACTGTCGCAACCGATACCTCCACTGGTACACATGCTAATTTATTAGGAGCGGTCTCTGAAGCGATTGGTGCTTTTCAGAATGATATCAAAAATCAAGAGATTGAAGATAGAGTAATAGGCATGACCTATTCAGAATTTGGAAGAAGGATTAAATCAAATGCAAGTGGTGGTACTGATCATGGTGCTGCTGCTCCTTTGTTTTTATTTGGTAAAAATGTGAGAGGTGGTGTTTTTGGTGAAAATCCAACGATACCGGCAAACGCAACAGTGGGTGATAATGTGCCATATCAGTATGACTTTAGAACCATTTATAATTCGATTTTAAAAAATTGGTTCTGCGTGAAGGATACCGACAACCAAGAAATCATGCTCAAGCAGTTTCCAACTTTAAACTTAATCAACGCAAGTGCTTGTGCAGTAGAAATGAAAAATCCTGTATTTGAAAAAAATGCAATGATTGTTAGTTATCCCAATCCGTTTTCAAATCTATCAAGAATAGAATTTAAAACCGAGGGAGGGCATACTTTAGTTCAATTACTTGATACTTCTGGTACCGTCATTAAATTATTAGTAGACGCCACTTATAGTTATGCTGGCATGAATAGCGTCACTTTGATTGGTGGTGATTTAAAGCCAGGTGTGTATTACATTAGAATTCAAAATGGAATACATCAATATGTTAAGACCATCATTAAAATGTAAAGTCAAATTATTTTAAACTTTTTGAATTCTTTTTGGTCTAACTTGAACACGCATGACAGACCAAGCACTCATCATACAGTTTCAAAACGGCGATTCAAAAGAAGCCGCCTTTACTCAATTACTAAAAAGTCATCAGGCACAGGTATTTTTTCAAATTAAGAAAATGGTGGTAGAGCATGCAGATGCAGATGATATTGCACAAGCTGTATGGATCAAAGTTTGGAACAAGTTGGATGGTTTTAAGCAAGAGAGTGCCTTTAGCACTTGGCTTTTTAGGGTAGCATATAACGAAACCTTGAATTTTATAGCCCAGAAAAAACGTTTGAAAACGCACAGCATACAAAATGAATTGGACCATTGTTTAGAACATCCATCTAGCCAAAATGAATTAAAAGAGACTGCCATTCAGATTAAATTAGAACGCGCTATTGCGGAATTGCCTGAAAAACAGCGATTTGTATTTATGTTAAGGTATTACGAGGCTTATGACTACGAAAAAATAGCCTCTATCACCGGTACGACCGTTGGAGGCGCTAAGGCAAATTATCACCAAGCTGTCAAAAAAATGACCGAATTGCTCCAACAAGCTTAAACCTTTGACCAAACAATGGGTCTAATTTACGATATGAATGATATGAACGATATGGAAAACGAATCAATTTCAAAAGGATTAGAAGAAGCCCTTAAAAGCTTTGAATCAAAAACTAAGCAGGTGCCTTTGGGTTATTTTGATCAATTTGAATTGGATCTAATGCAAAAAATTAAAGCAGAAAGACAAGCGCCACAAAAAGCGCGTATTGTTACCCTGTTTTCAAATCAAAAAAAATACTTAGTAGCTGCAAGTTTACTTTTTGCCATTGCAACTGGATACTTATTTTTTAATAAGACAGAAAATACAACAACTCAAATAGCTAAAGTGGAAATAATTGACATTGAAACTTTACCTGATGAATTGATTGAAGCTTATGTCATTAATAATGAGTTTGTAGCAGAAGTTGAATGGAATACCGCAATAGAAACCGAAGCTGCCCTCTTGTCTAAACAATAATTAAATCACTTCTATTAAAATTTTAAATTCAAAACAATTTAAAGTTGCATTAAACTTTTGAATCAAAATAGTATCTAAATTTCAAATAACCATTTTATGAAAAAAATATTATGTCTCTTTAGTTTTATTGTATCTGTTTTTATTGCTCAAGCACAAGGCAGAACAATGAATGGTCAAAACAGACCACCTATGCGTGATAGACAAGGCATGGAAATGCCTCCACCGCCGCCGCCAAGACCTATGACTAAAGAACAAAGAGAAAGACTAGAATTTTTTAGAATTCAATTCATCACAAAAAAATTGGACCTAACTCCTGCAGAAGCAGAAAAATTTTGGCCAGTGTACAATGAACAAAAAGAAGCAAGTCGTAATTTGATGCAAACAAAAAAAGAAGATGAAATTGAGTTTCAAGAAGCGATGCTAGTGATAAGAAAGAAGTTTAAAAAAGACTTGATGCCAATTTTAAAAACAGAAGAAAGAGTGAACCTGGCTTTAAAAGTAGACAGAGAACTTTTAAATAAAATGCGCAACGAAATGATGCGCAGAAAAAGACCAATGTAATTATTTTTTGTTGGTTTATTTTAAGAGCATTAGCCGGGGGGCCAATGCTCTTTTTTATTTCACAAGTTCTAAATGGTATTCTTGAATCAAGGCTGGATTTTCAGGACTTAAAGTGAAGCTTAATTTTAATTTTTGTTTGGATCCTTCCAGTATACAATAACCTCTTAACTGATTTTCTGCCATCATTTTTCCAACAGTTTTGATGGTACCTGCTTGTTCAAATAGTTGTTTGGCTTCTGCCTTGAGTTCGTCCATTAAATAGTCATCAAAAAAGTTTTCGGAAAAAATTGCAGGGATGCTTTCCCAGCTTGGAATAATTTGTAGCAACTCTTTTTGACGTTGCTCAAGTATTGGAGATACAGCAACAATTCTTGGTTGAAGCTTTGCTATTTTAACCAAGGTATCCAGCACAATCAAGTTCATTGTAGAAGTTGGTGCATAAGTATGGTTGGCAAAAAAGATCACACCCAATCCATATTCTGGTAAAAAACGCCAATTGCTGCCAAAACCTGGAAGACCCCCGCTATGCCCAATACTCGTTTTGCCTTCGGCATCGTGCATCCAATTTAATCCATAGCTATAACTTGTAGTAGTTGCTAATTTTTTTCCAGATGGAAATTGATAGTTTGGATTTAGTCCAATGAAAGTGTAAGGTTGATGCATTTCTCTAACGGTGCTTCTTTTAATCACTTTGTTTTCAGCATCGTTGCGCTCAGGCCATGCAGCTTGATGCAGGGCAACATATTTTGCAAAATCATCTATCGAAGTAATCATCCCGCCCATGGCGCCATAAATACCATCTTTTAATAAAGGCACATTCACCCAATTGCCTTTGATGGTGCGATAGCCCTTTGCTAAATTTCCTTTGGAGATGGTCCTGTATTCATAAGTGGTATGTTGCATGCCTAAAGGGTCCAAAATGGATTGCTTAATATAAGCGTCATAGGTTAAACCTGATACCTGGTGTATGATATAACCCAGCATCGCAAAACCAAGATTGCTATACTCATAATAGGTGCCTGTGGTATTTGAAAATGAAAGTCCTTTTTCAATCAAGGCTATCAGATCTGCTTCGGAATCATCCAATTGTCTATCTCCCCATGGATTGTCTTCGGGGAAACCAGCCTGATGGGACATTAAATGACGGATGGTGATGGGCGCGCCATCCTTGGTCAATACCTGGCCCTTCATAGCAGGAATATATTGGTCAATAGGATCATCTAGTCTTAATTTACCAGCATCTCTTAATTGCAGGATCGCCATAGTGGTAAAGCTTTTGGACATAGAGGCTATACGGAACATGGTCTGGTCATTGGCAGGAATCTTATCCTCAATATTCGCCCATCCATCCGCTTTTTTAAATAACAATTCACCATCTAATACAATGGCAAAAGCATAGGCCGGAAAATGATGTTTTGTTGCATAGGCTTTATATAAATCTTCCACAAGAGGCATTACTGCCTGTAGTTTTGCCTTTCTATTTTCATCCGCAAATACAGCAGGTTTATATTGATTAGTAGTTTGAGCGAAGCCAGTTGTAAAAAACAACTGTGCTAAAAATAAACTTGTAAATAAGGCTTTTTTCATGGTAGTGTATTCATCACAAATTAGGTTATAATTCAAAAAAATGTACTAATTTTCTACACTTAATATTACAACTATGCGTAAACAACTTTTTTTAGTACTAATGGCTTTACCGCTGTTCATTTTTGGACAACAAAAAGCGAATTATGACCTAGCAGCAAGATTTTCTCCAAAGAAATTGGATAAGATGATTTTCTCCTTATCTGTTGATCCTCATTGGTTAAAACAATCCAACAAGTTTTGGTATACCTACGAAACAAGTGAAGGAAAACAATGGATGATTGTAGACCCGGTAAAAAATGAAAAGAAGGCTATGTTTGATAAAGATCAAATTGCAGCTGCCTTAACAAGAATCATCAAAGACCCATTTGATGCGCAACATCTTCCAATTGACTCTTTAAAGTTTATCAAGGATGAGAACTGGATTCAGTTTGAAGTAAAAAGTAGCCTTGAAATAGATAAGCCAGGTGCTAAAAAAGATGCGAAGGCAGAAAAAATTAAAAAAGTATTTTACTTTGAATACAATTTGAATACGGCACAATTAAATGAACTAGTTGGATTTACAAAACCAAAAAGAAAACCAAGTTGGGCGAATATGGCACCAGATCAATCTAAAGTTGTTTTTGGTCGTAACTACAACCTATACTATATGGACAAAGCCAATTATGAAAAAGCTTTGGTGAATGAAGACGATAGTTCGATTGTTGAAACAGCCATTACAAAAGATGGTATACAAAACTTTGGTTGGCATGGCGAAGGTGGCGAAACAAATGTAGATGCAGAGAAAAACAAAAACAAAAGAAAACCAGTTGGTGCTTATTGGAGTGAAAATAGTAAGCAGCTTGCTATTGTAAAAGTAGACAACAGAAAAGTAAAAGATTTATGGGTGATCAATAGTATTGCAGATCCAAGACCAACACTTGAAACTTATAAGTACTGGATGCCGGGCGAGAAAGAAGCACCAGTAGATCATTTAATGTTGGTAGACATGGTAAACTATACCCATAAGGAAATCAATGTTTCATTGTATAAAGACCAAGACATTGCAATGTGGAATAAGTCTGCAGCGGTCAATGCAAGAGATGACGAATTCAGGCCAATGATTTGGCTAGGAACCAATGAGCAATTATACCTTGCTAGAACAAGTCGTGACTTAAAAAAGATCGATCAATGTATAGTGAATACAACCACTGGAGAAGTAAAAGTAGTGGTAGCTGAATCATTGAATACTTCTATAGAAATTAAGAAGCCAGAATTAATTAAAAATGGCGCTGAACTAATTGAATGGAGTGAGCGTGATGGATGGGCACATTTGTATTTATATGATGGTCAAGGAAATTTAAAAAATCAAATTACACAAGGTGCATGGCATGTAGAGGCGGTGATTGGTGTAGATGAAGCTAAAAGAGTGGTTTATTTTTCTGCAAATGGAAAAGAATCAATGACTGGTGGTGGTAAAGAAGACCCTTACTATATGCATTTGTATAAGATCAATTTGGATGGCTCTGGCCTGCAATTATTAAACTCGGGTAATTTTGATCATAGCTTTAGCGTGAATGATAACAATACCTATTTCGTCAATACCGCTTCTAGAGTGAATACCACTCCAGTATCTAGCTTACATAGCGCTGACGGAAGAAAAATAATGGATTTGGAAACTGCAGACTTAAGAAATCTAATGGCTACAGGTTATAAATTTCCTGAAACATTTAAGATTAAAGCAGACGATGGTATCACGGATTTGTATGGTGTAATGTATAAGCCTTATGATTTTGATAGCACTAAAAAGTATCCAATTATTGAGTATGTATATCCTGGTCCTCAAACAGAGTCTGTAAACAAGTCTTTCAGTAAGGGCATGGATCGTATTGATAGATTAGCTCAATTAGGATTTGTAGTGGTGACAATAGGCAACAGAGGAGGTCACTACGCAAGAAGCAAATGGTATCACAACTATGGCTATGGTAATTTAAGAGATTATGGTCTTGCCGATAAAAAAGCAACAGTTGAGCAATTAGCTGATAGATTTAGTTTCATTGATAGAAACAAAGCGGGTATTCATGGTCATAGCGGAGGTGGATTCATGAGCACTGCAGCTATCTTGGTTTATCCAGATATCTTTAAAGTAGCGGTTAGTAATGCAGGTAACCATGACAATAGTGTGTACAATAGATGGTGGAGTGAAAAGCATCATGGCGTGAAAGAAAATATCTCTGAAAAAAGCGATACCAGTTTTAGTTATATGATTGATAAAAATCAAGACTTAGCTAAAAACTTAAAAGGAAAATTATTATTAATTCATGGTGAGATTGATAACAATGTACACCCAGCCAATACCTTAAGAGTGGTGAATGCGTTGATTAAAGCCAATAAGCGCTTTGATATGTTGATTTTACCAACGCAAAGACACGGATTTGGAGATATGAATGAATACTGGTTCTGGAGAACCGCTGACTATTTCTCTAAATATTTATTAGGAGACAACACAGAACGTTCTGTAGATATTGATGAGTTAAATAAAGATGTAGAGCGCAAGAAATAAAACGCATGATTATAATTATTCAGTAATTAAATTGATAATTATATAAAATAAATGAACGCTAAAAAAAACGCCCCGAATTCGGGGCGTTTTTTTATTTCAAGTAGCGTTCACATTTTTTCCAATAGCCAAAAAAGCTAGGATAATAGCCATTGACTTGAGGAAACAACCAATCACGTTCTTCTTGTATGCCTTGATAGTGCTTGGTTGTAGGGTGTTCTTTAAAGTATATGATAGGTTTGCTTTTTTCGGATTGTGTATCTTCAACTGATGCATTTGTAGATATTGAATTTGTTTGAATCGTTTGGATTAGATCTTCAAAGTTCCCTATGAAAATTTGCATACCAGGAATATTGGTCCTTGCTAAATCAATTACAAATTGTAACACTTTTTCTGTAATAGGAAATTGATTCAAATGATTGGGCTCAAGTAATAAAATTCGATTTACCGATACATCGGCATGCCAGAGGGGATCTAGATTAAAACTATTGTAAATACAAAAAGGTTGATTGGGCAATACCTGATTGATATCAAAAATTTGAGGTAGGTTTTTCTCTTGAATGTTTTTTAAAATAGTATGGGTGTCGATATCAAAATGTTGATCTAAAGGTGCTGACCCATTTTCAAAATGATTTGGTATAATTTGACCAGCTGTATTATAAATAGCTTCTGTTAAATTTTCATATTCAGTATCTAAAAAAGTACCCACTTGTTTTGTATTGGTGTACTTATTCATATTCTCTTGATTTGCGATGTATTTTTTACTACTGAATGTGCCTGCTACCCATTGCCAACTTAAAAAATTAGCTGCAGGATCATGATCTAATAAATGGGCATACATCCACTTTGCACCAGGCAACCAAGCTGCTTTAAAAATATTGGAATGCAACATGGAAAGATACATTCTTAGATGATTGTGCAAATAGCCCGAATCATACAATTGATGAATTGCATTGTCAATAACATGGATGCCAGTACTTGCATTTTGCATAGGTAGCGGCAATTGTTCTAAAATGACATTTGTTTGCAGCGACTTTAGGTCTTCTAAAATTAAATCCCCTTGATGCTGCCAAACTCTTTGAAAATACTCACGCCAGGCCATTTGTTGCATAAAGCCAATCCATTCCTGATAACTGTGCTGCTCTTTAAGCTGCTCCATCACCAATACCGGACTCAGGAACCCCCTCGAAATATAAGGCGACCAGCTAGTCACGGCGCCATTGATATAGTTCCTTGTAGTATGGTATTTAGCGGGTTGATAAGCTTTGACCTGCTCTAAAAGCGCAGCGTAACTGATATTCATTGATAGGCATTAATTGTACTACTCAATGAACAATTTTAGCTGTAAAATGTTTAAAATGAATGCAGGTACAACTCGTATTTCCACATCAACTTTTTGATCAGTCTGAATTAGGACCTGATGGTGGCACTATCTACCTCATTGAATCTGATCTATTTTTTCTTCAATATCAATTTCATCAACAGAAAATTTTGTTTCACAGAGCCTCTATGAAATATTATGCAGCACAACTTGCTCAAAAAGGATGTGATTGTCAATATATAGAAGCCAAAGACCAAAATTCGAAGATGGATGAATTGGTAAAGATGCTAAAATCAAAAGGTGTTCAAAAAATTAAACTCTATGATCCTTGTGATTACTTGTTAGATCAACAATTAAAAAAAGCTACTACAGTTTGTGGGATTGAATTAATTTACTTACCTAGTCCAAATTTTTTAAATAATCTACCGGGAAGTATTGAACTGCTTGGCAATAAGAAAACCTATTTCCAAACAAGTTTTTATACAGAGCAACGCAAACAGAGAAAAATTTTAATTGAGCAAGATGGAAGCCCTGTTGGAGGTCAATGGAGTTTTGATGTAGAGAACAGAAAAAAAATTCCAAAGAATACAGCGATACCAAGTATTCATTTTTTTGAATCGAATAATTACATAGAAGAAGCAACTCAATATGTAAGTACAAATTTTAAAAACAATCCAGGGAAATCTCAAGCGCCTTTTAATACAGCAAATAAAGGCTTGTATTATCCAGTGACACATGCTGATGCAAAAAAAGCAATGCATACTTTTATTGCAGAAAAACTGGAGCATTTTGGCATATATGAAGATGCCATGGTCGTGGCAGAAAAAACCTTATTTCATAGTGTGCTAAGTCCATTGATCAATGTAGGGCTCATCCAACCTGCTGAATTTTTACAAGCTTTATTGCATGCTTATCAAAAAGCAAAAGCCCCCATCAATAGTATCGAAGGCATTGTGAGGCAAATTATTGGATGGAGAGAATTTGTACAATTAACCTATCGTAAAATTGGTAGTCAACAAAGAACGAAAAATTTCTGGGGCTTTACTAAAAAAATGCCTTCGTCTTTTTACGATGGAACAACTGGCATTGATCCAATAGATATCAGTATCAAAAAACTACTTGAGTCTGGCTACAATCATCATATAGAAAGACTGATGGTCTTAGGGAATTTTATGTTGCTTTGTGAGATTGCACCAGACGATGTGTACCAATGGTTTATGGAAATGTATATCGACGCTTATGACTGGGTGATGGTACCCAATGTCTATGGTATGTCTCAGTTTGCAGATGGTGGCATGATCACCACCAAGCCCTATATTTGTGGGTCTAATTATTTAATGAAGATGGGTGATTTTCCTAAAGGGACATGGCAAGCAACTTGGGATGGCTTGTTTTGGCGCTTTTTATCCAAGCAGCGTATTGTATTTTCAAAAAACCCAAGGTGGGCGATGTTATTAAGCACTTGGGATAAAATGCCAGAAGAAAAAAGAGCGACACATTTGAACAACGCAGAAAAATTTTTAAAAACATTAAAGTAAAAGAAATAGCGCAATGGAAAAAACAGATTTGATCCATACAAGACCAGCAGAGCCTATTTTAAGATCTGAATGGGTCGAAAAAGATAAAGACCGCATTATTGAAATGGCTTGGGAGGACCGAACGCCTTTTGAAGCGATTCAATTTCAATTTGGATTGAGTGAAAAAGAAGTGATTGAATTCATGCGTGCTAACTCTAAGCCTTCTAGTTTTAGAATGTGGCGTAAACGAATGGCTTCCAGAAAAACCAAGCATGCTGTATTAAGAAATACAGATGTGATAAGATTTAAATGTAGTCGTCAAAAAACAAGCGGGAATAAAATTTCAAAAAGATAGCATGCTTTAAATAGAATTATTTTTTAGGCTTCTGCTTCTTACACCCCTCACTACAATACTGCACTTCATCCCAGCACCTTTCCCATTTTTTTCGCCAACTAAAGGGACGGCCACAGACTTTACATATTTTTTGTGGTAGATCTTGTTTTTTAACGTCTTTCATCTAAGGATAACAAATTCTATGGTCAATTGTTCTACGTCTAGCTCACAATTGGCTGCTGTTCTTTTACCCATTCATTGATACCACCACTGTAGTTCATAATATTGGTATAGCCTTCTTTTACTAGTAAGGAATAGCCAATTGCAGCTCTGTCTCCGCCTTGACAATGCATGATCACAGGCTTGTCTTTTGGCACTTGATCTAAATTTTGCAATAAGGTTCCAATAAATACATTTTTTGCGCCT
>CAXNMZ010000002.1:0-29156 GCA_964203125.1 Chitinophagales bacterium | reverse complement strand
ATATTGTTTAAAAACGGAACCCAAGGTTGAATTCTATGCAATAATTTAGGCTTATTATTAGGATGTGTAAGAATATAGTAATTAATCCCTGCTGCATAAGCATCACATAATTTTTTTTGAGCAGGACTAGCTTTTAAATATAATTTTTTAGCTTGGAGCGTGTCAATATATAATCTTGACCATAAATCTTTATAAATAGATGATTTACCTTGAACTTCAGCTTCTCTTCCCATTCTAGAAATAATCACATCCTCTACCTTACTAAAATATTCTTCGCATTGAACATACATCATGCCAAAAACTGCATCTGCATCCGTATTTGTATAAATGTGTGGTACACCCCAATTATCTTTAATAATTTCAATCCCTTTAGCTTGTTTTGCCCAATTGGTTTTTTCTGCAATCGTAAATGCTTGTGCAAATACCATCACAGAAAAAAATAAAGATGTAGATGATAGAATGATTTTTTTCATTTAAATTAAATTACTAGCGAATAATATTTTTTAACTTTGTTAAGTTATAACAAAATACCTAAATTTATAATGTAATTACATTTATATGAAGGCAAAATCATCAAAAAGAGCAGGATGGGAAGAAATTTATAATAAATAAAATGAAACTCTCCATCTACTCCGTTGGCAAAGCCAACGAATCCTATATCAAAGAAGGCGTGGAACAATTCACCAAAAGAATTGTGCATTACTATCCTATCGACTGGCAATTGATCACCCCATCCAAATTGACAGAACCAGCACAAATTAAAAAAGCAGAAGCTGCGAGTATTTTAAAGGCGATGGCACCAACCGATGTGTTGATCTTATTAGACGAAAAAGGTAAAATGCTCAGCTCCCCTGGCCTAGCCAATTTAATACAGCAAAAGGCCAACCAAAGCGCACAGAAAATCATTTTCTTAATTGGTGGTGCGTATGGTGTGGATGAAACCATACAGCAACGTGCCAATTTCACCTGGAGCATTTCAGAACTTGTCTTTCCACATATGTTGGTTCGATTGATGCTTGCCGAACAAATCTACCGCGCTTGTAGTATCTTAGCCAACGAAAAATACCACCACGAATAATGAGCATTACTTTATATATCACCATAGTCACAGTCATTGTATCCGTCCTAGCATTTTACAATGCAGAACTCATGGACAAATTAATTTTCCATCCCTATTCCGTAGGCAGAGACAATGAATGGTATCGTTTTATTAGTTGTGGATTCATCCACGCCGATTTTATGCACTTAGCATTTAATATGTTCTCTTTCTATATGTTTGGAGATTATGTAGAGCAGTATTTTAATATGCTATTTGGTCAAAATGGTAAGCTATTGTATTTATTCTTATACTTATCTGCCTTAGCAGTTTGTTTAATTCCAACCTATCTACAACAAAAAGATCGTTACAATTATAATAGTTTGGGTGCATCTGGAGCAGTATCTGCCATTGTATTTGCGGGTATCTTTTTAATGCCTACTATACAAATTGGCTTTTTTATTATCCCACCTATCATTCCTGGATTTATTTTTGGCCCAATCTACTTGGGGATTACAGCTTATTTGGCTAAACAAGGACAAGGTGGTATCAACCATAGTGCGCATCTTTGGGGATCCCTTTATGGTGTTGTATTCTTGATTGTGGCTGCTTACTTTATTGCACAGTTTAATGTAGTCGCCAGCTTTGTAGAGCAGATTAGGATTTACTTAGGAATGTAATCTTGACTACACGTTTTGTATTTGGTGTAATTTTGAAACGATCATCTATACGTTGTCCTACCACCCATGCAATTTTACTGTCCGAACAAAGCACGGTTGTCATCGCTTTGATGGCAGGACTTAACTTTAGACTACCTAAAAAATGATTGAGCTTCTTTTTTTTACGGAGTCCTAATGGATAAAAATAATCTGTCGCTACCCATGACCTGTTTAATAATGGCCAGCTTAATTGATCCACATCTAAATAAGCCATATTCGCACTCGTATCCATTTTAAGTTCCTCCATATTGTCAATCCATTCCAATTGAAATTTCCCAAATAAAGTATCTAATACTGTCTGATCTTTTGAAATGGTCTCATATACTTTATCTTCTTGATTGGATACAATTTGAATTTGGTTATCCCATTTAATAAAACGATGGGTTGTTGAAGCAATAAAGGCGCCCTTACCAGCTCCGGCAATTTTATGAATCTCTTTTAATTGGGTGGCTTTAAATCCATAAACCTGCACCAATCCCCAGATATAAGTGGCATTACCTTGTAGTTGATTCCATGTAGATAAATCAATTGTTGATATTCCCTTAGGAAAATAGATATGCTTTTTCCAAAAAGCTGTCACTGTAGTATCAACAATGTCTTCTGCTTCTTTTAACCTCAAAATGGTATCCAATATTTGTTGATTGACATTTGGATAAATCGCTTCCATTTGTGGAATCAACTGATTGCGAATTAAATTTCTGGTATAATCATTTTTTAAATTAGAACTATCCTCTACAAACTCCAGTCCATTTAATTTTGCATAATCTTTAATGCTTGCTTTACTAAATGGAAGTAATGGTCTAATTAAATCGATATGATCTGTGGCGAGTGGATTTTGTTGATGTGTTCTCATAGCTGGGATCCCAGTCAAGCCATGCAATCCTGTACCTCTAAAAAATTGCATGAGTACCGTCTCCACTTGATCGTCTGCATGGTGTGCAGTAAGCAATACCAGCTTGGTTTTCGCTTGCACATCTATTTCCTTCATTAAACTTTCAAACCAAGCATACCTAATTTCCCGAGCAGCTTGTTGGATGCCCATTTTATATTGTTCCGAAAATGCCAATGTATCGAATCGTTTTGTTAAAAACGGCATACCCATCTTTGTGGCAAATGCTTGCACAAAACTTTCGTCCCTGTTACTTTCATCTCCTCTTAATTGAAAATTGGCATGTGCGATAGAACAATTTGCGCCCATCTGCTGCATCAAGGCTGCAAGCACAATACTGTCTACCCCACCACTCACTGCAATAATAAAATGCGTATTGTGGGTAGTGATACCTGGAAAAGTAGTTGCCCAATGGCTTTTAAATTGTTCCAAGTCCAATAACATCATTGTTGTTTGAATTATTTCTTTTGCTCTTTGGCCCAAGTATCTTTAAGGGTCACTGTTCTATTGAATACCAACTTGTCTTTTGTGCTATTGGTATCCTGATAAAAATAACCCTTTCTTAAAAATTGGAAACGCGCTTCTAATGCATCATTCAACAATGCAGGTTCACCCCATGCAGTTGTTACGGTATGCAATGAATGTGGATTGATATAGGACTTAAAATCACCTTCTGCACTGCTTGGGTCTTCTACATTGAATAAACGATCATACTCATTTAATTCCACCGGAATCGCATGCTTAGCGCTTACCCAATGTAAGGTGCCTTTCACATGAATACCCGATGTATCTGAACCTGATTTAGAATTAGGAAAATATTTTGCATACACCGTTGTTACATTTCCGTTAGCATCTTTATCAAAACTTTCGCACTCAACAATATAAGCACTCTTTAATCTCACTGATAATCCTGGGCCTAATCTAAAATATTTTTTAGTTGGTTCTTCCATAAAATCATCCGCTTGAATCCATAATTCTTTACTAAAAGGAACTGGTCTTGAGCCTCCATTAGGATCTTCTGGATTGTTTTCTGAATCTAATATTTCTTCGGCTTGTTCATAGTTGGTAATCACCAATTTAATAGGGTCAGTCACCACCATTCTTCTTTGTGCGATTTTATTTAAATGCTCACGGACACAAAACTCTAGTAAGCTAAAGTCAATGATATTTTCTCTTTTGGCTACACCAATACGATCACAGAAATCACGAATACTTTCTGCAGTATACCCTCTTCTGCGCATACCACTGATGGTTGGCATTCTTGGATCATCCCAACTTTGTACATGCCCTTCTTGCACCAACTGTAATAATTTACGCTTACTCATGACCGTATAGGTCATATTTAAACGCGCCATTTCATATTGATGCGATTGGAAAATACCTAATTGTTCGATACACCAATCATATAAAGCCCTGTGTGGGATAAATTCAAGTGTACAAATTGAATGGGTGATATTTTCGATGGAATCGCTTTGTCCGTGGGCAAAATCATACATTGGATAAATACACCATTGATCTCCTGTGCGGTGATGATGTGCTTTTTTAATGCGATATAACAAAGGATCACGCATATGCATATTTGGACTTGCTAAATCAATTTTAGCACGCAATACTTTTTCGCCATCATTGTACTTCCCTGCTTTCATTTCCGCAAACAAGGTTAAGTTCTCTTGAATGCTTCTTTCTCTGAATGCATTTCCGGTTCCAGGCTCGGTAGGTGTGCCTTTTTGTTGCGCAATTGCTTCGGCAGTGCTATCATCCACATATGCCAATCCTTTCTCGATTAATTGTACAGCAAAAGCATACAATTGATCAAAATAATCGGAGGCGTAACATTCTTTGATCCAATTGAAACCTAACCATTTTAAATCGGCTTTGATACTATCTACATATTCAGTTTCTTCAGTCACTGGGTTGGTATCATCAAATCTTAAATTCGTCGCACCTTCAAAAGTTTCAGCCAGCCCAAAATTTAAACAAATACTTTTTGCATGACCAATATGTAAATAACCATTTGGTTCTGGAGGGAACCTAGTCAATATACTTTTATGTTTCCCAGTTGCAAGGTCTTGGGAAATAATTTCTTCAATAAAATTTAAACTTTTTTCGTCGCTCATAGGATAGTATCTATTCGGGTAAAGGTACAAAAACCTACCCCAAAAACCTATCCCATTTTAGTATTGTAAATTACCCCTTAGTACCGTATACTTTTTGTACTTCTAACACCAATTTTTCAATCTCTTGGTCATCCCCATTAGGACTGTAGGGTTGTTTTAAACTACTTCCAAAGACAAAGGCAACAGTTTGCCATAAACCAGCATTCAATCCACCTTTATATTCCTTGATTAACTGGTAGCAATTATTCCCAGTTTCTCGATTGATTAACTTCATGAGGACCTTGCCTTGATACACAGATAAATTGGTCACCTTATCTGCAAAATCCCTTTTCAATTCTTTTTCTCTAGACTTAATAATCTGCTTTCTTAATTTTTCATCTTGAACATTGGCTAATTGTGCGTTCACTGATCGTATGACTTTACTTGCTGTTACAGCATAAGGATAAGTCACATACACCGCATTGCGCAATCTTGTCCAATTTTTCCAATAATTTTTTAAAGCATTCGTTTGAACTGCAGACACCATCACCGTTGGCAACCAAGATTGAGGAATCGTATCACCCTCTGGTGTAATATAGGCTTCCACCCTTACTGTATCATACTGACTCGTCTGCGCAAAAAGCTGCTTTGGCAAGCTTATTGTCATTACAAATAATAGTATACAAAAGACGGTTCTCATATGCATTGATACACTAATATACAAAAAGTAACCCTATTTTTTAAATCGATAATAGGCTCCCATCATAAACCCAATGGTCGTCACAATCACCCCCAACCATAATAAATTGATCCAAGGGAATTCGTAGACCTTTAAAGTAATGAGGTTGGTTAAAGCAGTTGACTCTTTCACCCCTATTTCTAAAATACCTTTTTCTTGGTCAATCACTTTATTAAAACTCAATACTAAATTTTGCGCCTTTACTGTATCCACTTTTGAAGTCAGGTTCAAACCTTCCAATAAAATACCTGGTTCTGCCACATATCTTAAACCTTCTTTTGAAACCACATTCAATTGTAATCTCAATTCATTCACACCAGCAGGTCTGTCACCTGGAGGATTCACATTCACTTTCTCTAATTTAATATACCCATTGCTGTAAAAAATAGAATCTCCTACAGTAATATTAATAGGCTTAAAGCTCGTGGTATCTTCTTCTGTGTGGTCTTGAAAAGAAGTCACATACACAAAAATGTCTTTGTGTAAATAATGTTTTGAAGATGGATTGGCAGAGAAGCCCTCCATGCCCTTATTGTTTTTTAATACATCGGGATATAAATTAAAGGTCTCTCCTGTTTTCTTTTCCTTAAAATTCAATTCAAAAAATCTTTTTCCTAAAGCATCAAATGTATCTCTTACATAAGTCACGTTGTATTTACCCATATCTGTTTCGATGGTCTCAAATAAAGTCAGGTTCTCTCTAGGGTCTCCTATTGGACTATTTTTTTGCGTGGAGTCTACTCTTAAAGGACTTATTCCTGTTGTATTGTAGCTTAAGGTTGTTTTGTTGGCAGAAGAAATAAAGATACCTGCCAATACCAAACCAAATCCAATATGACCAATGGATGAACTGGCAGATTTTAGTTTTCCTTTTAATACCACTGACCAATAAGATATATTTCCAACAATCGCAAAAACAGAAGTTACAATGGCAATATAAATTGCGCCTAAAAATCCAGCCCCTTTGTCATCGTACGCAACGCCAACAAAAACAAAAATCACAATGCTAATGAGGATGGTGATGATCAATGGCCAAATCAATTGTTTTTTAAAATAAGCCAATGGCGTTGTTTTGTATTTCAAAAACTGACCGATTGCTGTTAAAGTACCAATGATGATGGCTACAAATATTTGCACCTGGTTGTGCGCAAACTCTGGATCTTCTGGTGGCGCAATCTTCGTGTCAAAAATTTTATTGAACACCGGTGTCGAAGTCTTTAGGATAATCACCGCTGCAGAAAGCACAAGCACTAAAGAACCAATCAACATCCAAAATTCCCTGCTATCTATTGCATCTTCCTTTAAAGGCTCTTGCATGTGTTTGTAACGCACAAAATATAAAACAAAGAAAGGAACCACAAAGATGAATAAGAAAAATAACAACTGCCCATTCATCCCTAAATCGGTGAATGCATGTACAGAGGTATCGCCCAAAACACCACTTCTAGTTAAAAATGTAGAGTAGACAATTAATAAGAAACTAATGCCAAGGAATAAATAAGTGGCTTTTAAACTAGCGCCTGTTTTAGTATAAATCATGGCCGTATGTATCCCTGCAACCAAGGTCAACCATGGCACCAAGGACGCATTCTCTACTGGATCCCATGCCCAATAGCCCCCAAAGGTCAAACTCTCATAAGCCCAGGCAGCGCCCATCATAATCCCTAAACCCAATATACCAGCCGAAAAATTCGCCCAAGGTAAAGCGGATTTAACCCAGTCATGCTCTTTCTTTAATAAGCCTGCAACTGCGTAAGCAAATGGAACGATGGTGCTAGCAAATCCTAAAAATAAAATAGGTGGATGAATGACCATCCAATAATTCTGCAATAATGTATTTAAGCCTGTGCCATCTTTTAATAGTTGCACATAATCTGGTCTGGACAAAATTGGCCAGTTCATTTCATGTCTTAATAATATAAATGGACTAGATCCAATTTTCACATCAAACACATACAATCCAATGACCATGGTGGCAAGCATTAACTGCGCAAAGCTAATGACCATCATCACACCTGCTTCATGTGCTTTGGCTTTCTTAATTAAAATCAAACCCAACACGGCATGCCAAAAACTCCACAATAAAAAGCTGCCTTCCTGTCCTTCCCAAAAACAACTTAATAAATATTCAAATGGTAAATTTTTATCGCTATGGGTGTAGGCATATTTATATTCAAACAGATGATTGTAAATCACATAAAACAACACCATAAAACTTCCAACCACTGTCAATGCTTCAATCACAAAAGCAGTTCTAGCTAATTTTTTCCAACTTGCTTCCACCACCATTTCTTTTGCATAAAAGGCTTTTGCGAAAGAAAATGTGGCCACCAAAGAAGCTACAAAAGATAAGATGGATAAAAAATAACCTATTTGTCCAGGTAACAAATGTTCCCCAATAAACTCAGTTGGCTGCATGTTTTGATTTTGATTAGTTGGTAATGGTTACCGGTTGTTCTTTCATTGCATTTGGATTGTCCTTGTATTTGGACGGACATTTCATAACAATTGAGCTACATTCAAATGCATCTCCTTGAACACGTCCTTTCAATACCAAACGTTCTGACTTTTCCATATCGGTGGGCATGGTATTGCGATAAACCACTGCAATTTTACCCCCCAAGCTATCTTCTACATTAAACTTTAATAAATTCGGGTCTTTTACTGGATCGTATTGAACGGGCACAGATTTATCCATTTTTACGATCAAATTCACATATTTGCCTTCTTTTTGCCTAGCAGAAGCCACTGTTTCATAGCTACTTAAATCGCCTGTATAGCTTATTAACACTACAATTGCGGCCGCAATTAAGACCAATAAAATAAGATGTGTTTTCTTCATACCGCAAAGTTAACCAAATGGCCTTAAATTGCACCAAATTTTACGCATCTCATAAATTTCAATTATGCGCCTTTTTGACTATATCATTGTTTGCAAAAGTCCCGATTTTAAAAACGTAGACCGAATCAGCCAATTGATGCTTTTGATCACCCTTATGGCGCTTTCCTATTCGCTTTATGCAGGGTTATATCCGAGTCCTGCCCTATTGATTGCGATCATGACTTCGGTGGCTAGTTGGTGGATTTTTTGCGTCTATCAAAAGATTAAAGGAGGTGTCCCTTATTACCGTTTAGGTTTGGTATTTGCGTCTTGGGGATGGTTTTTATTGCCCAATGCTTTGTTAATAGCTGGCGTATTCCTGATTGCAGCGCTTTTTGAGCGTCAAGTGAAATTTCCATATGAATTAGCAGTAGACCCTGCTGGTGTCTTAGTAAACACCTTTCCAAAAAAATTGTACCCATGGGCCGAAATCAATAATATGCTGATTAAAGACGATTATATTACAATCGATTTCAAGAACAATAAATTGATTCAAAAACAGATCAATGAACCAGTGACTGAAGCAATCAAAAACGAATTCAATGCTTTTTGCGCAGAGCATCTAGCTAAAACAAATTAATTATGGCATTAACTGAGTCCCCTTATTTATTATACTCTGACGGCGAAGGCAACATCTTTGAAGATGAGACCTTATATGTGGTAGGCAGAGCTGGATGGGACGCCTATCCAATTCCAGAAGAAGACTGGATTCCTTTACCTGAAGGAGGAAGCTTATATGAATTACCAGGCCGAAGAGGTATTGGCATTGATGTAGATAGCGGTGAAATGCGTTTATGTGAAAAAGGATGGGCTGTAGCAGCTTTCATCCCTCCTGCGCATACTGGATTGTATATCGCAGCTTACGAGTCTTTACCCGAAGCGCCGTTATTGCCATTATTTTGTTATACCGCAGTGGGTTGGTTAGATGGCATTAACTATGTACCTGCTGTTAGAATCGAACAAGATATTCGCCAGGATTGTGAAGGCTATGACCAAGAAACAATTGAATATGGCACAGCGCATTTATTAAAAACTTACAGTGAAAATAGATTGGTGCAGCACCTGATGCAAAACTGTTGTATGACCTATCATTGTCCTGCTGCAAGAAATTTAGCCATGGGAAGATGGGAATGTCCCATCCCTATTTCACCTGCTTGTAATGCGAATTGCATTGGTTGTATTTCTTTTCAACCAATCGAGGAAGAAATTGTTTCCAACCAAGAGCGTTTATCTTTTAAACCAACTGCTGCCGAAGTGGTAGAATATACGGTACCACATTTGATGTCGGCACCATTCCCAATTGTAAGTTTTGGTCAAGGTTGCGAGGGAGAACCATTGTTAATGTGGGAGACCATCAAGGAAGCCATTATTGAAATCAGAAAACATACAGATAAAGGCAGTATCAATATCAATTCAAATGGCTCTAATCCTGTTGCAGTTGCTGCACTGGCCGCTGTTGGTTTGGATAGTTTAAGAGTGAGCACCAATTCTGCTAGACCTGAAATTTACAATGCTTACTATCGTCCAAATAATTACACCTTCCAAGATATTGTTGAAAGTTTAAAAGTGATGACTGCTGCAGGCAAATGGACAAGCATCAATTATTTTGTGTTCCCTGGCATGACGGATACGGTTGCGGAATACGAAGCACTAAGACAATTGATCAAAGACACTGAATTAAAAATGATTCAATGGCGTAATTTCAATATCGATCCCGATTGGTACCTAGGAAAAATTGGTGTGACAGAACCAGGTGAGATCATGGGCGTAAAACAAATGATGGAATTAATTAGAGAAGAATTTCCTGATTTAAAATTCGGCTATTTTAATCCTCCTATTGAGCGTATCAAAGGAGATTATACGACTGAATTTGCACATCATTAATATGGATCAATTTTGAAAAGACATTATAACAAAGAAGTTCAAATAGGCACGATACTTGCCATTACTGCATGTGTTATATGGTCTGGAAATTTTATTGTTTCTAGGTATGCCATTCAATTGGCTGGCCCAATTAGTCTTGCATTTTTTAGATGGTCTATTGCAACCATTACCATGCTTCCTTTTGCGATCAATAATTTCAAAAGAGAAAAGCAATTGTTCAAAAACAATTTTAGTTATTTTTTCTGGATGGCACTGGTGGGTGTTGCATTATATAATACCATGATTTACCAAGCTGGACATTCCACCACAGCCATCAATATGGCATTGTTTGGATCAACGATTCATCCAATTGTTGCTACTTTACTTGCAGCATGGCTAGTGCAAGAAAAATTGAATTGGAAAAGTATTGCTGGGATTATCTTAGGCATTATAGGGATATTAGTTTTACTAAGTAAAGGTGATCTTACCACTTTGCTGCATTTTAAAATTGCGACAGGTGATTTATGGATGATTGGTGCTGGTATATGTTTTGGAACTTACAATGTATTTGTTCGTAAAAAACCAATTGGTATTTCAAACAATAGTTTTTTACTTGTCCTTTTTGCGATTGGTACTATTTTATTATGCCCTTTTGCAATTTATGAAATGAATTATATCCAACCGGTTCATTTTAACAAACAGTTTTTATTGATTATTTTATATTTAGGAATCGGCAATTCCACTATCGCTTATTTATTATGGAATAATGCTATTCACAGAATGGGATCGGCAAAGACGGCCTTATTTGGTACTTTAATTCCCTTCCTGAGTTCTATCGAGGCGCTCTTTATTTTGAATGAACAATTTAATATTTTTCAAATCATTAGTGGTGTGATTATTGTTTCTGGAATAGTCATCAATACCTGGCCTTCAAAAATAAAGCATGGAACTTAGCACCATCATTTTACTATGCTTGATTGCCTTTTTAGCAGGCTATGTGGATGCTGTAGTGGGCGGCGGCGGATTAATACAAGTTCCTGCGGGACTGATCCTGATGCCAACACAAGCAGTATCAACCATCATTGGCACACTCAAAGTACCTTCTTTTATTGGCACTTGTTTTGCAACCTATCAATATTTACAAAGGGTTAAAATTCCACTTTTAAGGATACTTCTATTTACAAGCATCGCATTTACTGCAGCTTTTTCTGGTTCTTTATTACTCACTAAAATGAGTAGCCAGTTTATGAAGCCAGTGATCTTTTTTGTATTACTTATAATGGCAATCTACACATTTACAAAAAAAGACCTTGGTCAATCTTTGCAGAAAGAACATATAAAGTATGCTACAATCAAAGGCATATTGATTTGTCTTATCATCGGATTTTATGACGGCTTTATTGGTCCTGGTGGCGGAAGTTTATTTGTATTGGCATTTATTTCCATTTTGGGATACGACTTTTTAAATGCAAGTGCCCATGCTAAAATTGTAAACCTTGCTACGAATCTTGGATCCTTGATTTTATTCATTGGCAAGGGCGTGATCCTTTGGCCGGTAGCCATCCCCATGTCCATATGCAATGCCACAGGTGGATTTTTTGGTTCTAGAATGGCTTTAAAGAAGGGCAACCAATTTATTCGTAAAATTTTCTTAATTGTGATCGTAGCTACCTTGCTTAGATTGGGATATGACGTTTTTTTCCATTAATTTTAAACTATGGAATTGAGTTTTGAACAAGAAAAGAATATTAAAGCTGCAGTGTATACAGGACTGATCTGTCTTGGACTCTCACTGATCTTTTTTATTTCAAAATTTCAGGAACCCGCACCTACAGTAGTTCCCCCATTGCCAGAATATATGGAAGTGAACTTAGGCAATAGCAATACAGGTGCTGGAACAATCCCTCCTAAGAGCAAAGCTGCTCCTGCCCCAGAACAAAGCTCCACTGCAAGATCCACTAAACTAGCTTCTAGTAATGCTACAAAAATAAATACGGTTTCCAATGATCCTAACGACGAAGCGATTCGTTCTGGCAAAGCAAAAAATGCTATAAAAAATAATTCACTGCCTATCCCCGCTAAGCCTAAAGCTTTAATGGGGAAATATGCAGGTGGAAACGGGGCTGGTGGAAACAATCAAGACAGTTATAATAATGTAAAAGACCAAGGCATTGCTGGAGGCAAAGGTGATCAAGGTGTGGCAAATGGCTCCATCGATGGGAAAGCCTACACTGGCAGCGGCGGACCTTTTGTAACCAAAGGTGACCGAAGGGTTACAAAGGCCTATTCGTTTAATGGAGATGTTCCCCCTGCAACCATTTATGCAGAAATAGAAGTCAATCCAAATGGTGTGGGAAGGTTTATTCAAATTACAAGAGGCTCCTCCTCCAATGACTCAAAATACAAAAGAGCGATTGTGGAATACTTGACAAAAATTAATTTCAATTCGGCTGATCATAGTTCTACAGTAACTGTGAAATTCAAATTCGACCTCCAATAAGCCAACCAATTGCTATGCGGTATCAAGAAACAATTGACTATTTATATGCTAGGCTACCTATGTTTAGTAGGATTGGTGCTGCTGCAATTAAACCGAATTTAGACAACACCATTGCCATTTGTAAATTTCTTGGACATCCTGAAAAGAAAATCAAAACGATACATATTGCAGGTACCAATGGCAAAGGTTCCACGAGTCATATGCTTGCTTCTATTTTTCAAGAAGCTGGATATAAAACCGGACTATACACTTCGCCACATCTATATGATTTTAGAGAACGCATCAAAGTCAATGGACAAATGTGTCCTCAAGATTTTGTGATTGACTTTACCAATAAAATAAAACCTTGTATTGAAAAAATAGAGCCCTCTTTCTTTGAAATTACAGTGGGCATGGCTTTCGATTATTTTGCAGAAGAAAAAGTGGATATCGCCATCATTGAAACAGGCTTAGGTGGCCGACTAGATAGTACGAATGTGATTCATCCAGAACTATCTATCATTACCAATATTGGATTCGATCATATGGCTTTACTTGGAAATACTTTAGAAGCAATTGCATCGGAGAAAGCGGGGATCATTAAAAAGGATACCCCAGTTGTGATAGGCGCAATTGATACTGCTACGAAAAAAGTATTTGAAGACAAAGCCAACACAGAAAATGCCCCTATTTATTTTGCAGAAAATTTTATTGAATTTAAATCCTTTCAAAACAATTGGCAGAATGCCTTATTTGAATTCAATCAACCCCTTATTCATTTATTAGACGCTCCAATATTTCCAAAAAATTTCACCATCGAATGCGATCTGCCAGCAAAATATCAAGCTAAAAATTTAAAAGCAGTCTTAGTAGCCGCTCAATTACTTTCTACCATGGGCTGGAAGCTTACAGCGAGTAAAGTATTAAAAGCATTGTCACAGGTTAAAAAAAACAATGGCTTAATGGGCAGATGGGAATGCATTCAAGATAGTCCAAGAGTCATTTTAGATGTGGCGCATAACGAACATGGCCTGCGTGCATTGTTAGAACAACTGGCCTCCTTGCAATATCCACAATTACATATTGTTACAGGGATGGTGAAGGACAAAGATGTGCAAGCCGTGCTTGAATTACTTCCTAAAAATGCAATGTATTATTTCACGCAATCACATATTCCAAGAGCATTGCCAGTAGATGAATTAGCGGCTCAAGCAAAAGCAATTGGTTTAAATGGGACTAGTTTTGAAGATGTGAATATCGCTTTAAGCGATGCCATAAAAAATGCCAACCAGCAAGATTTGATTCTTGTGATTGGCAGTGTATTTTTAGTCGCTGAAGTAGATAGAACTCAATTTTTATAAATTACCACCCCTTATTTGCTCTTAAAGTGGTGATATGCGCCACATGATGTTTACCATGCCATGCATAGATGGCAAACAAATCCCATAAACTTACTTCGGCATTTCTTCCAGGATGAAATAATTTTCTTTGCCATTGTTCTTCGGTTAAACTCGCTAATAAATTAGCCCATCTTTCATGCAAAGCATGCAATAAGGTCATAGAAAAATTAATTGGCGTATCTAAAGCATCTGCCATAGACACCCATTTATTTTCATCATATGCTTTTATCGTTGGTACTTCTTCGGTCAGTCCTAATTTAAATCTTGCAAAGGCATTCATATGACTGTCTGCAATATGATGCACTAATTGTTGTACGGTCCATCCTCCTTCTCTGTAAGGGGTGTCTAAATGTACTTTATCTAAATTCAATACGGCCATTTCTACATCTTTTGGCAAATGTCTTAATGCATTGATCCATTCATTTTTAGTGGCTTCTGAATAAGGTTTCATTTCATACTTTCCGATGGGATATCTAGGGTCTGTTGTCATCATTTTATTTTTAAGCTTCTCTTAATTGTTTTCCTGTCATATGGATAAATACATCTTCCAAATTGGCCTTCTTTACTTCTTTTACTTTTTCAAATCCACTTTCCACCAATTCGTCTATCAATTGATTCGGTGAATTGATGCCAATAATTTTACCACTATCAATGATGGCCACTCTATCACATAACACTTCTGCTTCATCCATATAATGTGTGGTGATAATGACAGTCGTTCCATTATTTCTAATTTCTTGAATCAAATCCCAAAGATTACGTCTTGCTTGAGGATCTAAACCAGTGGTGGGTTCATCTAAAAAAATAATTTTTGGACGATTGATCAATGTGGTAGCAATTGAAAATCTTTGCTTCTGTCCCCCACTCAATTCCTTGAACTTGGATTTGGCTTTGTCTACTAAATCAACTTTAGCCAATAGTTCCATAGGATCTATGTCCATTTGATACAAGCCAACAAACAAATGTATGAGTTCCGTTAAATTCAAATTAGGGTAAAATCCAGCAGTCTGTAATTGTACCCCAATGATTTTCTTAATGGCTTCTGGATCTGTGTCTAAATTCATTCCATCTACGATGACTGTCCCTCCAGATTTTTGCCTTAGGGTTTCAATGATTTCTAAAGTGGTGGATTTTCCAGCACCATTAGGTCCTAATAAACCAAATATCTCTCCTTTAAATACGTCAAAACTAATGCCTTTAACTGCTTCAAAGTCGCCGTAGGACTTGGTTAAATCCTTCACTTGTATGATAGGTTCTTTCATGAATACTTGTATTAAATCGTTCTTTAGCAAAAATAACCTAACTAACTTATATTTGCCCTATCAAAATCAGTTATATGAAGGTAGGTATTTTAGGCGGAGGACAATTGGGAAGGATGCTCTTACAAGCAGCAGCAAACTATGATTTAACGACCTATGTATTAGAGAAGGATCCCAACTGCCCAGCAGCACATTTATGCCACCATTTTACAACAGGAGATATTTTAGATTACGATACGGTCTATCAATTTGGAAAACAAGTAGACGCTTTGACCATTGAGATTGAAGCTGTGAATGTGGATGCTTTAACACAATTAGAAAAAGAAGGCGTTAAAATTTATCCTACCCCATCAGCTATTCGAACCATCAAAAATAAAATTGCACAAAAACAATTTTATGCAGACAATGCAATTCCAACTGCCAATTTTGTCATCACCGATTCAGCCGAAGCGATTCGCCAACACCTAGGACTATTACCTGCGGTGCACAAATTAGCAGAGGGAGGCTATGATGGTAAGGGTGTTCAAGTGATTGAAGACGAAAAAGCCATTACATTGGGTTTTAATGCGCCTGCTGTATTAGAAGAAAAAGTAAAGATTGTAAAAGAACTGGCATTGATTGTAGGCATGAATGCAAAAGGCGAGACAGTCATCTTCCCTCCTGCCGAAATGGTTTTTGACCCTGTATATAACTTGTTAGACTACCAATTAAGTCCAGCAAAAATTGAAGAAAAGCAACTTTGGAAAGCCGAAGCGATTGCCAGAAAAGTTGTTCAATCTTTAAAGAGTCCTGGGCTTTTTGCCATTGAATTATTTGTAGACCAACAAGGAGAAATCCTTGTCAATGAAACTGCACCAAGAGTGCACAATAGCGGACACCATACCATTGAAGCCAATTATGCTAGTCAATATGATATGTTATTAAGAATTATTCTGGATTATCCTTTAGGCAATCCTGCACCTATTTTACCAAGTGCGATTGTGAATCTAATTGGAGCAGAAGGATATACTGGAGATGTGATGTATGAGGGATTAGAAGAAGTATTGAAGATGGATAATGTGTTTGTGCACCTGTATGGTAAAACCACCACAAAACCAGGCAGAAAAATGGGACATGTCACTATTATGAGCAATGACTACCAGGATTTAACACATAAGGCCAACAAAATCAAGCATACCCTCAAAGTCATTAGTAAATAGCTTCTTTCTTATTCGCCACTTGTTAATAGTGCTGACTTAGGCTTTGTTTCAACTAATTTTTTCTTAACATTAAGGGTTCTAAAATAACCAATACCTATTATACTCTTGGTTTGTAAACCTGGCGATTTTTTATTTGGACCAAATATGCGAATCTTATCATCATAAATTAAATCCAGACTATAGGTTGCTGAAAAGTTTTTATTGATCTTGAATGTAAATAAATTGGTCATGTAGAAATTGATATTCTCAGGCTTATCATAATAATTGGAGAAAAAATCTGCACGACCCCTATAATTGATATTTGTAGCAATGACTTTACTATAGTTGACTGTAACAAATAAACCTATTTCTCGCTTCACCATAGATCCCGAATCCACACCATATTTACCAAGGTTTGACAAGGTTTTATTTAAAACCAATGTAGTTCTTGATGTTAAAGGAGAAAAGAAGATTGAAAAATTATTATCTGGCTTATAATCCAAACCAGCAGAAATAATCATATAGGCAGGCGCAAATAAGGAAGAGGTGAATGTGGCTTTTGTTCCACTAAAACTATAACCATCAAAAAGTTGAGAACGGAAATTAAATAAACCTGATAGATACCATTTACCCACTGTATCCATCTTATAACCATATTTACTGAGTAGGTCTAATCGGTCATCATTCTTACGGCCGCCCTGAGAGGTGGATTGAACAAATCCAAGATTCACATCTATATTATTATCCCAATTTTGACGATCTTTTTTATAAAGGGCGAAATAATTAAAATAACTATTGATGGTCATATTAAAATTATCTCCCCCAGCAGCCCAATTGCTCAATGAACTTTGTGCCACATTTAAATTATATAAACCACCCTGTTTCCAATTCCAATTAGCTGTATCTGTGTCTTTTTTAATATTCCTTGAAGTCTCCGATCTCAATTTTGCCACCACCAATTCTTGCGAATTTGCCCGATTCAAACAAAAAACAGTCAACAATAAAATGAATCCTTTGAGCATGCGCAAATTTTTATAAATATACACCCAAGTCAATAATCGATTGATTAATAGGTTGATATAAAATTTATTGCAATATATCTTATATGATTTTAATCATTTGTATATCAATCAATTAGGAATTTTGTCTGACAAGTTGACACATAAAAATATTTTGACTAAGTTTGCAGTTCAAATTAAGTGCATGGAATCCAATTTACTCATAGATAAAACCCAGGATGAAGCTAGACAAGGCGAAGCCTATGCGAGCCAGGCTAATTCGGGGGTCTTCGAAAAGTTCTTCTATGTAGAGAGTTATGGTTGTGCAATGAACTTTGCAGACAGTGAAGTGGTTGCTGCCATATTAGAAAAGAATGGTTTTGGAGGCACTAAAAATATTGAAATCGCGGATTTAATCTTGATCAATACTTGCTCTATTCGTGAAAAAGCCGAATTAACCATTCGCAAGCGATTGACTGAATTTAGAAGGTTAAAACAAGCCAACCCAGGCGTGTTGGTGGGTGTATTGGGTTGCATGGCAGAAAGATTGAAAGCCCAATTATTAGAAGAAGAAAAATTGGTAGACTTAGTGGTGGGGCCAGATGCTTACAGAACCCTACCCGACCTAATTGCCGAAGCTGGCACTGGACAAAAAGGAGTGAATGTATTATTAAGTAGAGACGAAACCTATGGCGATATTGCACCCGTTAGATTAGACAACAATGGTATTAGTGCTTTTGTATCTATTATGCGTGGATGTAATAATATGTGTAGTTTCTGTGTGGTGCCTTTCACAAGAGGTCGCGAGCGCAGTAGAGATGCCTTTTCTATTCTTGCAGAATGTAAAGACTTATTTGATAAAGGCTATAAAGAAGTGGTTTTATTAGGTCAAAATGTGGACAGCTATTATTGGAGCAATCCAGAAAATAATGCAACCACTACATTTGCCATGTTACTCGAAGAAGTGGCGCAAATTGATCCAAGCCTTCGGGTTCGTTTTAGCACTTCTCATCCAAAAGATATTACCGACGAAGTCTTACATACCATTGTAAAGTATGATAACATTTGTAAACACATCCACCTACCTGTTCAAAGTGGCAGTTCAAGGATATTACAATTGATGAATAGAACGTATACCAGAGAATGGTATATGGCCAAAATTGACCGTATTCGTACCTTATTACCTAGCTGCAGTATTACATCAGATATCATTGCAGGATTTTGTACAGAAACCGAGGAAGATCATCAAGACACGATTAGTCTAATACAGTATGCCAATTATGATTTGAGCTATATGTATTTTTATTCTGAACGTCCTGGAACATTGGCCGAAAGAAGGTATGAAGATGATATTGATCTAGTCACTAAAAAAAGAAGGTTGCAAGAAATTGTAGATGTGCAGTGGACACTCTCCAATGAAAGTAATAAGCGAGATGTGGGTAGCGTATTTGAGGTATTGATTGAAGGAAATAGTAAAAGGAACGAGGCAGAGTGGATGGGAAGAACGAGTCAAAACAAAGTCGTTGTTTTCCCAAAAGGCAATTTCGATTATCAAAAAGGCGACTATGCACAAGTGAAGATTCACAATTTTACAAAAGGTACTTTATTAGGAGTCATCATTTAATTTATTTTAATTTATTCATACCATGGATTTACAATCATTAAAAAACAGATTCAGTATCATTGGCAATACGCCCTTACTGAATCATGCTTTAAATACTGCAGAGCAGGTTGCTGCAACAGATTTAACGGTACTTATTGTGGGAGAAAGTGGTGTAGGTAAAGAAGTTTTTTCACAAATCATTCATAGCCTATCCTCCAGAAAACACAATCCATTTATTGCTGTTAACTGTGGCGCGATTCCAGAAGGTACCATTGATTCAGAATTATTTGGACACGAAAAAGGTTCATTCACTGGAGCTGTGGATAGTCGCAAAGGTTATTTTGAAACGGTAAGTGGTGGCACCATTTTCTTAGATGAAATAGGTGAATTGCCTTTGGGTACGCAGGCCAGATTATTACGTGTTTTAGAGACCGGTGAATTCATTCGCGTTGGTTCCTCTAAAGTACAAAAAACAGATGTGCGTGTCATTGCTGCGACCAATAGAGAATTGATTGAATTCACAGAAAAAGGAAGATTCAGAGAAGACTTATATTATAGATTGAACACCGTACCTATTCGTGTTCCTTCATTAAGGGACCGTAAGGAAGATATCCCCTTGCTTTTTAGAAAATTCGTGGTGGATTTTGCTGAAAAATATAAGACCAAACCCATTTATTTAGACGAAGAAGCAAAAGGATTATTGGTAGCCTATGGTTGGCCAGGTAATGTGCGTGAATTAAAAAATATTGCAGAACAAATTTCAGTATTGAGAAAAACCGACCATATCGATGCAGCACAATTAAATAGCTTTTTACCAAAACATACAGCGCATAAAATGCCCATGGTCACTGGCAATACTCCCGTTGGCGAATTTGCGAATGAGCGTGAAATTTTATACAAACTATTTTTTGACATGAAAAAAGATGTCAATGAATTAAAGAAAATGTTTTTAGAGATCTTACAGAACCCAAGTTTATCAGGACAAGCGGCACACTTTACAAAAGAAGCCATCATCAATGAATTAAAGGAAGATATTGGCCCATCCCATGCCCCTGTCTCCAATGTGAGCATGCCAAGTAATGCCATACAATTACCGCATCACCAACCAGTCATCATTGACAATGACCTACAGAACCATTATGAAATTGAAGAGTCTTTAAATATCATGGATAAAGAAAAAGAACTAATTTTAAAGGCACTTAAAAAACATAGAGGGCGTCGTAAAGATGCTTCTACGGACCTAGGCATAAGCGAAAGAACATTGTACAGAAAAATTAAAGAATACGACATTGAAGAATAAACTATCTATTTTAAGCTTTATCAGCCTATGTATCCTGCTCGCTTCATGTGGTGTCTATAGTTTTAAGGATGCGATAATCCCCGATAATGTAAAGACAGTCAAGATTGGTTTTATTGACAACAGAGCAAGGTATGTCAACCCGCAGTTAGCTCCCCTATTGACAGATAAGATTTTGCAAAAAATCATTGGTCAAACAAAATTAACAAGAACCAATAGCGACGACGCACACTATCAAATTTTTGCAACCGTCACCAACTACGATCCTTCACAAACTGTAGGTGTGAGTGGCCAAGCAGCTGCAAGTAATAGACTTACGGTGACTGTGCATGTGGTTTTGAAAAAGACATTAGAAAATAAAGAACTTGAATTTGATGTATCCCGTAATTTTGATTTCTCAGCCAATTTGACTTTAAATCAAGCTGAAGGTCAATTAATGGATGAAATTATTCGCAGTATTACGGATGATATTTTTAATCAAATTTTTTCAAACTGGTAAAGCATGAGTGCATTAATGATCAACGATATAGTTAAACAATGGACAGGACATGCTTCATTAGAAGCCATCGAGACTGAAACCCTAGAAAAATATGCAATGGAGCATCCCTATGCACCCACCATACAATTTCTTTTGGCAAAAAAATACCAGCTGATTGCCTCCCCGCTTCTAACTGATCAATTATATAAAGCAACTGCCTATTTTCCTTCTAGTCTTCATTTACATTGTTTAATGAATCAAGTAGACCAAAATGAAGTCAATGCCCATGCAGATACCAAATTAAATAGCTTACTCGACAATCAAGTTGCACAATTCAATGAACAAGTGGATGCATCTGATAGATTAGATTATGAGAAAGAAACGACAGCAAGCCTTCAGAAAGACTATTTTGCCGCTCAAGGCATCGAATTAGACCTTTCTAAGCTCCCTCAAGATAAATTTACCCAACAGCTAAGAAGTTTTACTGCCTGGCTTAAAGTGATTAAAAACAAGGATGGTGTAGATCAGCTTGACCAAATTGGTGCATTAGGAGCCGACCAGGAGCAAATCATTGCTCAAATTGCCGAAAAAGCCAATATTCCAGCGGATATTTTAACTGAATCCATGGCTGAAATATGGGAAAAACAAGGGAATTTGAAGAAAGCCATTGCCACCTACGAAAAATTAAGTTTTATTTTTCCTGAAAAATCCGTTTATTTTGCATCCCGTATAGAACAATTAAAAAATAACAAATGATAACTTTCTTTTTAATATTAGTCGTAGTAGCCTGTCTTGCCCTGGGATTCATGGTATTGATTCAAAATCCAAAAGGTGGTGGATTGAACGCCAATGTGGGTGGATTGAGTAACAATTTCATGGGTGTGAAGCAAACGACAGATGTACTTGAAAAAGGTACTTGGATTTTTGCTTCTGTGATTGCAATATTAGCCATCACGTCTACCTTATTCTTAAGTGGGAATTCTAGCAATGGAAATAGCGTATTGGACAAAGTCAATACTTCTACTACAACTAGTCCAGCAACTCAAGTGGCTCCTCCTCCACCACCGGCAGCAGCGAAGGATACCAACAAGAAATAATTCCATTAGAATGTGTAATCATTCTTTTTAAAATAGTATTTTTCCCCACCATCCAAATGGTGGGGATTTTTTTTGTATTTTAGTTGATATGAAAAAACTACTATCAATACTACTTAGTGTTATTGTATTTTATATTTTCTTTATTGTATTTATCAAGAGCACTCATTTTAATGAAGCGCAAGTCTATTTTGAATATAAGAATGAAGGTTTGAATCAATTGGCTGATAGTTTAGTGGCTAAAAAAATCATCTATGAAAAAACGAGTTTTTTACTACTTTCTAAAGTATTGAAAGTCGAAGAAAAGATCAAAGCTGGCAGATTCCTTGTAAAAAGAAAAACCAGTGTGCTTGATATTATAAGAATGTTAAGAAACAATCGACAAGCAACGGTCAAACTGGTATTGAATAAAGTGCGCACAAAAGGGGAATTGGCAAAACTAATCGCAAAGGCTTTCGATAGAGACAGTGCAGCAGTGATGACCTTTTTAAGTAGCAATGATTCTTTACAAGCTTTCGATACAGATACCACTCAACTCTTTACTTTACTCATACCCAATACCTACGAATATTATTGGAGTAGTTCAATGGCTCAAATTTTAAGCAAATTACAAAAGGCGCAAATTTATTTTTGGAGTCAAAACAACCGTATTCAAAAAGCAGCCTCAAAAGGCATGAGTCAAAATCAAACCTATACTTTGGCTTCTATTGTGGAAGAAGAAACCAATTTCGATTCAGATAAATCCTTGATTGCAAGTGTTTACCAAAATAGATTAGAAAAGCAAATGCCTTTGCAAGCATGTCCAACCATCAAATACGCGATGCAAGATTTCACCATCACCCGTATTTATGAAAAATATTTATCCAACGCCTCCCCCTACAATACTTACCGTGTAAAAGGATTACCTCCTGGACCTATATGCACCCCAGCAGCTAAAACCATTGACTTAGTGTTGGATGCCCCAAAAACAGATTATATTTACTTTGTGGCCAAAGCCGACTTTAGTGGTTACCATCATTTTAGTAATAACTATGCAGAACATGATCGATATGCAAAAGAATACCAGAAAAAACTAGACGAGTACCAAGCTAAGAAAGCCCAGGAAAAAAATCCTTAATTGATTCAACCTTAAATACCCCCACAATTACTTGAAAAAAATAGTTCAATACCTTCAAATCCCATTGCAATTTGCTAAGCAGCAAGCAAAACGCATTGTTATTCCCGGATTTCAAGATGTGAACTTATTTCAAGTGATTCAGTTTTTATTCAAACAATTGAATACCATTGGGCTCTATGATCGTGCTTCTGCCATTTCATTTAATTTAATCATGGCATTGCCTGCGGGATTCTTATTTTTATTTTCGATCATCCCCTATTTCCCAAAAAGCTTAAAAATAAAAAAACAGGTTCTTTCTATTTTTAAGGATATCTCACCCAATTCAAGTACCTACCGATTTATTTTGGACATCATCAATGATTTATTAAGTCAACACGTTGGTATCTTTTCTTTTGGTTTTCTTTTATTACTATTTTATGCTTCTAATGCCATGACAGGCATTATTAGAAGTTTCGATAAATCTATTATGCAAAACAGGCCCTTCTTTCTGCATCAAAGAATGAGGGCGCTTCGTTTAACATTAATTTTAATGTTACTTGTTTTTGCAAGCCTTCTAGTATTGATTGGACAGGATCAATTGACGACCCTATTAAGAGAATTATTTGATATTAAAAGAAAAACAATCTTACCTTATTGGAATAGCATTCGATGGGGTATCATTGTTTTACTCTTATTTTATGGCAATGCTTTTATATATAAGTATGCACCACATGTAAAAGAAAAATGGGCCCTGCTTTCTCCTGGTGCCATCTTATCCACTACATTAATGTTAGTGACCACCTTGGGCTTTTCCTACTGGGTCAATAATTTTGGAAGCTATAGTAAAATTTACGGCTCCATTGGAACAGTTCTTGTGGTGATGACCTTAATTTATATCAATGCCCTTATTTTATTGATTGGATTCGAGTTGAACGTAAGTATTGAAATACTTAAAAAAGAACAAGACGAGATAGATTACTTTAATTAAAAAAAATGAGCCTCTTTTTGGGAGACTCATTTAATATTGATTGCAATCAAATTATATAAAATTCAATTTTTATTTGTTGGCCATGTCTGGTATTTCAGCCACTTTATATGCACCTGCATCCAATTTCGCTTTGGTTTCACTAAATGCTTTTAAAGTTAAATCAATCTCCTCCTGTGTGTGCACTGCAGTAGGAATCAATCTGTAAATGATATGTCCTTTTGGAATCACAGGATACACCACGATAGAACAGAAAATTTTATAATTCTCTCTGATATCCATCACCATGGCAGTGGCTTCTTCTACTCCACCTTTCATATATACAGGAGTCACTACTGAATCTGTTTTACCAATATCAAATCCTCTTTCTTTCAATCCATTTTGTAATGCCAATGCATTCTTCCACAAATTTGCTTTTAATTCTGGTTTAGATCTTAATAATTCTAAACGCTTTAAGTTACCCACTACATAAGGCATTGGTAAACTTTTTGCAAAAATTTGAGAACGAATATTATAACGGATATAGTCAATGATGGTTCTTGGTCCAGCCATGAATGCACCTATTGAGGCCATACTCTTAGCAAATGTGGAGAAGTATAAATCTATTTCATCTTGACATCCTTGCGCTTCACCCGCACCTGCACCAGTTGCTCCTAATGTGCCAAAACCATGTGCATCGTCCACTAGTAAACGAAAAGGCATTTTCTTTTTCAATGCAGCAATCTCTTTTACTTTACCCTGATCACCGGCCATACCAAATACCCCTTCAGTAATTACTAAAATACCCCCTGATTGTTGTTTGTCTACCAATGCTTGTGCTCTATGTAATTGTTTCTCACAATCTTCTACATCGTTGTGTTTAAAAACAAATCGGTGGCCTGGAATCATTCTTAAAGCATCAATGATACATGCATGACATTCTGCATCATATACCACTACATCGTGTCGACCACAGATGGCATCAATCGCACTCATGATCCCTTGGTATCCATAGTTCATCAAAATTGAATCTTCCTTATGTACAAATGCTGCTAATTCTTTTTCTAATTGTTCATGCAAGTCACTGTTTCCACTCATCATTCTTGCACCCATTGGCAAGGCTAAACCATATTGAGCAGATCCATCTGCATCCGCCTTGCGCACTTCTGGATGATTGGCTAAACCTAAGTAATTATTTAAACTCCAAACAATCATTTCTTGACCTCTAAATTTCATCTTAGAGCCTATTTCTCCTTCTAGTTTAGGAAATGCAAAATAGCCATGTGCTCTTTCGCGGTGTTGACCAATTGGTCCGTAGTTTTTAATTAACCTTTCAAATATATCTGCCATAGATTTTAATTATACCTGCAAATTTAATAATTTTTTAGTTTATATAGGATATAATTATACGTAATTTGCAGTCCTAAATTCATGTGAACATGCGTATCTTCTCCATTTTATGCTTTTTGCTCCTTTCTTTTGTAAGCATCGCACAAGCCCCAAAATCAGTCCAATCAAGCACTTCAAGCAAACCTAAACTAATTGTAGGTATCGTCATTGATCAAATGCGTTGGGATTATATCAATCAATTTAAAGCCCATTTCACCTCCCAACAAGGCTTTATGCGCTTTGTAAATGAAGGTGCTAGTTGTAATAATAACTTCATTCCTTATGTACCTACTGTTACGGCATGTGGACATGCTGCAGTCTATACTGGATCAACCCCAGCAATACATGGCATTGCAGGAAACCAATGGTATGACAACTATCAACAAAGGACGGTCTATTGTGTAGAAGACCCAACCGTAATGTCTGTAGGTGTGGAAGGCAGTGCCGCCGGAAAAATGAGTCCAGTCAATGTTTGGACGACAACACTTGGAGATGAGATCAAGTTGGCGAATAATTTTAAAAGTAAAGTATATGGTATCTCCATTAAAGATAGAGGTGCCATTATTCCTGCTGGTCATACTGCCGATGGGGCTTTTTGGTATGATAGCAAATCGGGGAATTTTATTAGCTCAACCTATTATGGTAAAAACTTGCCAAAATGGGTGACTGAATTCAATGGTCAGCACAGAGTGGACAGTTTATATGCAAAGGGTTGGAATTTGAGTTTAGCTAAATCTGTCTACGAAGCGAATTGTGATGGGGATATGAACGCTTATGAATCCACTCCTTTAGGTGCAGAACAAAAAGGCTTTCCTTATACCTTATCACAATTTATTGGCAAGGACTATGGTAAAATCTCCTCTACCCCATACGGCAACAATATTGTTGCAGAAATGGCAGAGCGGGCCTTGGTGAACGAGCAGTTAGGCAAGGATGATATCACTGATTTGTTGGCTATCAGTTTTTCATCTCCAGATTATATTGGTCATTCATTTGGTCCAAATTCTTGGGAAACATTGGACGGCTATATCAAGCTTGATGCAGTGATCGCTCAGCTATTTGCTAGTTTAGATCAACAGGTTGGAAAAAACAATTACACTGTCTTTTTAACAGCAGACCATGCTGTGGCCAATATACCTGATTTTTCTAAAAAGCATAAAATTCCAGGTGGCTTGATCAGCGAATCAAGTATTAAAAAAGAATTGGGACAATTATTATTAAAGCAAGGCTTAAGCGATAAATTAATTACTGCGATCAATGAATACAATATTCATTTCAATCATCCTTTAATGGATAGCCTTGGAATAAGCCAAGATAAAATGGTTCAATTGGTGCGTCAATATGTGGAGCAAAAACCTGGCATAATTCAAGTAGTAGAGGCGCGTAAAGCGGCGACTGCTGCCTTACCTGAGGAACTAAGAGAAAGAATTGTCAATGGCTATACTCCTCAAAGAAGTGGCGATTTGTTCATTGTGACTAAATCGGGCTATATGGATGGGTATGCCACTGGAACGAATCATGGCGTTTTTTATAATTATGACGCGCATATCCCTTTACTATGGTATGGCAATGGCATTAAAAAAGGTCAAGTGAACACGGTGAATTATATGACTGATATTGCCCCAACAGTAAGCACCCTTTTAGGTATTCAGATGCCAAGTGGTGCTATTGGGAAGCCTATTTTAGAGGTATTAAAATAACCATATTAAAACCTTTCAATAGATTTAACCCAAAAATGAGGAAAATCATAGTAAAAGGATCCACCATTTCTAATGGATTTCGTAAATTGCACCTAGTATTTAGATAATTAAAATATAAAAATAACATTATGAAAAAATTAGCAACCGTATTATTTGCATCTGTATTATTATTAGCTGCAAACACCGCTTCTGCAAACTGTGGTAAGAAAGATTGTAAAGATTGCAAGAAAGAAGCCAAAGCACATAAGTGTGATAAGAACTGCATGAAAGATGGCAAGTGTAAGGAAATGAAAAAAGAAACGCCAAAAGCAAAGACAAACTAAGAAAAATTTGTAAACCCCTCAAGGTTTCACTAAAAAGCCCGATAGTAATTAACTACCGGGCTTTTTTATATGTTTAATTATTTAGCCAATTTCTTTTGCAAATTAGAGTCCAATGCATCTAAGAATTCTTCTGTGTACACATAATGATCACCATGCTTCACTTTATTGCCGTGCACGCAGACTGCTAAGTCTTTTGTCATAATACCAGACTCCACTGTTTCAACACAAACTTCCTCTAATGCTTTAGAGAAACGAATCAACTCTTGGTTATTATCCAATTGACCTCTAAATTCTAAGCCTCTTGTCCAAGCAAAAATAGATGCAATTGGATTGGTAGAAGTTCTGTTCCCTTTTTGGTGTTCACGGAAGTGACGTGTTACCGTACCATGCGCTGCTTCTGCTTCCATCACTTTTCCATCTGGCGTAATTAAAGTAGATGTCATTAAACCCAATGAGCCAAACCCTTGTGCTACCGTGTCTGATTGTACATCACCATCATAGTTCTTACAAGCCCATACAAAATTACCATTCCACTTTAAAGCACTCGCTACCATGTCATCAATCAAACGATGCTCATACGTAATGCCAGCATCTGCATATTTTGTGACAAATTCATTTTGATACACTTCTTCAAAAATATCTTTAAAGCGACCATCATATTTTTTTAGAATGGTATTTTTTGTTGACAAATACAAAGGCCATTTTTTTGCTAATGCTTGATTGAAACATGCTCTAGCAAATCCATAGATACTCTCATCTGTATTGTACATGGCCAATGCCACGCCATCTCCTTTAAAATTAAATACTTCAAATTCTTGTACCGTCCCATCTTCCCCTTCAAACTTTACCGTTAATTTTCCTTTGCCTTTTGTAACAAAGTCTGTTGCACGGTATTGATCTCCAAATGCATGACGTCCAATACAAATTGGCGCTGTCCAGTTAGGCACTAAACGTGGCACATTTGCACAAACAATTGGCTCACGAAAAACAGTACCATCTAAGATATTACGAATGGTTCCATTAGGGCTCTTCCACATTTGTTTTAACTTAAATTCTTGTACTCTTTGTTCGTCAGGCGTGATGGTAGCACATTTGATACCAACACCATATTGCTTGATTGCATTGGCAGCATCTATTGTTACCTGGTCATTGGTTGCATCACGATACTCCATACCCAAATCATAATATTTAATATCTAATTCTAAATAAGGTAAAATCAATTTATCCTTAATGAATTTCCAAATGATTCTTGTCATTTCATCTCCATCCAATTCTACCACTGGATTGGCTACTTTAATTTTTGCTCCCATATTTTAAAAAATTTATCTGCAAATGTACAAAATGTAACTAAATAGTGCTCAGAATATTAGGCCGTTTGTTGCACAATCAACACTGGAATCTTTACTTTATGCCGCACTGATTCAATGGTCTCTCCAAAGAAATAATCTTTCCAACCATAATGATGATGCGCCCCCATGACTAATAATTGCGCGTCTGTGGCATGCACAATGCGCACAATCTCTTTAACCCTGTTTTTATAGCCAACAACATATTGAACCTGATACCCTTTTTCACTCAATGTTGCTGCGTACAACTCGAGTCTTTCTTTATCCTTTCTAGATTCTTCGTCATCACTTATTTCTTGAAAATAACTTGCTGTCACACTCTCCACCAC
>CAXNMZ010000001.1:0-32050 GCA_964203125.1 Chitinophagales bacterium | reverse complement strand
GGGCAGATAGGAATAATCCTAATAACCCGCAAAAAAAAGTATATTATGAAACGTACATTCCAACCTCATAAACGTCGTCGTAAATCAGTTCATGGTTTCCGAAAGCGTATGGAATCAGCAAATGGTCGTAAAGTATTAGCAAGTCGCCGTAAGAAAGGACGCAAGAAACTAACTGTATCTAGCGAGAAAGGATTAAAATAATTTAATCTCTATTCGTAGAAACTTATAATTTTAAAGTCCACTCGTTTTCGGGTGGACTTTTTTAATGTATCATCCATAAAATAATAAAAAGGGTATTCATCATTGGCAAAGACTTTTACATATCAACAACAGGATAAATTAAAAAGCAGGAAGCAAATGCAAAATTTGTTTGCTTTAGGCAAGTCCATATCTAATGCGCCGCTTAGGTTAATCTATACTTTAGAAAATATTGCCGACGAACATCCAACAAATCCAGCACCGCTAATTATACAAGCTGGGGTAGGTGCACCCACTAAACAATTTAAAAAGGCAGTACAACGCAATCGAGTAAAGCGATTATTGAGAGAAGCCTATCGTTTAGAACTGCCTGCTTTTAAAGCACAGCTTACATTACAAGGCAAGCGGTTAAGCATTTTTATTTTATACATGGAAGAAAATGTATTGCCACAAATAGAGATCAATGCAACAATGAAATTGATATTGAATCAGTTAGTAAAACGTATTTATGGGCAAGCTTAAGCAAATCATAGCATTCCCATTTATCGTATTGATCCGATTTTATCAATACGCTTTATCCCCTTATTTAGGTGGAAGCAAATGTCGATTCACGCCATCCTGCTCTCACTATACCTCAGAAGCCATTCAAAAATATGGTCCCATTAAAGGGATGATCATGGGCATGAAAAGACTTAGCAAATGCAGGCCTGGTGGAGGGCATGGCTATGATCCTGTTCCTTAAGTCAAGGATATAGCACATAAAAAAACCGCCCCTTGTGGAGACGGTTTTGAATATTGTTCATTAGATAAACGAATTAAATTATTTCGCAGCAGCAAAACGATCTGCAATCACAGACCAATTCACTACATTCCAAAACGCAGCTAAATAATCTGCTCTTCTGTTTTGGTATTTCAAATAGTAGGCATGCTCCCAAACATCAGCGCCTAAAATTGGTGTTCCCTTCACTTCAGCTACATCCATTAAAGGGTTATCTTGATTTGGCGTAGAACTCACTTCTAGCTTACCATCTTTTACAATTAACCAAGCCCATCCGCTTCCAAAACGAGTCATACCTGCGGCAGCAAATTTTTCTTTGAATGCATCAAAACTTCCAAAGCTAGCATCAATTGCTGTTGCTAATTCGCCCGTTGGATGCCCACCTGCATTTGGTGCTAAACTATTCCAAAAGAAACTATGGTTCCAATGACCACCACCGTTATTTCTTACAGCAGGACTGATGCTTCCAGCAACCGCTACTAATTCTTCTATTGTCTTGCCTTCGTTAGGCGTACCCGCAACTGCTTTATTTAAATTGTCAACATAGGCTTGATGGTGTTTGCCATGGTGTATTTGCATGGTCAATGTATCAAAATGTGGTTCTAGGGCTTCGTGTGCATAGGGTAATGCAGGTAATGTAAATGACATATTTTTCTTTTTAATTTGAATGTTTGAATGCCAAAATTACAATGCTTTGCGCTCATTTAAGCGACTTGCTACCTTTTTTTCAATAAATAGTAGGATTGCAGTAAATAAATAGCTTTCCTTCGTAATCCTAAAAACGGATTACTTCAGAAACTATTTATTTACTATGCCCTAAAGATGAAAATAACGTTCTATAATTAATCCTAAAAACGGATTACTCCAGAAACTATTTATTTACTGTGCCCTAAAGATGAAAATAACGTTCTATAATTAATCCTAAAAACGGATTACTCCAGAAACTATTTATTTACTCCGCCTGTATAGAAATTTAGAAATAAACATAGTACCCCGAAGCCGATTTCGGTTCCTTCCGCATGAGGATGAGGGGTAGCTATGTTTATTACTTCAATAGCTTCTTTCGATAAAAAGAAAACGGATTACGCAAGAAAGCTATTTATTACTTAGCGCTATAAACAGAAAAGCTAACGTTTCGCTTTAAAGAAAGCTTGCATTAGAGCAGCGCATTCATCTTGCAGGATGCCTCCAGTGAGGGTAGTGGAAGGATGGAATGGATTTTTTTCTGTGACTCTACGATAACTGTTTTTTTCGTCGTAGGCACCAAATACAATATGGCCAATCTTGTTCCAATACAAGGCGCCCGCGCACATCAAACAAGGTTCTAATGTTACATAGAGTGTCGCTTCTGGTAGATATTTGGATTGTAAGTTTTCACAAGCACTTGAGAGTGCTAGGATTTCAGCGTGTGCAGTAACGTCTTTTAAAAGTTGCACTTGATTGTATCCTTTAGCAATGACCTGATCGTTCATTACAATGACAGCACCAACTGGTACTTCATCTTCGTCAAAAGCCCTCTTAGCTTGTAAGAGGGCCTGATGCATAAATTGTTCATGTTTATTTTCCACTAGTAAGTTTACGGTGCTTATAATTTTTGGATACGAATATTTCTGTACCAAACTTTGTCACCATGATCTTGTAAGCTGATATGTCCTGAAAATACTTTTCCAAAATCAGGTGATTCGCCTTTTGAGAATTTACTTCTTCTAATTAATTCCTTCCAGCTGTCATCTCCTAAATGTGTGTTGACAGTTGTTACACCATTTAATTTCATTTCTAAATTTCCTTTGTTCACGATGATGTCTACTTGATTCCACTCCTCTGCTTGTTTTGCACTAGACTCATCACCTACAATTAAATCATACAAATTACCAGCTCTATGGCTAATGATTTTACCATCTGGGTGGCCTTCGTTATCTAAGACTTGCATCTCGGGTCCAGTATGCCAAGTATTTTTATATTTTGATGGGTCATTTTGTACAAAAAAGATAATCCCACTATTGCCGTTTTTAGCAATCTTCCATTCTAATTGTAAATGAAAATTGGTAAAGCTTTCGTTGGTCACAATATCCCCACCACCAACTTTAATAGAAGGATCAAACATCAAAGCACCATCCACGACTGTCCATGATTCGCCAGCAGTTGTTTTTCCGAATGTATGCCAACCATTTTTTGTTTTACCATCAAATAAAGAAATCCATTTGTCTTGAGCTTTTACTTGGTTAAAGCCAAGCACTGTAAAAGTCAATAAGGTTAAAGCAAGCAATTGTTTTTTCATAATTTTTAATTGTTTCCAATTTCTGATTGAATTGGAATTATTTTTTTAATAATAGAATGTATTTCACCATCGCTTCTGCATCCTCTTGACTAAGGTTTGCATGCGCTGTCATTGGAATTGCGCCCCAGTTGCCACTTCCACCTTTTATAATTTTTCCAGCTAACATTTCGATATTATCATCTGTATTTTCATATTTAGCAGCTACATCTTGGTAAGCAGGTCCTATATTTTTTTCAGCTACTTTATGACAAGTTAAACAGTCGCTTCCTGCAATCAAGGCCAATCCTTTTGCATAATCTGGATTGTCAGATAATTTAGTTTCCGAAGTAGTTGTTGCTTCAGTTGTTGTTTCATTTTTTGTCGCACCACCACCACAAGCAACTAATACAAGGGCTGCTGATAGGGTGTATAAAATTTTACGCATAGTGTATTGTTTGAAAGTAAATTGAGTTGTTAATTTGAATGATTGATTTGAATCGTTGACTAAATGCCTAATATTTTTTTGTTAAACGCCTCGTCCGATCCAGTGCTAGCAAAATCATCAAAAGCTTTTGCAGTGATAGGGATGATATGGTTTTGAATAAATACAGCACCTTCTGCTGCGCCCACTTCTGGGTGCTTTAAACAACATTCCCATTCCAACACTGCCCAGCCTTTATAATCATAAGCTGCTAATTTGCTAAAGATACTTTTAAAATCTACTTGACCATCACCAAGGGATCTAAATCTTCCAGCACGATCTATCCAATTTTGATAGCCACCATATACGCCTTGCTTTGCACTCGGATTAAATTCGGCATCCTTTACATGAAACATTTTGATACGCTCATGGTAGGCGTCGATATAACCTTTATAGTCCATGCATTGTAATACCAAATGTGATGGATCAAATAATAAACAAGCACGAGCATGATTTCCTACTTTTTCTAAAAACATTTCATAGGAAACGCCATCATGCAAATCTTCTCCCGGATGTATTTCATAACATAAGTCTACGCCGGCTGCATCAAATTCATTTAAAATTGGCAACCATCTTTTACCTAATTCTGTAAAGCCAGTTTCAACTAAACCTGCAGGTCTTTGTGGCCAAGGGTAAACAGTATGCCATAACAAGGCACCACTAAAAGTTGCATGTGCATTTAATCCCAAATTTTGAGATGCTTTTGCTGCATATTTTAATTGCTGCACGGCCCATTCAGTTCTTGCTTTTGGATTGCCTCTATACTCAACTGGCGCAAAGCCGTCAAACTGCGCATCATAGGCAGGATGCACCGCCACCAACTGTCCTTGTAAATGCGTTGATAATTCTGTAATCTCTAATCCAGCAGCTTGCACAATGCCTTTGATCTCGTCGGCATAGGTTTTGCTTTCTGCGGCTTTTTTTAAATCAATACAGCGTGCATCCCAACTTGGAATTTGCACACCCTTGAAACCCAATCCTGCAGCCCATTTGCAGATACCCTCTAAGGTATTGAATGGTGGCTGATCCCCTAAGAATTGTGCTAAAAAAATACCAGGTCCTTTTACTGTTGTCATAATGTAATGATTGCCTTTTTTAAATATCGCCTTTATATTGTATGTGCCGTCCATTTTTGATCAGATCCTGCAGATAAAACGACATTATCAATAAATGCCATCCCTCTAATGCCATCCTCTACGCCTGGGAAATCTAACATTTCGGGCGTAGGAGTGGTGCCATCCATTTTTGCAGACAAAGTGAGTGCAAAGTTTCTATAAATATTGGCGAATGCTTCTAAATAGCCTTCTGGATGCCCGCCTGGAGTGCGGCAATTATGGGTTGCAAAGCTGGATAAATGTGCGCCATAATTACCACCAGCTCTAAGAATTTGAGTGGGTTGATCCAACCATTTTACGATCAATGTATTGGGTTCGTGTTGAAACCATTCAACGCCACCTAGTTCTCCGTATACTCTAATCTTTAATGCATTCTCTTCGCCTGCAGCAACCTGCGATGCCATCAACACACCCTTTGCACCATTGTCAAATTTTAAAAGTACTGCACCATCATCATCCATCGCACGCCCTTCAACCATTGTATTTAATTCTGCACAGATATCAGTGATTTTTGCACCCGTAATATATTCTGCTAAATGTGCAGCATGTGTTCCAATATCACCCATCACAGAACTCTTACCCGATTTTTTTGGGTCCGTTCTCCATGCAGCTTGTGCATTGCCTTCTCTCTCTGATAATCTACTTAACCAGCCCTGAGGATATTCCACCCATACCTTACGAATCTTACCCAGCTTGCCTTCGCGCACCATGGCCTTCGCCTGTTTGACCATTGGATAACCAGAATAAGTATGCGTTAAGCAAAGTGTTAAGCCAGTTTCTTTCAATTTTTTTTCTAATAATTTTGCTTCTTCTAAAGAGAATGTGATTGGTTTTTCAATCACCACATTGAATCCATTTTCCAAAGCCATCATGGCTGGTGCAAAATGCGCAAAGTTTGGTGTTACAATGGTTACAAAATCAATGCGCTCATCGGCTGGCAATTGAGCTTCTTTCGTAATCATCTCCTCATAGGTTAAATAGGTTCTTTCTTTAGGAAGGAACAAAGCTTCTCCAGATGCTACAGCAATTTCAGGGTTGATGCTTAATGCGCCACATGTTACTTCAATGAGTCCATCCATATTTGCAGCAAGTCTGTGGATGGCGCCAATGAATGCGTCTTTTCCACCACCTACCATACCCATGCGTAGTTTTCTGTTCATTTATAGGGAGTTTTTAAGCTTAAAACAAGCTGATTGTGTCAAAATAACACATTCTGCCTATTGTAAAAGCAATTTCCTCATTATTTCTCAAAAAACCCCTTTTTTCCATGGGAAATATTTGAAAAGAATGCAAAAATAAATTTACATTTATAAACGCATCCTAATGCTTGCTTACTATGTCTTCAACAATGAATAGACGAAAATTACTGAAACAAGTTTTATCCGGCTCTGCCCTGATGACTGCTGGTTTGGCGCTGCCTCATCAAGCAAGTGCACAATTAGCTGATCTATCCATTCAAACAACTGATGCAGCCAATTTAAAAGGCAATATTAACCATAGTGTTTGTAGATGGTGTTACAGTGATTTTAGTTTAGAAGATTTATGTAAGGAAGTAAAACGCATTGGATTCAACGCGATTGATTTATTGAAACCAAGCGAATGGGAGACGGTCAAAAAATATGGCATCGACTGTTCTATGTGTTATACTGCTGGCGAAACAAGTTTGACAAAAGGCTGGAACAATCCAATACATCATCCTTGGTTGATTAAAGATTATTTGGAAGCAATTCCATTAGTAGCGGCTGCAGGATATAAAAATTTAATTTGTTTTTCGGGTAATCGAAATGGGATGGATGACGCTACAGGATTGAAAAATTGTGTGGAAGGATTAAAACAAATTATGCCATTAGCCGAAGCGAAAGGCGTGACCATTCATATTGAATTATTCAATTCAAAAGTCGACCATAAAGATTACATGGGAGATAAGTCTGCATGGGGTATTGAACTATGTAAACAATTAGGCTCACCAAATTTTAAAATTTTATTTGATATCTATCATATGCAAATAGATGAGGGAGATATCATTCGTTCCATTCAAGACAGTCATGCTTTTTTTGGGCATTATCACACAGCAGGTGTGCCAGGTAGACATGAATTAGATGATCGTCAAGAATTAAATTATCCAGCGATCATGCGTGCGATCAAAGCCACTGGATACAATGGTTATGTAGCGCATGAATTCATTGCAACGAACCCAGATAAAATTAGTTCACTCAAGCAAGCAGTTACTGTTTGCGATATTTAAATTTTGCTTTTTAAAACCAATCATATAAACTTATAAATTTTTTACAATGGCCGAACAACAGTATGATGCAATCGTAGTAGGTTCTGGAATTAGTGGTGGATGGGCTGCTAAAGAGCTTACAGAAAAAGGACTTAAAGTCTTAATGTTAGAGCGTGGAAGAAATATCGAACACATCAAAGATTATGTCAATGCAGATAAAGAAGCTTGGGACTTTCCACATAGAGGTGGTAGAACACAACAGATGATCGAAGATTATCCTGTGTTGAAACGTGACTATCCATTGAACGAAACGAATTTAGATTACTGGTGTTCTGACAAGGACCATCCTTATACTGAAACAAAACGTTTTGATTGGTTTAGAGGATACCATGTTGGAGGGCGTTCTTTAATGTGGGGTCGTCAATCTTACCGTTGGGCAGATGCTGATTTTGAAGCGAATGCAAAAGATGGGATTGCTGTTGACTGGCCTGTGCGTTATAAAGAGATTGAGCCATGGTACGATTATGTAGAAAAATTTGCAGGGATTAGTGGAAATAGAGACGGTATTGATTTATTGCCTGATGGTCAGTTCTTACCTCCAATGGATTTGACTTGTGTAGAGAAAGATGTAGCTGCAAGAATTAAAGAGATTTATAAAGGTAGCCGTCATTTAATCATTGGTCGTACAGCAAATATCACGGTGCCGCATGAAGGTCGTCCAGGTTGTCAGTTTAGAAATAAATGTTGGTTGGGTTGTCAGTTTGGTGGGTATTTCAGTACGCAATCTTCTACTTTACCAGCTGCGATGGCAACAGGTAATTTAACTTTAAGACCTTTTTCTATTGTGACAGAAATCAATTACGATAAAGATAAAAAGCGTGCGACTGGCGTCACTGTATTAGATGCAGAAACGAATAAAACAATTGAGTATAAAGCAAAAATCATTTTTGTGAATGCGTCTACTTTAAATAGCACTTGGTTGTTGATGAACTCTGCTACAGATGTTTGGGAAGGTGGATTAGGAAGTAGCAGTGATGCATTGGGTAAAAATTTAATGGATCACCATTTAGGTAATCGTGCTGGTGGTACAATAGAAGGGTATGAAGATAAATACACATTTGGTCGTCGCGCCAATGGTTTCTATATCCCAAGATTCAGAAACCTTGGTGATGAGAAGCGTGATTATATCAGAGGCTTTGGTTACCAAGGAAGCGCTAACCGTGCTGGATGGGGGCACGATGTTGCTGAAGTAAGTATTGGTGGTAAATTTAAAGATGCTTTGACTGAGCCAGGTGGATGGTCTATTGGTATGATGGGCTTTGGAGAGATGTTACCTGATCCAACTAATAAAGTGACTATAGATAAAACCAAGCAAGATAAGTGGGGATTGAATGTCTTGAATATTGATTGTGAGTTGAAAGACAATGAAATCAAAATGCGTAAAGACATTTTAGAAGACGCAAAAGAAATGCTGGAGCGTGCAGGTGCTAAGAATGTTCAGGTTATGAAGGAGATGGTACACCAGGTAGAGGTATCCATGAAATGGGTACTGCACGTATGGGTAGAGATCCTAAAACTTCTGTATTGAATGGCAACAACCAAGTATGGGATGCACCGAATGTATTTGTGACTGATGGTTCGTTCATGACAAGTGCAAACTGCGTGAACCCTTCATTGACTTATATGGCATTCACTGCAAGAGCAGCTGAATTTGCTGTATCTGAATTGAAAAAAGGAAACTTATAATTTAATTTTTAAAAAATATTTTATGATAAACAGAAGAGAAGCCCTTTCTAGAGTGGCCATCATCATGGGTGGAACGGTGTTAGGTGCAGAAGCTTTTTTGACCGGTTGTAAAACCAATACCAAGGGTGTTAGTTTTACCCAAGCAGACATTGACTTTTTAAATGAAGTGGGTGAAACCATCCTGCCTGCAACGGATACACCGGGCGCAAAAGCAGCCAATGTTGGTGCTTTCATGCAAACCATGGTGAGCGATTGTTACGAAGCAAAGGACCAAGAAATTTTTATGAATGGGATGGCAGAGTTGAAGTTTAAAGCTTCAAAAGCTAAGATGGGAAAGGCTTTTATGGAAGCCACACCAGAAGAGCGTACTGCTTTTTTAACAGAGTTGGATAAAGAAGCAAAAGAGTACCAACAAAATAAAAAGAAAGAAGACCCTACGCATTACTTTACCATGATGAAGCAAATGACTTTGTCTGGTTTGTTCACTTCTAAAATAGGTGCAACAGAAGTGTTGAGGTATGTAGCCGTTCCTGGAAAGTATGAAGGTTGTGTGCCTTATACGAAAGGAGAAAAAGCTTGGGCTACTTCCTAGTAAAAACAATATATTTAGTGAGCCTCCAGTAGGGGGCTCACTTTTTTACAATTATTCATTCGGTTTTCAATTTTATATTATGTCAAATTCAAGAAGAAGTTTTTTACGTGGCGCTGCTTTAACAAGTGTTGCATTGTCAATGCCCTTTAAAAATGAGTTAATGGCCATGGCTGCTAATTCAAAACCATTTGCTTTACAATTATGGTCCGTTAAGTTGGCTTTATACAAAGACACCATGGGTGTTTTAAAACAGATCGCTGCGAATGGGTATAAAAAAATTGAAGGCTTTGAAGGTGAATTGGGATTATTTTGGGGGATGAAACATACCGAATTAAAAAAAGTGATGGATGATTTAGGAATGAATATGTTTTCATCTCATTGTGAACATACTGATGATCTTAAATCATTCGAATTGAAGGCTGCTCAAGCAGGAGAGATAGGAATGAAGTATTTGATTTGTCCGCATAAGGGGGCACAACCTAGTATCGAGCACTACAAAAAATTTGCAGACGAGTTCAATGCGTGTGGTGAAATTGCAAAAAAACATGGGCTTCGTTTCGCGTATCATAACCACGATTATTCTTTCGTTCCAATGAATGGTATTGTGCCTCAGGACGTCATGATGAAAAATACCGACCCTGCAATGGTGGATTTTGAAATGGACCTTTATTGGACAAGGGTTGCAGGCGTGAATCCACTTGCCTATATGGACAAGTTCCCAAATCGTTTTAAATTAGTGCATGTGAAAGATTTGGTTAAAGCCAATACGCCAGAAGGGCATGAGTCTTGTGTGATTGGTAAAGGCACGATTGATTATAAGTCTTTACTTCCTGAAGTTGCAAAACGTGGCGTAAGGGATATGATTGTAGAACAAGAAGCGTATACCGGAACCAATGAGTTGGATTCAGCTAAGGATAATGCAGCGTACATGAAAACATTGAATTGGTAATTGTACCAATCATTGAATAAAAAAAGGGACACGAAATCGTATCCCTTTTTTTATGTTGTAATATTGATATTGCGCTATGCTACTTTAAAAGTATACCTTGCTTTTGTATCGCAACGATTGCATTATACAATGCATCTAGATCTTCCACCGTATTAAAGGCATTGATTGAATACCTAAGGTACACATCATTGCCTTGTCGCATGATAGGCACTTCTATTTTATAATCAAGAAATAAAGTCCTCTGTAATTTTTCCGGATCAGGTGTTTGAATGGGGATGCTAATCATTTGTCCTATCCATTCGCTATTGAGTGGACAAATTGGTTTGAAATGGAATAAGGTAAAAAATCTTGGTGCATGATCTAAGACCATTTGATGACATTTTTGTCCAACAGCTTTCCAGTTGTGTTTTGCCATGAATTCAATACAAGTAGCGACCGTTAAGAAGGCCGAAAAGTCCCTGGTACCAATCATTTGGTGGTAATCTAAGAAATTAGAATGCGATGGCTTGGCTGCTTGATAACCCCAACTTACAATCATTGGATCACAAATGGGTTGTACTGCTTTTGCTGCATATAAAAAAGAGCAACCCTTTGGTGCCATCATCCATTTATGACAAGCACCTGTATAAAAATCTGCCTGAATGGAACTTAGGTCCAATGGAATATGCGCAGGTACATGCGCACCATCTACAATGGTGATGAGTCCTTTTGCTTTGGCAATCGCACAAATTTCTGCTGCAGGTAAAATCAATCCAGTCGCACTAGTGATATGAGAAATGAAAATCGCTTTTGTATTTTCATTGCATCCTTTGAAAAAATCTTCGATAAATTGCTCCTTGTTAACAATCGGAAGATTGATTTTTTGTCTTCTATAAGTAGCACCTTTTTTCTTACAATAATATTCCCATGTTCTATCACAAGCGCCGTATTCAATATCTGATGCTAAAATTTCATTCCCCACTTCTAAAGGAAAACTCTTGGCAATCATGTTGACTGCAAAACTTGGATTAGTGACATACACCAAATCATCTTTGTCTGCACAGTTTAAAAACTTAGCCAATGCGGCTCTAGAATCTGCAAGGTATTGATAGCCATCAAATGCGATGAATTGCACGGGCTCTGCTTCTAAGATCCTTTGCCAGTCTTGGTATTTTTCGAAGATTGGTTTTGGTGTAGCACCAAAAGATCCGAAATTCAAAAAATGAATATCGGGTCTTAATAAAAATTGATCTTTTAAAGATTCCATATAATTTAATTATGCACCTAAGCTCCAACCTTCACGATAAGCACGTTTTACAAACTGATTCGCTAAATCGAAATTGGTGATCTTCATATTTGGTCCATCCCACATTAATTGAATATTTCTTCCAGGATAGCTTGTCAATCCTTTTGCATCATTGGCTTTAACATCATAAGAACGGATGGCTAAATTACCCATCAACACTGATTCAGTTAATGGTCCTGCGATATCAAAATTGGAACTCAATACTTTTGCTTCTTTGCTTCCTGGTCCTGCGATACATGCTTCCACCCAAGCTGCATAGTGTCCATTGTCGCCATCTTTAACTCTTTCAATGGTTTGAGGCACTTTTGTAGTTGCTGTTAAATTAGTTGGCAATAATTGAGGATTTGCACCGTAGGTACCTGCCATCATTTTGCCTTTTGTTCCTTCAAAGATGATACCGTTTCCGCCATCACCCATCATTTCGTTTGGTCCTAATTCTGCTGGTCTTTCTGGTTGAATACCTCCATCCATCCAATGTAATTTTACATCTGGTTTTCCGTTCTGTCCTTTGAAAGTTAAAATAATATGCGATGCTGCTGGTGGACTATCTGGTGAATACACTCTTTGCCATGGTGCAGTGTACCTTGTTGCCACACTACATTCTGCAGACACCGGATAACCTAATCCTAGCACTGCAAAACCAGGTGCCATAATATGACAAGCCATATCTCCTAAAGCGCCGGTGCCGTAATCCCACCAGCCTCTCCAGTTAAATGGCAAAACTCCATCGAAATAATCTTTTTGAGGGGCAGTACCTAACCATAAATTATAATCTAAACCTGCTGGAATTGCAGAGGCAGTGGTTGGACGAATTACGCCTTGTGGCCATACTGGACGGTCTGTATAACAATAAATCGTATGCACATCCCCAATCAATCCAGCATTGTACCAATCTTGTAATACACGCACGCCATCTCCAGAAGCGCCTTGGTTACCCATCTGAGTAACTACATTATATTTATGTGCAGCTTCTGTCATGATTCTAGCTTCATAGATATCATGTGCCATTGGCTTTTGTACATAGACATGTTTTTTCTTTTGCATTGCTGCCATGGCTTGCACGCCATGCATATGGTCTGGTGTAGAGACAGAGACTGCATCAATCAACTTATGCTCTTTGTCTAACATCTCTCTATAGTCCTTATAATATTTTGCTTTCGGGAATCTTTCACGACTCTTTACAGCTTGACGATCATCTACATCACACAAGAATGCGATATCTGCTTTTCCACTTTGATAGAAGGCCCATAAATCACTTTCTCCTTTACCTCCAGCACCAATTCCGGCAACTTGTAGTTTATCACTTGGAGCGGTAAATCCTGGACCACCCAATACATGTCTAGGGACAATGTAAAATCCGCCTAAAGCCAATGCGGCATTTTTGACAAAATCTCTTCTTGATTTTACGGTTTTTTTCATAGCAATCGTTTAAAAAGGAGCGGCACTCCTTTGGTTTTTTAAGTAGGTTAAATTATTAAAAATTGGCCATATGCTGAAATTATTTTTATGAACGCATAAATTGGCATGGGTTTGGGGATTAAAGTTTAAATTGCTATACATTTTTGAAGCTATGAATACACAGTTAGAAGCATTAAGACAATATTTTCAGTCAGGGGCGACCCAGCCTTTTGCATTTAGGCTTTTGCAACTTAAAAGACTCAAGCAGTTGGTGCTTGATAATGAGCAAGCATTGTATAAAGCATTGTATGCCGATTTAAAAAAAACCGATGAAGATGCTTGGGCGACCGAAGTAGGTTTTTTCTTAAGTGAATTAAATTATACCATCGAACATTTGAAAGGATGGATGCAGCCTAAATCGGTTGCTACTAATTTGGTGAATATGCCTTCTTCTAGTTTTACCATTCAAGAGCCCTTGGGCGTGGTTTGTATCATTGCTCCTTGGAACTATCCTTTTCAATTATTATTTACGCCATTGATTGGCGCGATTGCAGGCGGGAATTGTGCGGTCTTAAAACCAAGTGAGTTTGCACCAGCAACTGCAGCGGTGATGGGCAAGATGATTGCTGATTTGTTTCCCAATAATTATATGTTGTATTTAGAAGGGGAAGGCGCTGCGGTGCTTCCACCATTACTTACAGAAAACAGGTTCGATCATATTTTTTATACGGGTAGCACCATGGTGGGAAAAATAATTTACAAATTAGCAGCTGAACAACTAGTGCCCGTGACTTTAGAGTTAGGCGGAAAGAGCCCTGCAGTGATTTGTGATGATGCCAATTTAAGAGTAGCAGCGCGCCGTTTAGCCAATCCTAAATTTTCTAATTGTGGTCAAATGTGTATTGCCCCTGACTATATCTTAGTACCTCCTCATTTAAGGGATGAGCTCATTAAAGAATTAATCATTGCCATTCAAAAATTTTACGGAGCGGATGCAGAAAACTCAGAACATTACGGTAAAATTATTAATGAAAAACAATGGTTGCGTTTAACTTCTTATTTAGGGGACGGTGAAATTGTGTATGGAGGAAAATCAAATAGAGAAAAATTATTTATTGAACCAACTATTTTAACGGGTGTTCATGCAGATGCTAAAATTATGCAGGATGAAATTTTTGGACCTATTCTTCCTATCCTTACTTATGCATCCAAAGAAGAAGCCTTGGCCATTATTCAAAAAAATCCAAACCCATTGGCATTCTATGTGTTTACTGAAAATCAAGCCGATGAAGCTTATTGGTTAACCAATGTGCCTTCTGGTGGTGCTTGTGTAAATAATGCCACGATGCATATTACCAATCATGATTTACCCTTTGGTGGCAGGGGTTTCAGCGGAACAGGAGGCTATCATGGTAAGTTAAGTTTTGATACGTTTACGCATACCAAGTCGGTTTTAAAAACACCTACTTGGATAGACCCTAGTTTTAAATATCCGCCTTATAAAGGCAAGGCTTGGTTATTAAAAAGATTAATTGGATAACAGAATATCATAAATGCACCTCAATAAAAATAAAAATATGATCATTAAAATAGCCATTGCAGTGGGGGTATTGGTTACCGCTGCATTATTGATGAAGAAAAAGGATATGACCTATCGTCAATCTATTTTAAAAACGATCTATCCTGCAATTATGTGGTCATCAGGAAAAGCTGGATCTAAGCAAGTACAGGCGAATACAGAAATGAAAAAAGGGACTATTGAATTCTATAGTTTGACAACAAAAGATATTGCAGGCAATGCTTTTAGTTTTGAGCAATTCAAAGGAAAAAAAGTGTTGATTGTGAATACAGCGAGTGATTGCGGATATACTGGTCAATATGAAAATTTAGAAAAATTATCTAAACAGTTTGCTGGGTCTTTAGTTGTGGTAGGTTTTCCTGCCAATGATTTTAAAAATCAAGAAACAAAAGACGATCAAGCCATTGCTGCTTTTTGCCAAAAAAATTATGGGGTGAGTTTTCCTTTGATGTCTAAGTCGGTGGTGTTGAAATCGAATGAACAGAATCCAGTCTATACTTGGTTAAGTACAGCCAATTTAAATGGCTGGTGCAATCAAGTGCCTGCTTGGAATTTTTGTAAATACTTAATCAATGAACAAGGTGTATTGACACATTATTTTCCAATGAGTGTGGATCCTTTGGATGCAAAAATCGTTGATGCTATTAATCGATAGGGCAATGCTCGTGGTAGTTCTCTAATACAATTTTACCTGAGTCAATTTCCATGCCTTTGAATTTTTCTTTGATCTCATCTAATATCGTTTCGATGCCTTCGCGCTCTGTAATGCGCACCAATTGATTTCTATATTCTTTAATATTTGGTAAGCCTCTTAAGTAGTTGGCATAATGTCTGCGCATTTCGTTGATGCCACCAATGGGCCCTTTCCATTCTAAAGACTTTATTAAATGTTTTCTTGCTACTTCTACACGTTCTTCAATGGAAGGAGATTTCATTTTTTCTCCAGTTGCTAAAAAATGTTTGATCTCTCTAAAGATCCATGGATATCCAATGGCAGCCCTGCCAATCATCACGCCATCCACGCCGTATTTATTTTTATATTCCAAAGCTTTTTCTGGAGAATTGATATCCCCGTTGCCAAAAATAGGAATATGAATTCTTGGGTCGTTTTTGATATTACCAATGATGGTCCAATCTGCTTCGCCTTTGTACATCTGCACTCTTGTACGTCCATGAATGGCCAAGGCGTTTATCCCAACATCTTGTAATCTTAATGCGGCTTCGTGTACATTCAAACTACTATCATCCCATCCTAATCTTGTTTTCACAGTCACAGGAAGGTTGGTACTTTTTACCACTGCTTCGGTTAAACGTACCATTAAATCTAGGTCTCTCAAAACGCCTGCGCCAGCACCCTTCATAGCTACTTTTTTTACGGGGCATCCAAAATTAATGTCAATTAAATCTGGGTTTACCGTATCTACTATTTTAGTACATAAGGCCATCGCTTCCTCATCTCCACCAAATATTTGAATCCCTATTGGGCGTTCGTAATCATAAATATCTAATTTCTGTTTGCTTTTGATGGCATCCCGAATTAAACCCTCACTGCTAATAAATTCGGTATACATGAGGTCTGCGCCATTGTCTTTGCACACGGCTCTAAACGGAGGATCACTTACGTCCTCCATGGGCGCTAATAAAAGCGGAAAATCTGGTAATTGTATGTTCCCTATAGAAACCATATGAATTCATTATCTTGCATCTAATCGATACGCCCGGCAAAGGTACCAATTAATTGCATTGACATGTATACTAATGAAAATTCTATTTTTAATATGAGCCCTGGATTCAGGATGGTTCTATTTATATCCATGACTGGATTGAGTATGATACTTGGGGGCTTAATTACTTTTTCGATTGTAGCAGCTGCATTGCATGTGCCATTTATGGAAATTCAGTCTGTTTTATTGCGCCCTGAAAATACCAGTATGACGCAAATTGCCAACGCTTTTGCTTCTATTATTGGCTTTGGTGTGCCAGCTTTAGTGGTGGCTTATTTTACCAAAGGAAGTTTCGCTTCTAATTTAGGGTTCAAGCCCATCACGAATGAAAAACAAGTAGGGATTGTTATTTTACTAGCTTTCACTGGCTTGATTTTAAGTGGCGCATTAGGAGACCTTACAGATAAAATTACATTTTCTACTAGCATTAGAAATTGGGCAACAAATTTAGAAGCCCAATATAAAAAAGCATTGATGGCGATGACTCAAATGCGTTCCATTGGTGATTTAATACTAGCTATTGTAGCCATTGCAGTGGTGCCAGCCATTGTAGAGGAATTGTATTTTAGGGGAACACTTCAAAAAATAATTACAGACTGGTCGGGGAAGCCTTTCTTTGCGATAGTGATCACTGCTATTTTATTTAGTGCATTTCATTTTTCTTATTTTGGCTTTTTATCCAGGATGTCATTGGGTATTGTACTTGGCTTAATTTATTATTACACAAAAACCATTTGGTTGCCGATACTCATGCATTTTGTCAACAATGCAATTGGTGTGGCTGCTTTGTATTCAGTAAGAAATAATCCAAAAAAAATTGATCAAGTATTGGACTCTAATCTCACTTATTATTGGGTGATCATTGGACTAGTGGCATTGTTTATTTTGTTCAAACAATTAAAAAAGACCACCAATGCAGGACTGGAAAAAGATTTTTAGTAATACGCAGTTAGCTTACACAACAATGGTAGCAGGACTTTTAGAGGAGCAAGGGATTCCTACTAAGTTGTTAAACAAGCAGGATACTTCTTACGTTTTTTTAGGAGAGGTTGAATTATACACGCCTACTATTTTTGAAGAAAAAGCGCTTAGTATTATTGCGGAGATAAATTAATTTTAAATTTAAAAAAGGTTTCATGGCTTTTAATTTTTCTGTTTTTAAAGTAAGGGCATTGTCTGCTATCGTATTTGTGTTGATGATGTTAGCAGGGCTACTCTTTAATAACTGGTCTTATTTTGCTTTGTTTTTGTTGATACAAATTGGTTGTTTGTATGAATACCAAAAATTGATGCGAAATATATTTCCTTCCTATAACCAAATTTCAAAATTGCATCAATGGGGCGTATTGGTGGTGGGTACTTTAATGATGACTAGTTTAGCGCCCACCGATATTGTATTGCCCGATTTTATAAAAAATCTTTTGCCTACCAATTTTCAAGGAATTGGTTTAAGATGGATTGGCTTGAAAGCCATGCCAGTAGCCCTTGTATTGATGATGGTGGCAGATGTATTTACTAGAAAAGCGGAAGTCAAAAATGTAGCGATTAGTTTTTTTGGATTCATCTATATTTCAATTAGCCTTTCTTTATTTTACGCCATGAGGGGCATGTTTTTAAATTCCGCCATGTCCATGTTTTTCCCAAATATAGAATTGATGGTACCAATTTTAGTGATTGTGACAGTTTGGGTGAATGATACCATGGCGTATATCGTTGGTTCATTTATTGGTCGTACGCCTATTTCTCCCATCTCGCCTAAGAAAACATGGGAAGGTACGATTGCTGGTATTATTTTATCTGTCGTGATTTTATCTACTGTTGCTGGTCAATTTATTCCTATCGCGACTAAGTACCTGTATATGATCACTATTGTAGCATCTGTCATGGGCAATTTGGGCGATCTTTTTGAAAGTAAATTAAAACGCTTGGCTGGCGTGAAAGATAGTGGTAGTATGATGCCTGGCCATGGTGGCTTCTTAGATCGATTTGATTCTATCTTGTTTGCAGGTCCATTTGTTTGGATATTGCTTCAATTTATCTTTTAGATGAATTACCTTTGCCCAAATTGTTATTTATGACCATACACAGAGAAGGAACAGCTACGATTGCTTTGATTGCATTTGTGGTAGGTGTTTTGAATTTAATTAATTTCTCTTATTTATTTCCAATAAGTGCTTTGTTGGCATGGTGTGTATTTGCAATTACAGTCGCTTTCTTTTTATTCATTGTATCTTTCTTTAGAATGCCCAATCGTACATTAACAATGGACCCTTCGGCGATTGTTGCACCAGCAGATGGGAAAGTAGTGGTGATTGAGGAAGTGATGCCAGATGAGTTTTATAAGGAGCCAAGAATTCAAATCAGTGTTTTTATGAGTCCTGCGAATGTGCATGTTAATCGCTTGCCAGTTGCAGGTAAGATCATCTATAACCAATACCATCCTGGAAAATTTTTAGTCGCATGGCATCCTAAATCTTCTACAGATAATGAAAGATGGTCTGTGGTGGTTGAAAATGAAAAGGGATCTATTTTATTAAAGCAGATTGCTGGAGCACTTGCTAGAAGAATATGTAATTACGCGGCTGTTGGTTCTTCATTCAATCAGTGTGATGAATATGGTTTCATTAAATTCGGTAGCAGGGTAGATTTGTTATTACCAATTGGCACGCAAATCAATTGCAAAATTGGAGATGCCGTGCAAGGTGGCGTCACTGTATTAGCAAGATGGTAATGAAATAGGTATCTACTTATAAGATGTTTTCCAATTCTTTTAAATGTGTGATGGTATAAGTTGCAGGAATCGTTGGCACAACTTGAATATGATTCACAAAAATAGTGTCCATTCCTATATTGATCCCGCCTTGTATATCTGCCGACTCATTGTCTCCAATCATAATACTTTTCTCAACACTTGCATTCGCATTTTTTAAAGCGTATTCAAAAATTTCCTTCTGCGGTTTCAAACTATTACTGGCTTCGGACGTAATGACTTCGGTAAAAAAATTCTCTAGCCCCGAGTTTTTTATTTTTTTAAATTGCACCGATTCGAATCCATTGGTAATGAGGTGCATTTTATAGTCCTTCTGTTTTAAGTAGTCTAAGATTTCGATGGTGTAGGGGAATAAATGTTTTTTATTCGGCAGAATCTCTAAATATGCTTGAGACATTTCCCTTGCCAATGGTTCATTGGCTACTTTAAAATCTAATAAACTTAAATACACTCTTTTCCATCTCAACTCTTCTTGTTTGATAAAGCCCTTGGTGTATCGGTCCCATAAACGGTGATTGTGGGCAGAATAAGTGCTGTAAAATCCATCAAAATCAACAATGCCTAAGTCCGCTAAACGGTGCGTGGTATATAGTTCTTGGATCGTTTCTTTAGAATTGGTCTCGAAATCCCAAAGGGTATGATCTAGGTCAAAAAAAAGGTCTTTATAGGCCATGAGGATAGGATGAATTGGTAATTGAAATGCTAAATTACCATTTTGCATGTTATCTTTATCTAGTAAAGTATGAATTTATGAATATCATTATTACTGGTGCTTCAAAAGGGATTGGTTTTGCCATTGCAAACGCTTTTGCAGCAGCTGGACATAATTTGTATCTAACAAGTAAGACCCCTGCCGATCTCTCTGGTGCAGCAGCATCCTTACAAAAAACATATCCTAACGTAAAGGTGGACTTTGTACAGGCAGATTTGTCTATTCAAGCACAGGTACACTGTTTTTCTGAATGGGTTTTAGCAAGAACCACCCCGGATGTATTGGTGAACAATGCGGGCTATTTTTTACCTGGTCAATTACAAGACGAACCGGATGGACAATTAGAAGCACAATTGAATGCGAATTTATTTTCTGCTTATCATTTGACTCGTGATCTTTTACCAGCGATGATCAAAGCAAAACAAGGTCATATTTTTAATATCTGTTCTATCGCATCCTTACAAGCCTATCCTCATGGCGGATCTTATAGTATTTCTAAATATGCGCTCTTAGGTTTTTCTACCAACCTAAGACTAGAATTAAAAGACAAAGGGATTAAAGTCACTGCAGTTTGTCCTGGAGCCACTTATACCAATAGCTGGAAGGGTTCTGGGGTGCCAGAAGATCGTATCATGGAAGCAGATGATATTGCAAAGATGATTTATGCAGCGACACAATTAAGTCCGCAAGCTGTGGTAGAAGATATTGTACTTCGTCCTCAGTTAGGAGATTTATAAACGCTCAAGGTCTTCATCATGCTGGTCATTATTTTCTGATGCGGATGAATCTATTTTTTTGGTCGTACTAAAACTTGCTCTTGCTGCCTTTGTTGCAGCCAATCTTTCTACAATCACTGCTGCAATTAGTTTTGCTGCATCTTCATTTGGATTTAATTGTAGTATATATTTTAACTTTTCTTCAGATACATCAATACGGTATAGTAATTGCACCAACTTGTTAAAATCATGTTGTATGCAATCATTGATGTAGGCAATTAAATCGCTAGGGCCTAGTTGTTCTAATTCGGAAAATGCTTTTTCCATGAGGTTATTTTTACCTGATTTTTTCTGTGACACCTAAACTAAATAAGGCGAAGTCGTATTTGACAGGATCTCTTGCATCTAAAGTTCGGCAATAATCAGTTAACTCCAAGGCAGTCAACCAATCTATTTGAGGACGGGAGATCAGACCAAAAGCCCTGGATACCCTTGCTACATGCACATCAATGGGTATGATTAATTCGGCAGGGGAAATGGCTTTCCACAAGCCAAAGTCAATCCCATGTTGATCCTTCCGGACCATCCATCTTAAAAACATATTCAATCTTTTACAAGTAGATCCATTTTCGGGAGATGCAATATGTTTTTTGGTACGATCTGGCGCGTCCTCTAATGAGAAAAAGTAATTTTTAAAATGGACTAATCCTGCTTCCACTGTTTTTATTTTTTTACCTGATTGTTGGTCAATGAAAAAAGCAGTTTCTAAACTTTTTTGCGTGGTATAATGTTGTTTAAAGAAAGCGATACAATACAATAAATCTGTATCCTTGAATGTGCGATGCGCGAAACCTCCTAGTTTTTTAAGATCTTTTGCTTGGTGTTGGATACAAAATTCAAAAGGCGCATTGTCCATTCTTTCCAGTAATTCCTTGCTCTTTTGAATGATGGTGGTGCGATTGCCCCAAGCAAAAATGGCGGCAAAAAAAGCAGCAATTTCAATGTCTTGCTGCTTTGTAAATAAATGAGGTATACTAATTGGATCTTTTTCGATAAAGTCAATATGATTGTATTGCTTTACTTTTTGATCGAGTAATTGTTTGATTGCAGGGTTCATTATCCAATGGCCTGTGCTAAATCTGCAATGATATCTTCGGCATCTTCAATCCCTACACTTAAACGAATTAAGCCGTCTGCTAGTCCGTTGGCAATTCTTTGCTCGCGAGGAATAGATGCATGGGTCATACTTGCAGGGTGATTGATCAAAGATTCTACACCGCCTAAACTTTCGGCCAATGAAAATATCTTTGTACTTGACAATACTTTGGTGGCTGCTGTAACACTGTTGTCTTTTAATACAAAACTCATCATCCCACCAAATCCACGCATTTGTTTTTTAGCAATATCATGATTATGATGGTCTGTAAAGCCACACCAGTATACTTTTGCCACTTTTGGATGTTGTCTTAAATAAGCAGCCACTTTTTCACCATTCTCACAATGCCTTTGCATTCTTACATGCAATGTCTTAATACCTCTTAAGACTAAAAAACAATCCTGCGGTCCTGGAACTGCGCCTGTACTTTTTTGTATAAAATACAATTGGTCTCTTAGTGCTTGATCATTCAACATCAAACAACCTTGAATCACATCACTATGACCTCCTAAGTATTTAGTAGCAGAATGCATCACAATGGTGGCACCTTGATCCAATGGATTTTGTAAATATGGAGAGGCGAATGTGTTATCTACACATATAATGCAGTTGTGTTTTTTGCCTATCGCTGATACCGCTTCGATATCCGTAATATTCATCAAAGGATTGGTAGGTGTTTCTACCCAAATTAATTTAGTCTTTGCTGTCATCGCAGCTGCGACATTATTGACATCAGAAGTATCTACATAAATAAATTTGATGCCCATCTTCTCATGCACTTTTGAAAATAACCTGAAGGACCCGCCATACATATCATGCGCTGCAACCACTTCGTCACCAGGAACTAGTAAGCGCATCACAGCGTCTGTTGCTGCCACACCACTTGCAAAAGCCAATCCAAATTTTGCATTTTCAATCACTGCAAATGCTTCTTCTAAAGCGAATCTTGTAGGATTTTGACTTCTTGCATATTCATAGCCCTGATGTACGCCAGGCGCGGATTGTACATAAGTAGAGGTTTGGTAAATTGGCGTCATAATGGCGCCTGTACTTGGATCTGGATGCGCACCTGCATGAATGAATTTGGTCCCTAAATTATTTTTATTGCTCATTGTAAATTGGTATTATTTAATTAGATATTTTTTATTTGATTTCCGTTTCTAAACATACGATATGAAAAGACAGAGGGAATGATCACCATTACTGCGGTGGCCAATATAAAACCAATGAAACCAAATTTCATCGGTAATAAAAATGTCACAACTACTTGAAACAATCCACCATAGATCCAAATTTTTCCTGCTACTTTATGTGTCTCATTCCAGTTGTCTACATTTTCTAATGTCCAAGGCAATTTAAATCCTACAAAATAATTTTGCTTAAACTTAGGCATATACCATCCAAGTCCTGCAAAAGATAATCCAACCAATGGTAAAATCAATTGACCTACATTGATCTCATCTGCATGGGTGGATGAATAAATAATAATCAAACTTAAGATACTTAAAAAAACAACCGTTAAAACGGCAAAATCCTTATAAAGTGTATCGTTGGCTTCATCGTATTTTTTAGGATCGAATTTTTTTAGGTTTGATAATAGCACATAAACAAAAATACTCACAGCCCCCATAATCCCTGGGCCTAAAAAAATGCTAGATGGGCCACCCCAGGCGTCTGCCTTCCCCTCAATATTAAAATGGGTAGGAATTTTACTAGGTAATTGAGGAAAAATCAAGGCACCATAAATAAATGGGGCGATAATCATTCCTGCAACTAACCAAGGACCGTATTTTTTAGTGTTCATGGCGTTCAATTTCATGCTCAAGGTACAAAATTTTGCCTTAGGAACCTTTTACATGAATTGGGCAAATCTGCTTAAATAAATTACTTTTGCATCAAATCAATTGACATGAGCAAAGGACCAATTTCACAGTTTATAGAGCACCATTATCGACACTTTAATGCTGCTGCCTTAGTAGATGCTGCTAAAGGGTATGAAACGCATTTATTAGAAGGAGGCAAGATGTTAGTGAGTTTAGCAGGTGCTATGAGTACGGCCGAATTGGGTATCAGCTTAGCCGAGATGATTCGTCAAGACAAGATTGCGATTATCAGCTGTACAGGTGCCAATTTAGAAGAAGACGTGATGAACCTGGTAGCACATAGTCATTACAAGCGTGTACCTAACTATAGAGATTTAACGCCACAGGATGAGTGGGATTTATTAGAAAATCATTACAACCGTGTGACGGATACTTGTATTCCAGAAGAGGAAGCATTTAGAAGATTACAAAAGCATATTGTTAAGTTCTGGAAAGAAGCGGAGGCAAAAGGGGAGCGTTATTTCCCGCATGAGTTTATGTATCAAGTTATTTTAAGCGGAGAGTTAGAACAATATTATGAAATTGATCCTAAGGATAGCTGGGTGGTAGCTGCTGCGAAAAAGAACATTCCAATTGTGGTACCAGGATGGGAGGATAGCACGACTGGAAATATCTTTGCTAGCTATGTCATTAAAAATGAATTAAAAGCATCGACTGTTAAAAACGGTATTGAATATATGGTGCAACTAACAGAATGGTACCGTGCCAATAGTGGCGGTAAAGGGGTAGGTTTCTTCCAAGTGGGTGGAGGTATTGCTGGTGATTTCCCTATTTGTGTAGTACCAATGATGTACCAAGATCTTGAATGGCATGATGTGCCTTTCTGGAGTTATTTCTGTCAAATCAGTGATAGTACAACTTCTTACGGATCTTATTCTGGTGCAGTTCCAAACGAAAAAATTACCTGGGGTAAATTAGATATCCATACGCCTAAGTTTATTGTAGAGAGTGATGCCACGATTGTCGTGCCATTGATATTCTCTTATATTTTAGGACAGTAATCCAATAAAAATACGTTCGAAAAAATACCTAATCCTCGCTCACGCTCGCAAGAAGAATTTACGGGCTTCCATCAGACGCTCATTCGCGTCTTCTCGCTCGGATTAGTATTTATTTCAAACGCTAATATTGTATAAAAATATATAAGAAATAAAAATGCCCCTTCAAAATGAAGGGGCATTTTTTATGTGTATAGTACGAGACTATCTAGTTGCTGGCATATTCAAAGGCATATCGCGCTTTAACATGTCTTCTCTTGTTGCCATATCCCAAGCAGTTTCAAAAATGATTCTTGTTCTTTTTTCCATCAAATCAAAATTGATTTTCTCCACTCTATCTGTTGGTTTATGGTAGTCTGCGTGTGTACCGTTGAAGTAAAAAATAACAGGTACGCCTTTTGCAGCAAAATTATAATGGTCACTTCTGTAATAAAAACGGTTTGGATCTTTAGGATCGTTGAATCTTCTATCCAATTCCATATTGTAGTTTTTATTCACTTTGTCTGTGATAGGTTGTAAATCACTACTTAATTTATCTTCACCAATCACATACACATAGTTCATGGAATCTCCTTTGTAAGTTGGATCAATACGACCAATCATATCAATATTTAAATCGGCAGTGGTTTTTTCCATTGGAAAAATAGGATGGTCTCCATAATATTTAGAACCTAACAATCCTTTTTCTTCACCCGATACATTCATGAATACAATATTTCTTTTTGGGCTAAATCCTTTTTTTCTTGCTTTTGCAAATGCTTCTGCAATCGCTAATACCCCTGTGGTACCTGATCCATCATCATCTGCACCATAATAAATTACGCCGTTCTTAATACCTTCGTGGTCATAGTGACTCGTAATGAATAAGTACTCATCTGTTTTTTCTCTGCTTGGCATATAAGCAATGACATTGGCACTTGCTACAGTAGCACTTGTTTTGTCTGCTAACCATTCAATCGCTGCAATATATTTACCAATAGGCAATGTTTCCCATTCTTGATCACTGAATTCTTTTGTTCCGCCCAATAAAGCAGCACCAACAGTTTTAGAAACAGTCATGCTCAAAAAAGAATTGGCATTCGCTGCAAAAGCCATTCTGCCACTTAAGTTGCTTGGCATAGATGGATTTGTTTTTGCAATATTGATGATACCAATCGCACCTAATTTTTGCGCTGCCATTGTTTTACTCATGGCTCTTTCTTTGCCTTCTGAGCTAATTAATAATTTACCTCTAACATCCAAAGTAGACTTGTCATTGAATTCAGCGCCTACATAAAACACTTCTGCGCTAGTAAATAATTTTTGTGGTGCAGCAGCTGCGCTGATCCAGAAGTCTTTGTCTAAAGTATAGCTAGTGCCGTTTACTTTTAAACTTGACATTGTTACTTTATCTTGAAACAAACTAAATGGCATTCTGTAAGACCCAGCGTTACCTGGAGTTAAATCCATTTGCTTGTATTGGCTCACTAAATAGCTAGCCGCTTTTCTTTCTCCTTCTGTTCCGGTTTCTCTACCTTGCATTTCCTCGCCAGCTATGATGCTAAGGTGTTTTTTTAAGCCCGCTGCTGTGATGGTTTTAGCTGCTGTGTTGGCGTCGATGGTTTGTGCATTCACAAATCCAATACTCAAACTCAGCAGTACAATGAAAATTTTACGCATGTTGGTTAATTTTAAATGAAATAGTTAATTTAAATGTAGTTATTTTTTGGTGAAATTAGGTTCTTAGCAACTGATCTTATCCACTCTTCCTTGATGTCGTCCACCTTCAAATGCCGTTGTCATAAATACATCGATCATTTCGATGGCTGATTCAACACTTACAAATCTTGCAGGCACACAAATAATATTTGCATCATTGTGCAATCTTGTTAACTGAGCAATTTCAGGCAACCAGCACAAACCCGCTCTAATAGCTGCATGCTTATTGGCTGTGATGGCGACACCATTTGCAGAGCCACAAAATAAAATACCAAAAGCGGCTTCCCCAGTTTCAACACTTGCTGCAGTGGGATGTGCAAAATCTGGGTAATCCACTGAATCAGTAGAATAGGTTCCAAAATCTTTGACTTGGTAACCTTTTTTTTCGAGCCACTCTTTTACTTCTTGTTTGTAAGCTACGCCAGCGTGATCTGCACCCAATGCAATAGGTTTAGATAGATCAAAAATATAAGCCATATGAATCGATTTTAAATTGTTGCTAACTTATTAAAAATTAATTATTACTCCCACTCTTCTTCTGCTTTCTTCACTGATTTATAAGCCCATCTAGACACGATAATACTTAATTCAAATAAGGAATATAGAGGAATAAAGACTAATAACTGACTATACCAATCTGGACTTGGTGTAATGAATGCAGCGACAATTAAAATCACCACAGCTGCATATTTACGCGCTCCGCTTAAAAACTTAGGAGTGACCATACCAATTTTGGTCAATAAAAATGCCAATACAGGTAATTCAAATGCAATGCCACAGCCCAATATAAGGTTGGTTAAATTATCTAAATAATCAGCAAAAGTAGGCATGGTCGTGATCACATTCTTGGTGCCTAATTGGAAGCTTGCTAAGAAATTAAAAGTGAATGGGCCTAGTATGAAAAATCCAAACGCTGCGCCTAAGAAGAAAAAGAAAGAGACCCAAAAAATCATGAATCTTGTATTGCTTAATTCACGCTCTTTTAATGCTGGTTTGATGAAGGACCAAAACTGATAAAAAATAAACGGGAAAGCAGTGATGATACCTCCCACAATCGCCATGCTAATACTGCTCAAGAACTGTCCACCAAATGTGGTGCTTTGCATGGTTACTTTTACAGCAGGCATACACAATGCATTGCCTAATCCAGCCCAATGACTGAATTCACAAAATAAGCGATAGGTAATAAAATCGGGTTGGATTGGTCCTGTAATGACATTGTCCATGATCCAGTCACGCTTTATAAAAATCACTAAGGCCATGACCAAAATTGCTGCTGCAGACCTTACGATGGTACCTCTTAATACTTCGAGATGATCGATGAAAGACATCTCGGAACCATCTTTTGAATTTAAACGATCAAATAGTGCCATGGATTATTAAGAATGAAGCCTAAAGTTAAGGCTTCTAGGGCAAAATGAGGGCCTAAAAACTAAAAATAGTGCTAGTGAATGGTCAACTTTACTTTCTCAATTCTGGTATCGCTTACTAAGAGAATTTCGGCATCAAAATGGCTTAAATGGATCACTTCTCTTACTTTAGGAATGGCCTCATGTTTATGGATCAAATAACCACTCAAGGTCTCTGCGCTGTCGGCAGCAAAGTCAATACCATATTTTTCATATAAATAGTCTAATTCCAACCTACCACTAAATAGGTATTCGTTGGCAGAAAGTTTCTTTTCTAAAAACTCTTGTTCATCATATTCGTCATTGATCTCGCCAAAAATTTCTTCCAACACATCTTCCATGGTCACAATGCCTGCAGTTCCACCAAATTCATCCACCACCCATGCAATACTTTTTCTTTTTTTAGAGAATAAATTAATTAAGTCTGCTGCATTCATACTTTCAGTCACTAATAAAACAGGGTGTAGGATCGCTTTAATTTCTGTAGGCTTTTTAAATAAATCCAACTGGTGTACATACCCAACAATATTGTCTAGTGTATCATTGTATACAATGAGTTTACTCAATTTAGTTTCAATGAAAAGTGCCTTCAATTCGGATATAGGAGTCAATAAATCAACACCAATAATTTCTGTTCTCGGTACCAAACATTTGCGCACTTTAATATCAGGCAAGCTCAATGCATTTTCAAATAAGTCTGTATTCAATTCTTGTTGTTCCTGATGTGGATTGGTTTGTTGTACAAAATGCGCTAAATCTACTTTAGTAAAAGCCTCTTTTTTATAGGCCATCTTCACTTGCAATAAATTACTTAAAACCCATTGCGCCGTATTCACTAAAATCACAGTGAGTGGTTTAAATAAAATATGGAAAAATTGTGCGACTGGCGCAAAAGTATTGATTAAGGAAGCCGCCCTTGCTTTAAACATGGCTTTTGGAACAAGCTCCCCTATAAATAAAATAATAAAGGTAGAAACCAATGTATTTCCTACTAAAATGGCGCCATCACCCAATTCAAATTTACTCCAAATATGGGTATGCAATAGTTCTTCAAATAAGATACCAAACACAACCAATGAAATATTAAGTCCTATTAAACAAGTACCAATAAACTGTGTTGGTGCTTCAAGAAAGCCAGCAATGATTTTACCTGACCTGCTGCCTTGTTTTTTCTTTAATTCTAAACTAAGGCGATTGGCACTTACAAAGCCAATCTCATAGCCAGAGAAAAAACCAATTAAAATTACAGATGCAACGATGGCAAAAATCATAGTTTATTTTTAATTCAAAAATACTTGTTTACCATTCTGGCAATACAGGCTTAGTGTCAATGATTCCTTCTATCTGCTCCATGATTTCAGGCGTCAGCAAGGTAGCGGTTTCTAGTGCTGTTAAATTGTCTAATAATTGTGTCTTATTAGTAGCCCCTAAAATAGCAGTAGACACATTTGGATTTTTGATACACCATGCAATACTCAATGAAGCAGTACTTACTTTTAAAGCATTTGCTAAAGCGCCCAATTGTTTCACTTTCGCAATTTTATCTTGCATCAACATTCTATCTCTTAACCATTCAAAACCTTCAATTTGCATTCTTGATCCATCTGGAATGCCATCATTGTATTTTCCAGTTAACAATCCAGAAGCCAATGGGCTCCAAATAGTCGTGCCCATGCCTACATTTTTAAAGATCTCTACAAAATCATTTTCCATTTTATTGCGCTCAAACATATTGTACTGAGGCTGTTCCATGGAAGGACCAATCAGTTTATATTTTTCTGCTATTCTATGTGCTTCCATGATCTCTACGCCACTCCATTCGCTGGTGCCCCAATATAATATTTTTCCTTGTTGGATCAAGGTATTCATGGTTTGCACCACTTCTTCTATGGGGGTCGTTTTGTCCGGACGATGACAAAAATATAAATCTAAGTAATCTGTTTGTAGTCTTTGTAATGCTTCATGACATGCTTCTGTTAAATGCTTTCTATTTAACCCCGTTTGGTTTGGCTTATTGGCTTTTCCTCTCCATCCAAAATAAGCTTTTGAAGAAAGTACGATAGAAGTTCTATCCCATTTTTTTTGACTTAAAACACGGCCCATCATTTTCTCGCTTTCTCCACCAGCATACACTTCTGCATTGTCAAAAAAATTAACACCTGCATCATAAGCAATACCCATTAATTCATCTGCAATACGGTCATCTATTTGCTTATGAAATGTGACCCAACTTCCGAAACTTAATGTGCTTAATTGCAGCCCTGTTTTACCCATTTTTCTATAGTCCATCTGGTTTATTTAAGGGTTTAAGCTACTGCTGTCTTGAAGGATGGCGTAGCTATTTGATTGTGGTTTAAAGATACGAATGTCTGTCAAATTTTGGTTGGCTTCTAGTCCTTTCCCATATATTTTGGCCAATGGGTTGTGTTGCTTCACCACCACATCCTTTTCGGTATAAAACTTACCCGTATTTTGATCCCAATACATTTCCTTACACCATAAGGTATCCCCCAGGGTGTTGAAAATAATGACGTCCTCTTTTAAAAAGACTATATTTTCTGCCTCCTTATACTTTGCATATTTAGCAGAGAGTTGACTTTCTATTTGATTGCTATCCTTGTAAAAATCTACATGAATTGAAAGAGGAAACTCTATCATTTTACTACTATCCACTAAATATCGATTCATCAAAGGCGCAGTTAATTTAGCGCCTAATTTCCCATCATTACTTATATAGATAGCCACATCCTTTCCTACATCTATCCCGCTAACCCTTGCTCCTAATGCTTTTACTGCATCTACGTCGTTCTCGCATGAAGTCATAAAAAAGCAGCTACTCAAACAAGCAACTGCTATTTTCAATATTGTATAAGGGATTCTATTAGTCATATTTACGTTTATTGAACCAAACGTCACTCAAGCTATATCCCACAGTAAATTGAACAAAATTTTCTTTAAAGTTAGATGCGCCTCCACCTCTTTGACCCATCTGTAAAGCAAGGTTCAATAAAGTGAATTGGTAATCATAAGAACGATACTTTCTAATAGGCAATCCTAAACCCATTGTTAGCCCTTGTACATTTAATCCAATGTTATTTAAATTGATATAATCTTTACCACTGAATACCCCAAATCGATAGGTGACAGTAGACCAATAACTTTCAAAAGCAAATGGATTAGGTGATAATTGCGCTCCAACACGAAACATGGTGGCATTGCGCACTTGATCTGATACACCATAAAATTTATAACCATTCTTCCAATTGGACTGATTCAATTCAATGCCAACCACCCATTGATCATAGTTACCTCTTACCGTGGTCACTTTTTTATGCAAGGCAATACCTACTGTCATGGTACTTGGTAGTTCTACTTTTCCTCTAATGTTTTTTTCAAATAACGCAGTATCTACTGGTGTTTCTTGCGAAGATGTAAAAGTGCCGTTGGATCTTAAAATATCTTGCTTCCCACTTAATTTTTGATCAAGGGTATAGGTTCCACCATAGCTAAGGGTATATTCTGTTTTATCTTTTGTCACCGAATTGGTTGAACTTGATAATGGGAATTCACCTTGTACACCTAGATTTAAAAATACCCCACCAAAACTTGTATTTGTACTAGATAAGGATTGATAAAAACTAGTAGAGTCTATATCGAATAATACCGCCTTAACAACATCTATTTTTTTTCTGCCTAAATTATATCCTGTGTTCATTCCAATACTTAAATACTTCCAACTTTTACCCAATCCAAGAAACACTTGATTGATACCGCCCTCGCCTTTATAGTTGGTATAGATGGAATCGCCGATACTTTTTGAATAAGAAAAATCGTTGACTGAATAATTAATTTGTGTCAATGGTCTTAATCCAAAAGCAAATCCAATTTTTTTTGCTTTACTAATGGGCACACCTACTACAATATAATTAGGCACTAAATAAGTTGATTTTTCTTTTCCTGCAGGCGTTGTTCTTTTAAGAATACTATTGGATAAGTTCAATCCAATATCAAATGTGGTCATATAGATACCTCCGTAAGAAGCTGGATTGTTAAAATTGATACTTTGTCCAAAAGCGCCATTCATATTGGGTGTATATGCAGCAGTTAATCCACCCATACCTTGGTTTGCAGCATTTTGACTGTTATAGACTTCGTTGCCTACGCCAAATCTTGAAAATGGGGAATTGATCTGAGCCTGTAATGGGGCTATAAAACAGAAAAGTCCAATGAACGGGGTTAACCTAAGTATTTTTTTCACTAATCGCATATAGTCCTTTATAAATTAAATTTGGGTCGGCAAATATCCTTCTTTTTAAGTGAGGTACAAAATAACTAAGGTCTCCACCGGTTAATAGGGCGTTAAATTTGCTGTATTTGGCCTC